>DATLLC010000265.1:0-23176 GCA_035538015.1 Vicinamibacterales bacterium
GATGAAGTCCTTCGCGACACTGCCGCAGGAGGACATCGATGCCCTGGTGGCGTATGTGATGAGCCTTAAGTGATCAGGGATCAGGGATCAGGGATCAGGGGTCAGGGATCAGGGTCGTCCCCACTGATCGCTGCCCCTGCCCCCTTGATCCTTGATCCCTGACCCCCTGATCCCTGATCCCTGATCCCTGATCACTTAAGGCTCATCACATACGCCACCAGGGCATCGATGTCCTCCTGCGGCAGTGTCGCGAAGGACTTCATCGTGGGCGTGCCCTTCTTGCCGGTCTTCGCTTCGGCCGCCTTTGGATCGGTAAGCCAGAGCTTCACCGTGGCCGCATCGAGCCGGGTACCCGCGTCGTCGAGCGGGCGCTTCACGTTGCCCTTGCCGGCCACGGCATGGCACAGCGTGCACTTCTGATCGGCAAACAGCGTCGCTCCCTTGGCCACTTTCGCGTCCTGGGCCAACGCCGGTACGGCCCATGCCGCCAAGAAGCCGACGGCAAACAGCAGCGGTAGAGGTCGTCGCATCGGTGTCTCTCCTAGGGACGGTGGGCGCTCAGGCTGGTTCGGCTCGTGATCGACCTCTAGCAAGGATGACGCCAAACCGAATCGACGAAAGACGGGGGCATTCTCGCGCGACAGAATCGAGCGTAGTCGGTTTCCGCCGACAATCCGGCGGCCCCGCTCCGGTCAGCGTGACGCGAGCCACACCGGGGTCCCGCGCCGTCTGGACCGGGGTGGCAGCGCCTCGGCCTGGAGCGGCCTCGAGGTCAGCCGATGCGTGCCCTTACCGACAAGCGACCCGTCGGTCACGAAGGCACGGCCCTTTTGTGCGGGTCGTCCTGACCGTCACGGCGGGGAGCTTGACCGGCTGACCTCGCGGACGCCCGGACGAGGCGCTGCCACCTCGGTCACTTGCATGGCCGAAGAAACGGCCAGAAGGAGCCTCCGCAGTGGCCGACACCGAGAACTGTCCACGCGAGAAAGCTGGGGGGAGCGAGCCACCGCCCGGGGTCCCCGACGCGCGGAGTGTGCGCGTTGGGGTGGCCTTACGGAGGTGGCGTCCCGCGGTCGTTCAGGCTCTCGCAGCGTGGACCGGCCACGAAGGCGGGATCCGGTCAGCGTGACGTGAGGCTCACCGAGCCATGCGATTCAACCTGGCGCCCGGCGTGAGGCTACTTCGGGCCGGGCGGCAGGCGCTCCAGGAAATACCTCGCGATGGCGCGGTAGATGTGCGCGCTCGTTCCGGGGCCCTCGCTGATCGCGTGCGTCCGGTTGGGATACACCATCACGTCCACGGGCTTCCGCAGCTCGATGAGCCGGTTGATCAGCCGCTCGGTGCCCTGGTAGTGGACGTTGTCGTCGCCGGTTCCGTGGATGACCAGCAACCGGCCTCTCAGCCCCTCAGCGAAGTTGATGGGCGAGCCGACACGGTAGCCCTCCGCGTTGTCCTGCGGCAGGCCCATGTAGCGCTCCTGATAGATCGTGTCGTACAGCTTCTGGTCGGGGACCGGGGCGACCGAGACGCCGACCTGAAATACGTCAGGGAAACGGAACATCGTGTTCAGCGTGTTCGACCCACCACCGCTCCAGCCCCACACTCCCACGCGCGTCGCGTCCAGATACGGATGGCGCGCCGTCAGCGCGCGCACCGCCGCGGCCTGATCCCTGGACGAGAGATCGCCGACCGTGCCGTAGACCACCTTGCGCCAGGCCGCCCCCTTGGGCGCGGGCGTGCCGCGATTGTCGACGCTCATCACCACGTAGCCGGCGTCGGCGAGCGCGCGGTGGAAGAGCAGCGTGCCGCCGCCCCAGCCATCCAGCACCGTCTGCCCCGCCGGCTCGCCGTAGACGTGCACGATGACCGGGTACTTCTTCGCCGCGTCGAAGGCCGGCGGCTTCAGCATCCAGCCATCGAGCGTGACGCCACCGATATCGACCGTGAAGAACTCCGCGGCCGGTCGGAGCAGCGGGGCCACCTTGTCTGCGACCGCCTTCGGGTTGGTGAGCGCGCGCCGGCTGGCGTGTCCGGGAAGGTCGATGACTTCGGTGACCGGAGGGGTCTCGAACCGGGACCAGGTGTGAAACGCCATCTTCGCGCCCGGAGACAGCACGTAGGTGTGCCTGCCCGGCTGATCGCGTGGCGTGACGCGCTCGGGCGTGCCGGTGCCGTCCGCGCGCGCACGATACAGGTACTGCTGCGTGGCGTTGTCGGGCGAGGCCGTGAAGTAGATCCACCCACCAGCCTCGTCGACGCCCAGCAGCTCGATGACGTCGGCGTCGAAGCGGGTCAAGAGAACGGGATTCTCGATGTTCGCGGGGGGCGCCGGGTTCTGGCGCTTTCGAGATCCTCCCGGCACTCGGTACACGTGGCGCCAGCCGTCGCGCTCCGTCACCCAGAGGAACGCGCGGCTTTCGTCAATCCACTCGATGCCGTCAACGACCTCCACCCATGCCTTGTCCTCGTCGCGATATGCGCGGTGCACCTCACCGGAACGGGCATCGCCCAGGAGGAAGTCGTTCTCGTTCTGCAGCCGATTCAATTGCTGCATCGAGACGGTACGCTCGTCCACCCACTCGAGCCGCGCCAGATAGGTCTGCCGCGGGTCGCCCGGCGTCTGCATCCACTTCGTCTTGCCGCCGTCGGCCGAGATCACGCCGATTCGTGCCGCAGAGTTCGTCGTCCCGACCTTGGGATATGGGATGCGCGTGATCACCGGGTACAGCGTGTCGGTGTTGTTCACGAGCGAGAAGACCCCGACTCCCGTGGTGTCGAACTGCCAGTACGCAATGGACTTGCCGTCCGGGCTCCAGCGGAACCCGTCCCGGACCGCGAGCTCCTCCTCGTACACCCAATCGGAGGTGCCGTTGATGGTGGTCTCGGACCCATCCTTGGTGAGCTGCGTGATCCTGCCGTCCGCAATCCGCTCGACGTAGATGTCGTTCGCACGCACGTAGGCCACGTCGGTCCCGTCGGGCGAGAACTTCGCGAACATCAGCGACGACGCGGGCGCCGACGGTCCACCCAGTTTCCGAGGCGCACCGCCCTTCAGGTCAACGACCCAGTAGTCGCCGCGCGTATTCAGCCGCCACACTTTCTTCGTGTTCGTAAAGATCAGCAAGCGGGTCCCATCGGTCGACCACGCGTAGTCATCGATGGAGAGCGGCGTGCCCTGTCCTGGCACCACCATCCTGGCGGCGCCCACCAGCACCTCGCGCGCGCCGGAGGCGGCGTCGTAGCGCACGATGTCCGACCCGGCATCGGCCGAGGCGCCGCGCTCCACGACGGCGTAGCTGATCCCGTCCGGCCGCCAGCGCGCCGGCCCGAAGCGTGGCACGGCGTACTCGTTCGCATCGAAGATCCGCCCGATCTGCTCGTCGACGATACGGGCGGGGTCCTCCTGCGCCAGCACCGTGGCCGCCACGAGGACGAGACCGAGCAGGACCGAACGAGCCTGGCGGCGTGAGGTCGAGGTCATGGGGTGGGGTCCTGGGTCTTGGGTCCTGGGTCCTGGGTCCGGGGGGCTGGATCCTGGGTCTTGGGTCTCGGCGTGCTTGGGTCGGTTCGCCCGTCTGCCGGTTGCCGGTTCCCGGTTGCCGACTGCCGGATCGCGGTTCCCGACTGCCGGTTGCCGGCTCCCGACCGCCGGTTCGCGGTTCCCGGTTGCCGGTTCCCGGCTGCCGGTTTCCGGTTGCCGGTTGCCGGTTCCCGGCTACTCCAACGTCCACAAAGCGAGCGTCGAGACGTCCCGGACGAAGATCCGGTTGCGGCTGATCGCTGGCTGCGCCCATGTCGCGCTGGTGGCCACTTCGTAGCGGGTCACCTGCTCGAAGCCGGTACGGCTCGCCCGCATTACCACCAGTTCCCCATCGTCCTCGAGCGAGAAGAGCGTCCGGCCGGCGCTAGCGATCGCGGCATGCTCGGCGCGACGGGGCTCGCCCTTCCAGAGGACCTTGCCCGAGTCGAGGTCGAGCGCGAAGTACTGGCCGCGGTTCAGATGCGACAGCCCGTAAATGACGCCGTCCACCGCGACCACGTCGCTCAAGTGGACCGAAACTTCATCCGTGTGCCAGACGTTGGGTGTGGTCCACGTGCCGTTGGCCACCACCGGGCGGAACGCCGTGATGCCGTTCCCGCGCCCCGACTCGATGACCAGGTCCTTGTGGAACACCGGCGTCTGGCTCGTCGTCGTCGCTCCCGTCGTGTAGGGCCGGCGCCACAGCAGCGATCCGTCGGCGTTTCGGCCGCCGACGAAGTTCTGCTGCGTGAACGTGACCACCTGCCGCACGCCACCGATGGTGGTGACGACCGGTGAGCCGTAGGCAGGCCCGTCGCCGGTCCACTGCCACCGCACCTTGCCCGTGGCGACGTCGAAGGCGGTGAGGGCACCCTGATCCTGGCCGCCGATGTGCGCGACCACCGAACTGCCGTCGACGACGGGCGACATCGCCGTGTGGTACTGCGGCTGCACGACCGGCGCCGCCGCCTGCCATAGCAGGCGCCCGTCACGTGCGTCGAACGCGAGCACGACGCCGGTCATGCTGAGCGTGAAGAGCCGGCCGTCGGCGTAGGTGGGCGTGGATTTCGGGCCCGGCCCGTGCTGGCGGGTCGCCGGATTCATCGCGAAGGCGGCGGCATACGACGCGCGCCAGATCTGCTTGCCCGTCGCCGCGTCGAGTGCCCGCAGCACCTCGTCTTCGCCCTCCCTCGAGAACGCGTAGACGCGATCGCCGACGATGAGCGGGGTGGCGTAGCCACTGCCGACATCAACCTGCCAGCGCTTCGTCAGCGCCGCGGGCCAGGAGGCCGGCTCGTTGAACGCGGCGATGGCGCCGTCACGAGCGGGGCCGCGCCACTGCGGCCAGTCCTGCGCTTGGACGCCGACGCTGCAGGCGATGGTCACAAGCGTCACCGCCGAACGGATCCGGCGGCTCGAGGTCGGTGTCGTCATCGTTGCTGCCTTTTCCATTTTGCGTTCTGCTCTCTGCCTTCTGCCTCTGCCTGAATCCCCAATGCCCGCGTCCCAGGTGCCCGCGCCATTCCGCGTTCGCCTTGTCGGCTACGATAACACCCGTGTTCGACGTCATCGGCATCGGCGCCAACTCGGTCGACTATGTCTACCGGCTCCCCGCCGCTCCGGATTTCCGCGGGCGTCACTCAAAAATCCGACTCGCCGGCCATTCCATCTCCTGTGGCGGCCAGGTCGCAACGGCCATGGCCACCTGCGCATCGTTCGGCCTGCACGCCGCGTACGCCGGCGCCGTGGGAACAGACGACAACGGCCGTCGGGTGGAGTCGGCCCTGGCCGATCGCGGCGTGGACCTCTCGCTGATTGTCCGGCAGAAGGGCGGCAATCAGTTCGCCGCGATCCTCATCGAGCACGATTCGGGCGAGCGGGTGGTGCTGTGGGACCGTCCCGACAGCTTGCTGCTGGCCGATGCGGATCTGCCGGCCACGGCACTGCGATCCGCCCGGGCCGTCCTCGTGGACGATGTCGATCCGAGGGCAAGCCTGGAGGCGGCGCGGCTGGCGCGCGCGGCTGGCGTTCCGGTCGTCACCGATCTGGATCACCCTACGCCCTTCACCGAGGCGCTGGTCCGCACGGCCTCGCATCCCGTCCTGTCCGAGCACCTGCCGCAGGCTCTCACCGGTGAGGGAGACCTGGAGCGCGCGTTGCGCGCACTTCGCTCCTGGAATCCGGGCCTGCTGACGGTGACGGTGGGTGCGCGCGGAGCCGTGGCCCTCGATGGCGATCACCTGGTCTCGGTCGACGGCTTTTCGGTCCACGCCGTGGATACGACAGGTTCGGGCGACGTATTTCGCGGCGCCTTCGTCGTCGGTCTGCTGCACGGCATGCAGACCGAGCCGTTGCTGCGATTCGCCAATGCCGCGGCCGCGATCAGTTGCACCAGGGCGGGGGCGCTCGACGGCGTGCCGGCCCCGGACGAAGCTGAGCGGCTGCTTCGCTGACCCCGGGCCTCGGGACGCGCTCTCTGGGCTCCAGTCGCAACCGTCGAGCTTCGCGGCTCGACGGAGCGCCCGCCGATGCCGAATATGGGGAGGGCACTACCCACACCACGCCCGTGTTTCGAAGCTGGTCTGGGCTCGTTTCTTGCTGCGTCCAGAACTCGTCGTCTGAAGGAGGGCCGTGATCATGCGACTCGAGTGGACACGAGCAATGGCGATTCTGTCAGTGACGGTGCTGGTGTCGGGCTGTGGCTCACCACCTCAACCGGAGATCAACGCCGCCAATGCCGCGCTGGAGAAGGCGCGGAGCAGCCAGGCGACTCAGTACGCCGGCGGCGCGATGCGCGAAGCCGAGACGTCCAAGGCGGCGCTCGACACCGAGCTGAAGGTCCAGGAGCAGAAGTGGGTCAAATCCTACGACCGCGCGCGCGAGTTGGCGGCGGCAACCACCGCCGCGGCGGAGCGTGCTTCCTCCGAGGCGGTCACAGCGCGCGAGGCCGCCGAGCGCAAGGCGTCGGCGGCGAAGGCCGCGGAAGCCAAGCGCGCAGCCACGACGGCCGCGGCCGTCCGGGCAGGGAAGGACGTGCGGCAGCCCGTGAAGATCAAGGACGTGGCGCCCGTCTACCCCGCCACGGCCAAGTCGGCGCGCGTGGGCGGGACGGTGGTGATCGAAGCGACCATCGACACCGACGGGAAGGTGACTGACGCCCACGTCGTGAAGTCGGTGCCGCTACTGGACCAGGCCGCGCTGGACGCGGTCAGGCAGTGGGAGTATCGACCGTCGACGGTTGGCGGGAAGCCCGTCCCCGTGCTCGTGACGGTCAACGTGAACTTCGTGCGCTCCTGATAGCACTGGCGGGCTCCGCAGCGACGGATGCCGCGGGGCACGCCCACTCTCATCGCCCGCAGGGCTCACGGGCCATCGCGAACTCCGCTCGCTCCCGGCTCCCCTGGCCACCATCGATCGAAGCCATGAGCCGGTCAGGGCCGGGCCGCTGATAGATCACGCGCTTCGGGAAGTCGTGGGCCGGGTTCTCGAACACGATCCGCTCCGTGGTCTGGCTCGTCGCGACGAACTCCGTCGGCGGCGCGCCGCCGGGCTGTGCGACGTACACCGCCTTGCCGTCGTTCACGACGACGCGGAGGAACTCGAACGCGGTCATCTTCCCTGCCTTGACGGTGAGGCTCACCGCGAGCAGCGTCGAGGGATCCGCTTGCATCCATCGCTCGTGGAATCGCTCACCGCCTCGTTCGCCCGCCCAGCACCCCAGCATCCATGCCGGCACGACCGACGCCGCCGGTTGCAGGATGAGGGCACGGCCGGCCAGGGCAACGGTCGCGCCAGCCGCCACGAACAACGCCAGCACGAACGAAACGATCGGTTGAATCACGCTCATCCTCCAACCCGCGCAGTATCGCGCGGCGCCCGCGCCCGCGTCTTGGAAGAATCCGACACGAAATGCCTGGTCAACTCGCCGAGCTTCTGGCTGGCGAACGCCCTTGGCGCCCAGCCGGTGAACGCCTTGAACTCGCCGGTGAAGTGCGCCTGATCGTAGTAGCCGTGGTGCACGGCGAAGGCGGCTCCCGCCGTTTCTGGCGCAGACACCAGCGCGCTGACGGCGCGGTGGAAGCGGACGACGCGCGCGTAGCGCTTTGGCGGCATGCCGACGAAGGCCTGGAACTGCCGCTCGAGCCATCGGGAGGTTGCGCCGGTGTGATGGACCAGCCCATCCATCGAGATCGTGCCACCTGTCCGATCGATCAGCCGCACGGCCGCCGCTACGCGATTCGGCGCGGGCGCGACACGGTCGGACAGACGGACCAGTCCCATCTGCAGAATCGCTAATGACTCCTCGAGCGAGTCGGCCTGCGCCACATCATCGACGATCTGTGCGAATCCCGGTGACAGCGCGTCCCCGGCCGGCGTGAGCCTGCTGCTGAGGGCGCTCTGCGTATATCGGCACAGCGGCGCCAACCCGTGCGCCGTGAATCGCACGCCCACCGTCTCGAAGCGCCGCGCCGGTGACAACGCAATCGCACGCTCCATCACGCCCGCCACCAACGCCGTGGGCTGCTCCGCGATCTCGCCCGATTGCTGCCACTCGAGGAAGCGGCCGGTGCGATGCACGACCAGCTCGGCGTGCCCGTCTGGCAGCACGAGATCGTAGGACGGTTCCTCCGAGGTGCCACGCAGGGTCCAGAAGGCCGCCACGAATGGCGTCAGGCAGGGTGCGGGCGCAATTTCCAGGTACTGCATCTGCGGCGGTCAGTATCCCACGCAGCGCTGCTCCACCGAGTCAAGGACGCGGTCGCACGAGCCGCGGCACGTTGTGCTTCGCAATTTCGCCATTGAGGGTGGCGAGGTCGACATCGAGCGCGCGGTCGATCGCGGTCCGTAACGTCAAGGCATCGCTGCGCAACGCCTCGAACCGCTGGCGCTGTCCCGCGGTCGGACCGGTGAGCGTCCCCTGATGAATGCCCGACCCGTCCAGTTCTCCAAAGAGCGCGGACGCGCGGCCCCGCAGTCCGCCTCCACCACCGCCGCCGCCCTCTTCCCCTCCGCCGCCACCACCACCGCCGACGCGTGCCTGCAGATCCGCGAGCGTCTGGCCGAGTCGCGCGGCGGCCTCGACCACGGTCGGAGGCGCGTTGGCGGCACGCTTCATCTGATCTTCGAGGGCCGTCAGCTGATCGCGCACGGCCCGCAGGTCGGTTCCGGCGCCGGCGAGGCCCGCGTTCAAGGCGAGCAGGTCGGTCAGGAACTGGTAGCGGAGCCGACGATCGGCGTCGCTCACCTGCACGAGCGGGTCCGGCGTCACCGTGAGGGTAGCCTTGGACTCGCGCTCGCCCACGCGCACGGCGGCGGCATAGGTACCTGGCACCACGAGCGGCCCGCGCTGTCCGGTAAGCACGGCGGGCGCGGGGCCACGCAGATCCCACACGACGCGGTTGAACCCGGCCTCGGCTTTGCCTTCCAGGGTCCGTACCACGTTACCCTCGTCGTCGCGGATGGTGATGGCCGCCGGGGCCTTCGACGCGGTCTTCACGTGGTAGGTGATGATGGCGCCATACGGCGGATTGGGCCCGACGAACGCACGTTGCGCGCTGTAGCTCTCGTGCTTCCATGGCTGGAAGACCATGGCGGGACGGGGCGCAAACAGGTGCAACTCCGATGCCGCGACCTCCGCCGTGAGACCCGCCACCACCGACACGTCGTCGAGGACGTAGATGGCGCGGCCGTGGGTGCCCACGATCAGATCCTGGTCGCGCGGGTGCACCACCAGATCGTCCACCGGCACCGTCGGAAAGCCGTGGGTGAAGCGCGTCCAGCCCGCGCCGCCGTCGAGCGACACGAACAGCCCGGTCTCAGTGCCCGCGAACAACACGTGCACGGCCTTCGGATGCTCCTTGACCACGTTGATCCAGCCGACCGGCGGGAGACCCGTCGCGAGTGACTTCCAGGTTTCGCCGAAGTCCCGCGACACGAACAGATATGGCGCGAAGTCATCGTCCTGGTGACGGTCGAGCGAGACGTAGACGGTCCCCGCGTCGCGATGCGACGGCTCGACGCGACTGATGCGGCCCTTTCGCGCCGGGCCGCCGATCCGCTCGGTCACGTTCCGCCACGTCCTTCCCGCGTCGCGTGACACCTGTACCAGCCCATCGTCCGTGCCGGCCCACAGCAGACCGGCCTGCACTGGCGATTCGGCGAGGGTGGTGACGGTGCCCCACGCGCTGACCCCATCGTTGTTGGCCAACACCTCCCGCCCGGGCTTGACGCCCATGATCCGTCAAGTCGTCGCGGGTCTCGGCGCGCGTGAGATCGGGACCGGCCGTCCAGGTCTCGCCGCGATCGGTCGATCGGAAGATCCGGTTGCCGCCGAAGTAGAGCGTCTTCGAGTCGTGGGGCGAGATGACCAGCGGAGATGTCCAGTTGAAGCGGTACGGCGGCTCGCCTGCCGGCGCGGTCGGCCTGATCGGTTTGCGGTCGCCCGTCGGTCGATGGAAACGAGACAGGTTGCCATCCTGCGACTCGGTATAGATGGTGTCGGGATCGTTGGGATCGGCCTGCGCATACATGCCGTCGCCGGTGTTGATCTGCACCCAGTCCTCGTTGAGGATGCCGAGATAGTGGCGCGTGGCGCTGGGTCCGCCGAAGGAGTGCGTGTCCTGCAGCCCGCCGTAGATGTTGTACGGCGTCGCCATGTCGACGCTGATCCCGTAGAACTGGGCGATCGGCAGGTTGTTCACCTTGTCCCAGGTGATGCTGCCGTCGTAGGAGAAATACAGCCCGCCATCATTGCCCAGGATGAGGTGCTTCGGGTTCTGCGGATCGATCCAGAGCGCGTGATGATCGCCATGGACGCCCAGATCGTAGGTCGGGCTCATGGTGTCGTTCGCGCCGGCGCGTCCGGTGACCGGGTCGGTGAAGGTCCGTCCGCCGTCCGTCGAGACGAACAGCGACGCGCCCAGGATGTAGAGTCGCTGGTCGCTGGTAGGGTCGATGTGGATCTTGCTGTAGTACATCGGGCGCGGATTGACGTTGCTCATCTTCCGCCAGGTCTCGCCGCCATCGTCCGACCGGAAGGTGCCGCCCTCGGTCCGGTGCTCGACGGTGGCGTAGAGCACCCGCGGATCCCGGCGCCAGATGGCGAGGCCGATGCGGCCGACCGTGCCAGCCGGTAGTCCCTGGCTCAGCCTGGTCCAGGTGCGGCCCCCATCCGCGGTCTTGTAGAGCCCGCTGCCAGGGCCCCCGCCGTTGAAGCCCCAGGGTGCCCGGCGCCGTTGATAGGCGGCCGCGTAGAGCACCTGGCGGTTCGCCGGATCCATCACCATGTCGACGAAGCCGGTGTCCTGGTCGATGAACTTCACGTTCGTCCAGGTCCGGCCGCCATCGACCGTCTTGAACACGCCGCGCTCGGCGTTGGGGCCCCACAACCGCCCCATCGCGGCCACGTAGACGATGTCGGGATCGACGGGGTCGATGATGACGCGGCCGATGTGCTGCGTCTCGCGGAGCCCCATATGGGTCCACGTGCGTCCGCCGTCGACGGACTTGTAGATGCCGTCCCCGAAGCTCGAGCTCTGGCGGTTGTTGGGCTCGCCGGTGCCGACCCAGACCAGATCGGGCTGCGAAGGCGTCAGGGCGATGTCGCCGATCGAGGCCACGCCCTGGCGATCGAAGATCGGCGTCCAGGTCGTGCCGTTATTCGTTGTCTTCCAGACGCCGCCCGACGCGGACCCGATGTAGATGGTGCTCGGGTTCCGCTCGTCCACCGCCACATCATCGATGCGCCCGCCCATGACGGCCGGGCCGATCGCGCGCCACGCCAGTTGTCCGAGGGCAGCCTCGTCGAGTCGCTGCGCCGAGAGCGCGGCTGCCGAAACGGCGATCAGCAAGGTAGCGGAGCACAGTCGGCGGCAAGAGATCATTGAAGTCACCCGGCGGTGACTTTATCGCAATCGGCCCCGCGCATCGGGGTCATCAGCGGCCACCTCGAGAACACCGAGGCCGCGCACGCTCTAGAGTCGCCGCCGCACGACACGGTCCATCAAGTGCTCGAGACAGGCTGCCGGGTCGCTCGTCCGCCCGGTGTGCACATCCGACGGCTGGATAATCGTGCTGCGCGGTGCGACCAGCCATCGGAAGCGTCCACGTAACGGCAGCGCGCCGATCGGCCCGGCCTCCGGGCCGCCCCTGCAGACCGCTGGAATGACCGCGAGGTTTGCCCGCACGGCGTCCAGGTCGACCTCGGGATCAACCGCGCGGAGCAGCGATTCGTCCACCTCGATGCGGGCATCGAGGAAGTCGGTGTCCGCGCAGGAGAGGATGACGCCGACGTTGATCTGCTCCCCCCGGTCGACGCGAGGCACGACGCGGATAATCGCGTAGTCGTAAGTGTACTCAGCGGGCACGCGCCGCCTCCTCCACGAAGCCGCGCGGCCCTGCGAGCCGCTCGAGCAGGTAGCGCCGGTACGCATCCCGAGCGCCCTGGGCCGAGAGGCCCGCGGCTCCGTCCTCGAGCCACCCGTCCGGGACTTGCGCGAGGATGCCGTCGACGACCTCAGGGGTCAGCGCGGCGATCGACTGGGCGTCCACGTTCGCCAGTTGGGTGGCACCCTTCAAGAGCACGTGGTCCTTGATGGCCGGGAACACCGCCCGCGGCCGCGCCGGATCATCCGACCAGCCTGGTGAGTGGTGGAAGTAGAGCGTGCTTCCGTGGTCGATCAGCCACGGGGTCCGGTGCCACATCAGCATGTTCGTGTTGCGCGGCGTGCGGTCGACGTTGCTGACATAGCCATCGAACCAGACCACTCTCGAGGCAAAGTCGTCGGGCACGCGGTGCACCACCGGGTCGAAGTTCACCGACCCGGGCAGGTAATCGAGCGCGACGTTCAGGCCGGCGCTGTCGTGGATCAACGCATGGATCTCCCGATCCGGCTCGGTGCGCGCCAGGTCCCGGTCGAGCGTGGCCAGCACGACCTCCGGCACCGGCAGGCCGAGCGCGCGAGCGATCTCCCCGGCGATGACCTCCGCGACCAGTGCTTTCGCGCCGTGACCGGCACCCCGGAACTTCAGGACGTACATCCCATCGTCATCCGCTTCCACGATGGCAGGCAGCGAGCCGCCTTCGCGCAAGGGCGTGACGTAACGGGTGACGACGACCGTCCGGAACGTGCGCACCGGCGTATTGTCTCGCATCGGCGGCGGGTCGGGGCAGTCGCCGACACTGTGCTAACGTCGTCGCGCCGTTCATGCTGAATCGTTGGCTGGCACGCCTGGGCCTCGTCACTCCCGAGCAGCGGGCGTGGGCGTGGTACGACTGGGCCAACTCCGCCTACTTCACCACCGTCATCACGGCGGTGTTCCCTTCCTTCTACGCCACCTACGCCGCCGCCGGCCTGGAGCCATCCGCCGCGACGGCGCGTTTCGGCGCGATCACCACCTTCTCGGTCGCCGTTGTTGCCGTCACGGCGCCCCTGTTGGGCGCGTTGGCCGACTACAGCGGCATCAAGAAGCGGCTGCTCGCCATCTTCATGGCCATCGGCGTGACCAGCTGTGCTGCCATGGTGTTCATTGCCGAAGGCGACATCGTGCTGGCCTCGACGCTGTTCTTCGTCGGCAACATCGGCGTCTCGGGATCGCTCGTCTTCTACGATTCGCTGCTGCCACACGTGGCGAAGGCCGAGGAGACGGACCGCGTGTCGGCGGCCGGCTACGCCGTCGGTTATGTTGGCGGCGGCCTTCTCCTCCTGATCAACCTTGCCTGGATTCTGCAGCCGCAGTGGTTCGGCTTCGGTTCCACGACGGCGGGGGTGAAGGCGTCATTCCTCTCCGTCGCGGTCTGGTGGGCGGCGTTCTCTCTGCCGCTCTTCCGCCACGTGCCAGAACCGGCCATTCGCCTTGATGCCGACGAGGTGCGCGAGGGATCGGCCGTGAAGGCGGCGTTCGTCCGGCTGATCCACACCTTCGCGGAAATCCGACGCTACCGCCAGGCATTTCTCTTCTTCCTGGCGATGCTGCTCTATCAGGACGGCATCCAGACCATCATCCGCATGGCTGCCGTGTACGGCGCAGAAATCGGGATCGATCAGACGTCGCAGATCGCCGCCTTCGTTATGGTGCAGTTCCTCGGCATCCCGTTCGCGTTCCTGTTCGGATCGCTCGGTACGCGAATCGGCACGAAGCGCGCGATCTTCATCGCCATCTCCGTGTATGCGGTAGCCACCATCCTCGGCTACTTCATGACGACCGTGACGCACTTCTTCGTCCTCGCCGCGCTGGTCGCCACGGTGCAGGGCGGCGCGCAGGCGCTCAGCCGCGCGCTCTTCTCGAGGATGATCCCGGCCAACAAGACGTCGGAGTTCTTCGGCTTCTTTGCGGTCGCCGAGCGGTTTGCCACGGTGCTGGGGCCGCTCGTCTTCACCGTGAGCGTGGCCCTCACCGGCTCCAGCCGATCTGCCGTGCTCGCAATCTTGCTGTTCTTCGTCGCCGGCGCGTGGCTGCTCAGCCTGGTAGACGAACAGGAAGGGGTGCGCGCAGTCCTGGATTCCGCCTGAACCGTTTCGCCACCCCTCCAGGCCTGTCTTATTCGGCTCCAAGAAGTCCTTTCGCACCCTTCTCATACTTCTGCAACATCTGGCCGGTACAACTGGTCTCGCCGGACCTGGGGACGCTGATTGAAGCGGCCGCCAATCCGGGGAGGCTTCATGGCTCACCATCATCAGGACGATCACGACGACTTCGGGGGATTGCACCGGGACCTGCGCGCCACGGGGGTCGAGCTGAACCGCCGCAGCCTGCTGCGCCTGGCCGCCCGCTTTGGCGCCGCGGCTGGGACACTGCAGCTGATTGGCTGTGGTGGCGACACGCCAACCTCGCCCAGTGTCACCACCACCGCCGACACGACGACCGCCACCACTACCACGACGCCACCGACGACGACTGCGAGTTGCTCGCGTGTGCCGGAGGAGACGGCTGGGCCCTACCCTGGCGATGGTTCGAACGGGCCGACCGTGCTGAGCACCAGTGGGGTGTTCCGCAGCGACATCCGCTCGAGCTTTGGCGGCCTCAGCGGCAGCGCCGACGGCGTGCCGCTGACGGTCGTGCTCACGATCGTGTCGTCGTCGACCTGCGAGCCGCTGTCGGGACGCGCCGTCTACATGTGGCACTGCGATCGCCCCGGCCGCTACTCGCTGTACTCCTCGGGTGTGACGAATCAGAACTACCTGCGCGGGGTCCAAGCGGCCGATGCCAGCGGTCGCGTCTCGTTCACCACCATCTTCCCGGGTTGTTACTCCGGCCGGTGGCCGCACATCCACTTCGAGGTCTTCCCGAGCGAGTCGGCGGTAACCAGCGTGGGGAACAAGGTGGCGACCTCGCAAATTGCCCTGCCCAAGGACGCGTGCGACGCGGTCTACGCGACCGCTGGCTACGAATCGAGCGTGCGCAACCTGGCGCAGGTGTCGCTGGCCACGGACAACGTGTTCAGCGACGGCTCGGCGCTCGAGCTGGCGACCGTGACGGGAAGCGCGGCGGGCGGCTACACGGCCAGCTTGACGGTCGCGGTGGCGGCGTGAGCCCGGCTCGCTCGCAGGCCGGCGCCGATTAACCGGTTAGGCCATACCGACAGGCCCGACTGCGGCCCGAACGCCGAAGCGCGGCTGATGGCACTATCGTGTTACCGGACATGGACGAAACCCCATCGCCGCTGCCTTCGCCGCCGAGGCCGCTGTGGTTTCGCAGCCTCTACTGGCGCATCGCCTTCAGCTTCGCGGTCCTGGTGGTTCTGGTTCTCGTCGGACAGAGCGCCATCGTCAGCTCGGTGCTGACGCGGCGCGGCGGCGAGTTCGCGCCCGGCGATCCGAATCGCGAAGCGACGACGGTGGCGGCACGCTTGCTGGCGGCTCTCAGCGAAAACGCGGACGCGTCGCTCGCGTCTGTCGTGCGGACCGGCGGTTCGCGCGGACCGCAGGCAATCTATGTCGTGATGAAGGACGGCCGCGAGGCCGCCAACACCGACACGCCCATGAGTCCGGCGATCCGCGCACAGGTCGAGGCCGCCCTTCAGGGCGCCATGCCGGCGTTCGACCCGGCCCTTCCGCCAAGTGGACCGGTCGTCATGGCGCCTGTGCAGATCGACGGTGCCTTGCAGGGCCTGGTGGTGCTCCCGCCGCCGCCACGCCGCGGGCCCTTTGCCGAGGTGGGTCGCCTGCTGTCGCTGCCTGGAACTATCGTGCTGCTGATGGCCACGGCCCTCGTCGGCGCCTTGCTGTTTCTGCCCTTGCGCCAGCGCCTGCGCGCGCTCGAGCGGGCGGCTGAGCGCCTCGGGGCGGGCGAACGAGACGTCAGGGCTGATGACTCGGGTCGCGACGAGATCGCCCGATTGGCCGCCGCCTTCAACCGCATGTCGAGCGAGCTGTCGGCGCGGGCCGACCAGTTGCAGGCGTCCGACCGCGTCCGCCGGCAGATGCTAACGGACGTCTCACACGAGCTGCGCACACCGCTGACCTCGATGCGCGGCTACCTCGACACGCTGGCGCTGCCCGACGTGTCGATCGATGCCGATACGCGCGCGCGCTACCTGGAAACCGCGCGCCGGGAAGCCGGCCGTCTCGAACGTATCGTCGCCGACCTCCTGGATCTGGCCCGGCACGAGCGGGGGGTCTCGGCACTGGAGCCTCAGGTCTTCGCCATCGAGCGGGTCTTCGAACACGTGATCCGGCGGCACGAACAGGAAGCCGCGGCTGCCGGAGTGACGTTGACCGCCCGGGTGGCGCCCGACGCCGATCAGATGCTCGGCGATCCCGGACGCGTCGAGCAGGTGATTGGGAACCTCGTCGCCAACGCGCTCCGGCATACGCCGGCCGGCGGCACGATTCACCTCGATGCCACGGTGGTGGACGGCATGCATCGTCTGGCGGTCGAGGACACCGGAACCGGCATTCCAGACGCGCACCTGCCCCACGTGTTCGACCGGTTCTACAAGGCCGACCACGCGCGTACGGGTGGCGGAGCGGGCAGCGGGCTCGGCCTCTCGATCGCCAAGGCGATCGTCGAACGCCATGGTGGCCGCATCAGCGTGGACAGCCGCCCCGGCAGGACGGTGTTCGTGATCGTGCTGCCGCGCGGCACCGAGGCCCAACACTCAGTCGCGACCGTCGGCGAACTTGTAGCCCACTCCCCACGCCGTCAGCAGTAATTCGGGGTCGCCCGGATCGCGTTCGAGCTTGCGCCGCAGGCGGCTCACCACTGCATCGACGGTCCGCTCGGTGACGAACGTATCCTCGTGCCAGACCTGCTGCAGCAATGCCGCACGGCTGTAGACGACACCGGGCCGCGAGATGAGCAGGTTCAGTAAGTCGAATTCCTGCTTCGTGAGCTCAACCTCGGCCTCCCGCACACGCGCGCGACGCCGTTGACGGTCCACCGTCAATCCGGCCACGGTGACCGCGTCCTCGGTCGCCGGCGCCTCGCTATCGCGACCGTGCCGCCGGGTGACGGCGGTGACGCGCGCCATCAGCTCGCGGACACCGAACGGCTTGGCCAGGTAGTCGTCCGCCCCGCTCTCCAGGCCGAGCACGGTGTCGGACTCGCCATCCCTGGCCGTCATCATCAGCACAGGCGTTCGCTGGTTCTGCGGCTCGGCTCGGAGGGCGCGACACACGCTGATGCCGTCGAGACCCGGCAGCATGACGTCCAGCAGAATGAGGTCGAATGCCGCCGCGCGTATCCGATCGAGCGCACGCCGGCCATCGTCCACTTCCTCGACGACGTAGCCGGCGAGATCGAGATGAAAGCGGACCAGCTCACGAATGGCCGCTTCGTCCTCGACGACCAGCGCCCGCTTGCGCGTGCCCGGACCGGTCATGCGCCATCATATCCGTTGGCCCGGGGAGGGTTGGAACCGAGCACTCCCTCACTGGTGTCGTTCGATCCGCGTCCGTTTCGTCGCCGGTAGGGGGCCGATTCTAGAGCACGACCGTGAACAGCTGAAAGGGCGCCCAATAATAAGGCTTGGGATAGGCCCCGTGCAGGAGCGCGCGCTTGGCTTCGCGCAACGCCGCGGCCGGCGGAGCGCCAGCCGCGAGCCTCGCGTACACCTCCTCCATCAGCGCTGCCGTGGACCGGTCGTCTACGTCCCACAGCCCGGCGACGACGCGGCGTGAGCCGGCGCGCAGGAAGGCCCAGGCGAAGCCGACGAGCCCTTCGCCCGCATATGCGCGTTCACCGGCGCTCCGGCACGCGGACACGGTGACGAGCTCGGCGTGCAGTGGCAGCGCGGCGATATCACGCGCGTAGAGCTTGTAGGCCTGGTCGGGACCGGACAGGATGACCGCCGAGTCCAGCGGGCTCTCCGTGTTCGCGATCGCGTGCGACGTGAAGTGGATCACCGAAAACCGCTCTGGTGCCGCGGCCTTGAAGGCCGCCGGCGACGCCCGTTCGGCGTCGAGTACCGACACGGACCCGGCCGCGAACGACCTGCGGATGGCGCTCATCTCCGCGGCGGCGTGGGTGAGGGCCGGAAACTCCGGGGGACGGGCGGCGGCATTGCCGACCAGCAGCAGGGACGCCGAGCCGGGCACGGCGACGGAGCTGGCCTGCAGCATCGCCAGCGACGGCGCGATCTGCAGGGTCACGTCGTCGATCCAGTAGTGGCGCGAGAGCGATGGTGGTCCATCGGCGGCGCGCCGCGATCTGCCTCCGCGGCCCCCGGGCACGAGCAGCGTTTCGAAGTTGACGCGATGCAGCACGCCATCCGGCACGATGACGACCTGGCCACCGAGTGTGTGCTCGACCGGCTGAACCACCATGACGTAGAGCCGCTCGCCCGCGGAACCGGCCGCGATCAGCGGGTCGGTCAGCCCGTTCTGAATCGCGGCCTGGTGCTCGTCGACCAGGGCGTCGATCTGCGCGGCAGGTGGTAGCGCCGTGGCGCTGATCCGCTCACCGGTGACGGTCCAGACCCACGAGCGCTCGGCGCCAAGCCAGTAGAACAGCAGCGTGTTGCCGGACTTTCGGGCGAGTTGCCTCAGCGCCGCGCCCGTTGCACGCGCGGTGGGAGTCGACACGCCCTGGCGCTCGGCGAGGACGCGGGCACGGCTGGCGTCGGCGATCTCGAGGGCGCGTTCGACCTGATCCTGGGACAACAGCAGGTCCACGTAGCCCCGGTAGAACTGCGTCAGCCGCGACGTGAACGAGATGCGGTCGTCCGCCCTGAGCAGGGCGGACCGGGTGCGATCCACTGTCTGCAACGCCGACTCGAAGTGACGGGCGGCGTCCGACGGCCGGTTCGCGGAAAGCGCGAGCCGCGCCAGGCCCTCGTGAGACATCCACCGAACGCCCGGCGCGGCGTCCTCTACGGCCAGCGCCTCGCCGAACAGGCGCTCGGCCTCGTCGGATCGTCCACGACCCGCGGCAATCTTCGCGTCCGTCACGAGCGCATAGGGCGACGCCGGGCCGCTTCCCTGCGCAAACCGCGCCGCCTCGCGGTTGAACCGCGCGGCGTCGTCCCAGCGGTTCAGCGCGACGAACGCGGCCGCGAGGTTGCGGGCGAACAGAGCGGCGTCGCTCGCCAGCCCCGCTTCGGCGGCGATGTTGAACGCCTGCTGCAGGTAGCCGGTGCTCCGCGCGTAGTCGTCCTGGAGAAGGTAGGTGCTTCCCATTTCCCCGAGCGCCTGGGCGTAGTCGCGTTTCCGCCCCTGCGCTTGGACCTGGATGGCTTGCCGCTGCAGCGCAATGGCCCGTTCGAACTGGCCCAACCGCGCGTGGCAGAGCCCCGCATTGTTCAGCGCGGCGCCCTGCACCCCAGTGCCCTCCACGGCCGGCTCGTGCAGGATGCCCTCGAAGTACGGCAACGCCTCGTCGAAGCGTCCGCGCGTCACCAACCCCATGCCGATGGTCGTCGACACCTGCGCATGGCGATACCGGTCGCCTTCGCGCGCGACGCGCTCGCGATCCGCCGCGAGCAACGCATCGGCCTCCGGGCCACGACCGGAGCGATAGAGCAGCTGACTCTGGAGCAGATCGATATCGATGACGATGTCGCGATCGTCACCGGCGAGGGGGCGAGCCGCGTCCAGGAGCGGCTGCGCAGCGGCGACCTGGCCTTGCGACACCCGCGTTCTGGCCAGCAGCACGAGCTGGCGAGCCCGGATTGGGCCGAACGCGGGCTCCTCGGGCACTGGTCGCTCGAGCCATTCCAGTGCGGCCGGTAGCTCGAGCCTCGCCAGGCGAGCGTCGGCGACGAGGAGCCCGAAACGCCAGGCGCGAATCGCGTCGGTCGCGCGATCGGCCTGCGCGCGGCCATGTTCGGCGAGCGACACCGCCTGGTCCACGCGACCGCGGCGAAGTTCCTGCTGCGCCTCGCCATACAACCTGTCGAGGGAGGCGGCTGACGGCGTACACCTCGCGGCCGTGCTGGCCGCGAGGACGAAGGCTGCTACCCGTAGCGCGGAGCGAAACACGTCGACCCTACTCCGGCCACGTGCCGTTGGTGTCCACGTCGCTCACCGAGCCCGACCCACCGGTCGGCGACCCCAACTCCACGCGGATCATCGTCAACCGCCGCGTGCTCCACTGGATGATCAATTCGCCAAAATAGAACGCGCCCAGATTCGGAATATAGATGCCGTTGGTGCCACGGGGCGTCGAGCCGGGATAGGCGCGGCCCTTCTGCCAGACCAGCTTGGTGACGATGGTGCTCAACACCATGTCGCGATCGCCGTGCTTCTGGATGATCCGGCCGTTCTCGATCACCTTGGCCCGCGTGTCGCACTTGCGGAACGGCTCGATGTCCAGACCCACGTCCAGCTTGAAACGTCCGTGCACGGGGGAATCGAACGTCATCGTCGTCAGCGTGGCGCCTTCGATGATGACCGACGACTCGTGGCCGGGCCTGGCACTGCGCGACAGGAGCGCCGCGCTGACGTCCGCCACGCTCATGGTCGGTTCCGGCTCATCCGTCCGGCGAACCGGTGGGGCGCCTCCGATCTCCACGCCACGGCAGCGCGCGCTCACCCGCGTGGTGGCCGTCAGCGCCTCGGCGGAAAGCTGCCGGTTCGTCACGCGAACCGCTCGCGGAGGCTGTCCACCAGCCCCTCGGCCGAGGTTTCCGCGGACCGGATGCGGAACGATCGCCCCAGCTTGATAACGATCCCGCCACACCGAGCGGCCGCCGGTGATCGCCAGGGCGCTCCCTCCGGACGAGGCCAGTACGACATCGTCGGGGCGCACGAACCGGCCACCGTACGCGGCCGCGCTTCCATTGAATAGATATCGGCGAGTCAGTTCCATGAGGCGTCTCCAAGGATTCCGGGCCGCTGCACCTCGCGGTCGGCGGAAGAAGGGAAAGTGAAAAGACGTGCTTTTCACTTTTCTCTTTTCACTTCTCACTTTCGATAGTGAACCGATAATCCACGGAGGCCGAGCCCGGGCCATCCCCGGTCACGATCGCGAGCACGTAGCGACCGGTGGAGTCCAGGTCCGACGCCGGGATCAGCAGCAGCAGCGGGGTGCCGGGGGGAGGGGCTGCGGCCGTTCCGGACGCCACCGACCGTCCGTCGGCGGCCCGCAGATCATACGTCAGGCGGGCCCCGGCGGCGACGCCGGTCAGGTCAACGGCCAGGGAGATGACGCCGGTGGTGGGACGGGTCAGCGTGGGCTCGGTCCCGCGCGAGGCGCCGCGTAGGGTCACGGGTGAGAGGACCGAGGGACCGACGACTCGCGCGCGAAGCTCCGGAACCACCCACAGGCTCTGATAGCCGGCGGCGATGGCCAGTGCGGCTGCCACCGCCCAGGGCAGCGCACTCCGCCACCCAGCTCCGGCGCGCGCCGTCACGTCGGCATGCGGGCTTGTCTCGCCGGTGACCGCTGCCTTCGCAGCGAACGCGTCCAGGCCCGACGCGGCCGGCCCGACCACCGTGGTCGCGGCGGCGGGCAGGAACCCTGCCTCCACGCCCTCACGCATCAGCGCGCCCGAGCGCACATCGTCGGCGCAGATGTCGCAGTCGAAGAGGTGCTCCTCGAACGCGAAGCGCTCGATCTCGGGCATCTCGTCGAGCAGATACCGCTCGACCGCCTGCTTGTCCACGGCCTGCTGATGGGTCATCGCATTACGCCTCCGCCTCGAGGAAGCGGTCGCGAAACTTCGCCTTCGCCCGGTGCACCAGCACCCGGAGGTAGTTCCGGTCCACCTTCAACTCCCGACAGATCTCATCCTTGTCGCGCTCCTCGAAGAAGAGCCATCGCAGAATCTCTTGCTCCTTCTCGGGCAGTCCGGCCAGCGCGTGGCGGACACGGTCGCGCTGCTCGGCAGCCATCACTCCCATCTCGGCCGAGGGCCGCCGATCGTCCGTCTGGTCGTGATCCTCGGCCAGCTGCTGCACCTTGGCGCCCGCCCGGTAGCACTCGAACAGCACGTTGTTGCACACACTGTTGACGAAGGCGCCGAGGCTTCCGGCCGAGGTCAGGCCGCCCTTCTCCTTCAGCGTAGTCAGCACGCGCCTGAACGTCTCCTGCCGGGCGTCCTCGACCAGGGTGGGTGACCTGAGGCGTGAGCGCAGCTTCAGCGTCAGCAGGTCCGCGAAATACCGGACGAAGTGCCCTTCGGTCTCCGGGTCGGCGGCGACCAGCCGATCGATGTACGCCTGATCGAATTCAAACCGTTGGAGCTGCAAGGGATGGATCGTAACCCAGCCCGCCCGCTCGTCAACTGGTGCGGGCGATGTTCGAAGCGTTACAGCAGCGTCGTTGAAACGCTTTGTGGCTCCCGCACACTACCGTGATGAGCCGTTTCGGGCGCGAACGACGCTATCGGCATGTGGAGCCAGTCACCCGGACGGGTCGAGGCAAGAGGACGCGATGACGGCAAGTGCTCAGGACGTGTGTTTCGTCGGCTCCAGCCGCATCAGCATGCAACTCAGCCACGAGATCGAGATGGCGGCCCGATCCGACGCCAAGGTACTCATCACCGGCGAAACTGGCGTCGGCAAGGACGTCGTGGCGCGGCTCATCCACAGGAGCAGCGCGCGCAGCCACGCCCCGCTCTCCGCGATCAACTGTGCCGGGCTGCCCGACTCGCTGCTCGAATCCGAGCTCTTCGGTCACGTCCGCGGCAGCTTTACCGGTGCGTTTCGTGACAAGCCGGGCCTGCTGGAGGTCGCGGATCGGGGTACCGCGTTCCTGGACGAAGCGGGCGAGATGAGCATGCGCATGCAGGGCATGCTCCTGCGGTTCCTCGAGACCGGAGAGGTGCAGCGCGTCGGCTCCGAGCGGACGGCCCGACATGTGAACGTCCGAGTCATCGCGGCCACCAACCGGGACCTGGTACAGCAGATCGGCGCCGGCGCCTTTTCGCGAAGACCTGTATTACCGGCTGAACGTCATTCGCATCCATGTGGCTCCGCTGCGCGAGCGCCGGGACGACATCCCGGAGCTGTTCGCGTTCTTCTCCGCGCCCTTCGCTCGCGATCGGTCGGAGAGGAAGCAGGAATGGACAACCACCCCCACGCGGCGGTGGTCTGAACGGATCCGGCCAGCAGCGGTCTGGCCGAGGTGGCGCCCAGCAGGCCCTGAGGAGGATTAGCTCCATTACCCCGGCTCATGATAGAAATCGCTCTGCACAAGGAGCGACCATGGCGACCGAAACCACCCGTCGGGACATGTTGAAGACCAGCCTCGCTGCCGCCGGAGTCGGGCTGCTGG
>DATLLC010000266.1:0-8411 GCA_035538015.1 Vicinamibacterales bacterium
CGTCGGGAACAGCGGACTGGTCGGCGTGAGATTCAGCAGGACCTGGCCGTTCCGGCCGCCGACGCCGCCCTTCACGATCGTGAAGATCGGGTGCTGCTGGGTGAACCAGCCGGTGCCGCCGCGGATCGCCCATCGCTGTTCCCCGGTCGGATCCCACGCGAAGCCGAGCCGCGGATCGACGTTGTCCTTGTCGGCCGGGGCCGGGTAATCGGGCACGTTTTTGATCCACTCGATGTCGTAGCGCAGCCCGAGATTCAGCGTCACGTTGTTGGCGACGCGCCAGTCGTCCTGGATGAAGGTGGTCAGCACGTAGGCCTTGGGGAACATCAACCGGGCCTCGGGCACCAGCGGGAAGTTCTGGTCGTATTGGAACGGGTTGGGAGCGACGGCCGGGGCACCGGCGAAGCGGTAGACGCCGTTCTGGAGCGGCGCGAACAGCTGCTCGGTGACGTCGTAGGTGAACGACCCGCCGGTCTTGATGGTGTGCGCGCCAAACCACAGAGACGACGTGTTGGCGACCTCGTAGGTCTCCTCCGGCAGGACGCCCCAGGTGCCCTGGTCGTAGCACCCGCTGGTGGAATAGGCGGTGCGGACGATCGCCACGCCCTCACACTTGGCCGCGCGAGAGTCAGTGTAGCGCGAGTACATGCCGCGCGTTTCGTTCAGGAAGCGCTCGGAGCGGATGCTGGTGAACGTCCCGTGGAGGGTGTCGACGTTGTTGTCCCAGATGAAACCGGTGCCGGGGAGATTCAGCCCGCCGCTCTCGTTGTCCTTGTGCCACCGGACCATGTTGTAGCGGAACGCGAGCGACGACTTCTCGGTGAAGCGGGCGTCGACGCGGACCTGGCCCTGGTGCTCGTCGGCGGGCGTCTCCACCACCGGCTGGGTCGCCTCTTGCGAGGTCACTGGCACCTCGCTGCGCTCACGCCGCCGTTCGTAGCTCCCGAAGAAGAACGCCCGGTCGCGCACCAGCGGCCCGCCGAGCACTCCGCCGAACTGCTGCTGGTTGTAAGGCGCCTTCGTGGTCGCCAGCGGCGGCCGAGCGTCCCAATCGCCGGGCCGGATCATCAGGAACGTCGAGCCGTTGAAGCTGTTCGTGCCGCTCTTGGTGATCATGCTGGACACCCCGGCGGCGTGGCCGCCGAACTCGGCCGAGAACTGGTTGGTGATGATCTGCATCTCCTTGACCGTCTCGATCGCGAACCCGCCGGATCCGAGCTGGGGCGCCCGCTGCAAGGTCAGCCACTTCGAGTGGTTGTTGGTCCCGTCGACGTAGGTGCCGAAATTCCAGACCTCGCCACCGCCGACGTTGACCGCGTTGGTGCCCGGCCGGCTGGCGACGACATTGGAGTCGAGCGTGAGGAGCCGCATGTAGTTGCGCTCCTTCACCGGCAGGGTCTCGAACTGCGCCCGGTCCACGGTCTTCGACACCTCGGCCGAGGTGGTCTGGACCAGCGGCGAGACGCCGGCCACGGTCACCGTCTCCTGGATGGTCGACAGCTGCATCTGGAGGTTGATCACGGCGCGCTGTCCAGCGTTGAACTCCAGGTTGTTGCGGACCTGGATCGCGAAGCCCGGCAGCTCGGCCTGCAGTTCGTACCGCCCTTCGGGCGGCAGGTTGGTCATGACGTAGCGGCCGTCCGTATCGGTCGTCGCCGTGCGGCTGAGGCCGGTGGCCACATTGCGAACGGTGACCGTGACACCCGGCAGCACGGCCTGCTGGGCATCGGTGACGACGCCTTCGATGTTGAAGGTGGGTGTCTGCGCCAGTGCCCGAAGGGGCACCAGTACGACGAGAAGCAGCACGACGAGCAAGGCAGTGTGGGGACGCATGTTCACCTCTCCGCAAGTGCGCGCCTGGCGGACAAAAGGGGGGAACGGTTTAGCGGCGGATCGTAGCACACAGCCGAGCGGCCCAGGGCCCGTCGCAAACATTCCCCGGGACCAGTGCACGTCGGCCACACTCGAAGCGCGGCGGTAATGTAATCTCATCACAGCGCACATGAACCAGCCGACCCATGATCTCCGCATCACGGGGGTGCGCCCCCTCATTCCTCCGGCCATCCTCATCGAGGAACTGCCGATCACCGAGCAGGTGTCGAAGCGGGTGGCCGACACCAGGACGGCCGTTGCCGCCGTCGTGGAGCGGCGGGATCCCCGCCTGGTGGTCGTGGTGGGGCCATGCTCGATCCACGACCCGGCTGCCGCCGTCGAGTATGCCTCCCGACTGAGGCCGCTCGCGGATCGCTACGCGCGCGAATTGGTGGTCGTCATGCGCTGCTACTTCGAGAAGCCCCGCACGACTGTCGGTTGGAAGGGCCTGATCAACGATCCCGATCTCGACGGCAGCTTCCACGTCAACCGCGGGCTGCGACTGGCCCGGAAGCTGCTCCTCGACGTGAACAGCCTCGGTTTGCCGACGGCCTCGGAGTTCCTCGATACGCAGATCCCCCAGTACATCGACGACCTCACGTCCTGGGCAGCGATCGGGGCACGTACAACCGAGAGCCAGGTGCACCGCGAGATGGCGTCCGGGTTGTCGATGCCCGTCGGCTTCAAGAACAGCACCGACGGCAACGTCCAGACTGCCATCGACGCAGTGGTCGTATCGGCGTCGGAGCACTGGTTCCCCGGCGTCACCAAGCAGGGCGTTTCGGCGATCTTCCACACCACCGGGAACCGGACCTGCCACGTCATCCTGCGCGGGGGATCGAAGACGGGCCCCAATTACGACGCGGCACATGTCGAGGCCGTCTCGCTCCGATTGTCGGAGCGCGGCTGCGCGTCCACCCTCATGATCGACTGCTCGCACGGCAACAGCCTGAAGGACCATCACCGGCAGCGGGACGTAGCCGGCTGCATCGCGGAGCAAGTGGCGCGCGGATCGTGGAAGATTTTCGGCGCCATGATCGAGAGCCACCTCGTCGAGGGTCGCCAGGACCACGTCCCCGGTCAGCCGGCGCGCTACGGGCAAAGCATCACCGACGCCTGCCTGTCGCTGTCCGACACGGAGCCGCTGCTCGAGCAGCTCGCCGCGGCGCAGCGGGCGCGCGGTGCGGCCGGCTGAGCGAAGGTCGACCCCGCCGGGTGGCCGGCCGAGCCGCGTCCAGCGCTCCTGACCGGCCGCGCCGCCCGCAGGTATGATCCGCAGCGGGAGTCTGACGTCCATGACCAGCGGCCCGCCGATGAGGCCCTTGGAGTTCACCCGCTACGCCGAGGACGAGCAGCGGCGGCGCGGCCGTGAGTTCCTGAGCGAGATTCGCCAACGCCGGACGGTCCGGCAGTTCAGCGATCGGCCGATCCCGAGGGATGTCGTCGAGGATTGCATCGCCGCGGCCGCGACAGCGCCGTCCGGCGCGCACAAACAGCCCTGGACGTTCGTGCTCGTCACGGACCCGGCCGTGAAGTCGAAGATTCGCGAGGCCGCCGAGAAGCAGGAGCGCGAGTTCTACGGGCATCGCGCGCCGGAGCGCTGGCTCAAGGATCTCGAGCCCTTCGCCACCGACGCGCACAAGCCGTTCCTGGAGATCGCCCCGGCCCTCGTGGTCGTCTTCGCGCAGAAGCACGGCCCGCCCGAAACGGACGAGCGTCACTATTACGTGCAGGAATCGGTCGGCATCGCGGTGGGGTTCCTGCTCGCGGCCCTCCACCACGCCGGCTTCGCCACCCTCACCCACACGCCCAGCCCAATGGGCTTTCTCAGCGAGGTGCTCGAACGGCCTGCGAACGAGCGGGCGTTCGTGCTGATACCCGTCGGATATCCCGCCGACGATGCGCAGGTGCCGGATATCAAGCGGAAGTCGTTGCCCGAGATCCTGGTCGTCAAAGAGCCCTGAACCGCCCGTTTCACTTGCCAAGGTTGCGGCCGCTGCTGTCAAGGGTGGGCCGTTCCCGTGGATCAGCCCACGGTCGATGGTCTCAGGGTGCGTAGGCCGAGGCCCAACGCACGTGGCGGGCCGAACAGCGGATCTGATCAGCGGCCCGCTCCGGCCGCCTGGGTCCTAGCGGATCGCGGCCCCCAGCATCAGCAGCCCCACCACCAGCAGCATCGCGCCCAGCGCCGTGCGCAGGAATACATGCGGCACTCGTCCCGACAGGGCCGCGCCGGCCAGGGCGGCGGGGATCGAGCCCACGAGGAGCTCGCGTAACAGCGAACCGTCGACATGGCTCACCGCCAGGTGGCCGACTCCCGCGCAGAGAGCCAGCGGAATCGCGTGCGCGATATCGGTGGCTACGAGCCGAGCCGGAGTGAGGCGCCGCGGATACAGATGGTAGAGACAGACGGCTCCGAGCGCGCCGGCGCCGACCGAGGTCAGGGTGACCAACACGCCGAGAAGCGCCCCGGTGGCCACCGTCAAGGCCCTTTCCCATCTCCAAGTACGAGCGGCGACCGGCGCAGAGTCCGACGACATTCCGGCATCGGTCCCGGCCCGATCGGCACTCGGCCTGAGACGCGACTGGAACAGGAGGCTGAGGGCCGACAGGCACACCGCCACGCCGATCGCGCCCCGAACCATGACGACGATACCTGGGTCTGCGGGACGACTGGCGATCCACGCGACGGTCAGCAGCGACAGGGGCAGGCTGCCCATCCACAGCCATGCGACGATCGGCCAGTCGATGACTTTCGAGCGGAGGTGCAGGCCGGATACGGCCAGCTTGGTGATGGCCGCGAACCAGAGGTCGGTTCCGACGGCGGTGAGCGGGGCGGTCCCAAACAGGAACAGCAGGATGGGTGTCATCAGCGCGCCGCCGCCGACGCCCGTCATGCCGACCACGAAGCCGGTGAGCGCCCCGGCGAACACACGTACCGGATCCATCGTCAGGGCAGGCGAGAGAAGACTTCGTCGGCGCTTTCGTCGACGGTCAGACCAGTCGTGCGCAAGTGGACCTCGGGAGTTTCCGGCGGTTCGTAGGGACTCTGGATGCCGGTGAAGTTCGGGAGCTGGCCGCTCCGGGCCTTGGCGTAGAGGCCCTTCACGTCACGCCGCTCGCACTCCTCGATCGGCGTGTCCACGAACACCTCGATGAACTCGTCGGCGTCGAACAGGCTGCGGGCGAACCGCCGCTCCGAGCGGAACGGCGAGATGAAGGACACGAGCACGATCAGTCCCGCATCGACCATCAGACGGGCGACCTCGGCCACGCGCCGGATGTTCTCCGCTCGATCCGCCTCGGTGAACCCGAGGTCGCGGTTGAGGCCATGGCGCACGTTGTCGCCGTCGAGCAGGTAGGTATGGCGTCCTTCGGCGAAGAGCCGCCTCTCGAGGTGGTTGGCGATCGTCGACTTGCCCGAGCCGGACAGTCCGGTGAACCACACGCAACACGGCCGCTGCCCGATCAGCTGGGCGCGGCGCGCCCGTGAGATCTCGAGCGCTTGCCAATGCACGTTCGAGGCGCGACGCAGCGCGAAATCGATCATCCCCGCGGCCACGGTCTCGAAGCTCATCGGGTCGACGAGAATGAAGCTGCCCAGCGTGCGATCGGTCCCGTACGGCTCGAAGGGAATCGGCTGCGTCGTCGAGAGATTGACCACGCCGATGTCGTTGAGCGCCAGGGTGCGCGCCGCCAACCGCGCGTCGCTGGCGATGTCCACGCGGTACTTGATCGTGGTCACCCGCGCGCGGACCTCCTTCGACTGCGTCTTGAGCAAATACGTGCGGCCGGGGATCAGCTCGGCACTCGTCATCCAGAGCAGCCGTGCTTCGAACTGGTCGGACACCTCCGGCGGCGAGGCGACCGCGGCAATCACGTCGCCGCGGCTGACGTCGACTTGATCGGTCAGGGTCAGCGTGATCGAATCACCCGACTCGGCTCGTGGCTTGGGGCCTTCCCACACCACAATCGCGTCGACGCTCGTCTCCACCCCCGAGGGGAGTACGCGCACCCGGTCGCCCGGATGCACCGCGCCGGAGCACACTCGTCCGCTGAAGCCGCGGAAGTCCGGGCCGGGCCGGTTGATCCACTGCACCGGCATGCGGAACCCATTCATCGACGGCGGCCCCCCCGGCTCCACCGTCTCCAGGTAGTGCATCACCGTCGGGCCCTCGTACCACGGCATGCGTGGTCCGGGCAGGATGAGGTTGTCGCCTTCGAGCGACGAGATCGGGATCGGCCGCATGCTGGCAACGCCGCAGCCGGCCGCGAACGGCGCGTACTCGTCCACGATCTTCTCGAAGACTTGCTGCTCGTAGCCCACCAGATCCATCTTGTTGACGGCGAGCAGGACGTGGTGGATCCCCATCATCGCGGCGATGCGCGTGTGCCGGCGGGTCTGCGTCAGCACGCCTTTCCGCGCGTCGATCAGGATGACGGCCAGTTCCGCGGTCGAGGCGCCGGTGGCCATGTTGCGCGTGTACTGCTCGTGCCCGGGCGTGTCGGCGACGATGAACCGGCGGTGCGGCGTGGCGAAGAAGCGGTAGGCCACGTCGATCGTGATGCCCTGCTCGCGCTCAGCCTGCAGCCCGTCCACCAGGAGCGCGAAGTCGAGCCGCGAGCCCTGCGTGCCGAAGCGGCGCGAGTCGGATTCGAGCGCGCGGAGCTGATCCTCGAACACGCTCCGCGACTCGTAGAGCAGGCGGCCGATGAACGTGGACTTGCCGTCGTCCACGCTGCCGCAGGTGATGAAGCGAAGCAGCGGCCGACTCAAAAGTAGCCCTCCCGCTTCTTCTTCTCCATCGAGCCCGGCTGGTCCTTGTCGATCAGCCTGCCCTGCCTCTCGGAGGCCGCGGCGGCGGCGGTCTCGGCGATGATCTCGGCGATGGTGCGTGCCCCGCTCTCGATCGCCCCGCTCAGCGGATAGCAGCCCAGCGTGCGGAAACGCACCACCTTCCGCATTGGCTGCTCGCCGGGTTCGAGCGGCAGTCGATCGTCGTCGACGAGGATGAGCGTGCCACTCCGCTCCACGACCGGCCGTTCCTCGGCGAAGTAAAGCGGCACGATCGGAATGTTCTCGCGTTCGATGTAGCTCCAGATATCGAGCTCGGTCCAATTCGACATTGGAAAGACGCGAATGGTCTCGCCCGGATGGACGCGCAGGTTGTAGATCGACCACAGCTCGGGGCGCTGGGCCTTCGGGTCCCAGCGGTGACCGGCGGCGCGGAACGAGCAGACCCGCTCCTTCGCGCGCGAGGCCTCTTCGTCGCGGCGGGCACCTCCGAAAATGACGTCGAAGCCGCCGGCATCGAGCGCCTGTCGAAGCGCCTCCGTCTTCATGACGTCGGTGTAGTGGCTCGAGCCATGGGTGAACGGGTTGATGCCCGCGGCGTGGCCGGCCTCGTTGCGATAGACGATCAGGCGGGAGCCCGTTTCTCGCATCATGCGGTCGCGGTGCGCGTACATCGCCTTGAACTTCCAGCCGGTGTCGACGTGGAGGAGCGGAAATGGCAGCGGACCTGGGTGAAACGCTTTCCGCGCCAGCTGGAGAAGGACCGAGGAATCCTTTCCGATCGAATACAGAAGCACCGGCCGCTCGGCTGCGGCCACGGCTTCACGCAAGATTTCAATGCTTTCGGATTCCAGGGCGTCCAGCGCCATCGAAGCCCGATCATGACACGAATGGCCGTTCGACCCAAGAGGGGGCGTGCTCGCCGCTTCACGCCACTGCGTCTGATCGTGCTTGGATCGTCGAGCCGCCGCAGCCAGCCGCCTCGGTCACGGCTCGGCGACGATGCGCAGCAGCGTGGGGCCAACCGCGGCGTAGATCGCGCCATCGGAAGTCGTGGCCAGTGCCGTCACGGGTCCGGGCAGGTCGTGGAGTAGCCACTCGGATCCGCTGGGGATGTCACCCTCGAAGGAGACTTTCAGAATGGCGCGTTCGTTGGCCGACCCGACGAGCAGTTGACCGCGGAAGACTGCCGCGGAAGAGGCGTCGCCGATGGCGGCGCTCGTCGCGCCGAGCGTCGGCGGCAGCGAGAACCAGGTGACGGCTTGGGTGAAGTCGAGGCTCGACGGCGCGCGCGCGACGCGGCTGTCAGGCTGTTCGACACCGACCACGCGAAGCATCCCGCGCTCGGCACTCCAAGCCAATCCGACCGGACGGTTGACACCAACCGACCAGACCGGCGACCGGCCGGGCTGGTCCGGCGGCGTTGTCCCGTCGGTCGCGAAGCGCAGGACCTTGCCGCTGTACGATCCAAGGTCGTAGAGACGCTCCGGATCGCCGCCATCGTCGGTCGCGAGATACAACCGCCCGTCCGGGCCCGAGCGCAGCAGGGCGGCGGGTCGCACCGCCGCGATTGGGAGGCCGTCGAGCACGACGGCGCGATCGACGAGCCGGTCGCCGGCCACGGTGAAGCGGGCGATGCGCAGGCCGGACTCGGTGGTGTAGCCCGCGAAGACATGGCGCGTCGACGAAAAGTCGGGCGCCGCAGTGAGCGCGAGCAAACCACGGCCCTCGCCCAGCATCACGT
>DATLLC010000267.1:0-2585 GCA_035538015.1 Vicinamibacterales bacterium
CCGCCGGCCAGCCGCGACGTCAGCGTGGCCTTGCCGGCCGCGATCTCCGCCTCGCCGGGCAGCTCATCGCGTAGCTTGCCCTCGCCGAGCCCCCGCACGGCCAGTTCACGGTCATCGAGCTGCCAGACCATACCGACCAGCATACCGCCCCGGTGAGACCGGATCCATCGCTGGACCGTGGCGAGAAATCTGGGAACTGGCGCGCCTGTGGGTGGTGTGGAGAGCTCCGCCCTGACACCGCCGGCGCCCGATCGAACCGGGCCTCGAAGCCGGAGCGATCCAAGCGGCGGTGGTCAGGCGCGCCCACGTCACCGTCACGCACGAGCAGGCGCCTCGGAGGGCGCGGCTGTCCATCCGCCGCGGCACCATCCACAGGCTCCGGGAGCCTCGCGTTCGCCAGCCCGACACGCGGAAACTTGTGTGCAGACACCTTCGGGCTTGACCTCGGAGCCGTCCTCGTCTATGTCGGAATAATCAAATGGTGGAGGCGAAGACGAAGGCGCGGGCGGGGCAGATGGAGCTCGAGCTGAAGCGCGACAAGAACGGCCAGCGGCGGGGTGGCAAGCGCAAGGGAGCCGGCCGCAAGCGAATCCACTTCTTGCCGTCGGGCAAGCCGCTGCACCGGCGGGTGCGCAAGCGGCCGAAGGTCTCGGCGCGGACGCCGGTCCATGTCGTCCTGCGGGTCTCCAAGACGGTGGGGCGGCTACGCCGTTGCAAGGCGTATCACGCGATCCGGCTGGCGATCCTCACCGCCGCGGTGCTCGGCCTCATCCGTGTCGTGCACGTCAGCATCCAGCGCAACCACATCCACTTGCTGGTCGAGGCGGTCAGCGAGGTCGCGCTCGCGCGTGGCATGAAGGGTCTGCAGGTCTCGGCCGCCCGTCGGCTCAACGCTGCGGTCACCGCGGAGCGACGCCTGGCGGCGCCACTCCGCGGCCAGGTCTTCCTCACCCGTTACCACGCCCAGATCATCCGCACGCCGCGCCAGGCGCGTCATTGCCTCGCGTACGTCCTGAACAACTGGCGTCGCCACCGCGAGGACCTCGGCGGCGCCGCCCAGCGCCGCGCGCAGGTCGACCCGTACTCGAGCGGCATCGCCTTCGACGGCTGGCAGGGCATCGCCTCGCCGTTCGCCATCCCGGCCGAGTACCAGCCGCTCCCCGTCGAGCAAGCTCGCTCGTGGCTGCTCACCACCGGCTGGCGCAAGTACGACGCCATCGGCATGCGCGAAGTGCCGGGACCCGGCGACTGACAGGCCTCGGCTGTAGACTTCGCGTCATGGCCAAGAAGGCGGGAGCCAGGAAACCGGCGCGACGGGCACGTCGGGACTCGGCGCCCGTGGACACGCGAGGCGTTGGGTACGCCCCTGGCCTGGTCATGGAGATTCCGCTCGATGCGGGCCGGTTCGCGTACGGCGTCTCGCTGGGCAGCGTCTACGTGCGGTATCACGACCAAGCCTGGCCGGAGCCGATGGACGACCTCGATGCGGTCCTGGCAACACCGACGCTGTTCGTGCTCGCGGGCGCCACGGAGGCGATCCGAACCAAGCGATGGCGCAAGGTAGGGCAGGTCCAACTGACCGACGAGGAGAGGCGCCTACCGCCGTTCTGTATGCGGCAGGATTCTCCTCCCTACCGCTGCTACATCGTCGAGGTTGGAGACTGGCCGACGAAGCGGCTTGCCACGCCGGAAGAGTGCGAAGGGCTGGAAGAGATGGCGGTGTATCGGCCCGAGCACGTCGAGCGCCGCCTGAACGAGCACTTCGCGAAGAGGTCGAGTCGTCGACCGGCCAGCTAGCCAGCTAGGTAGACGACTGTTGGAGATAGCTAGACCATGGCGAAGAAGACCGGATCCAAGCCACCCACGCGGCGCGTGCGTCGCGACTCGGAGCCGATCGATGCGCGTCGCCACGGATATCGAGCTGGCACGGTCATGGAGATTCCGCTCAAGGATGGAACCTTCGCGTACGGCGTAGCGCTGGGAGGTTCGTTCGTGCGGTATCACGACCGTGCCTGGGCCGAACCGATGGACGACATCGACACGGTGCTCGCGACACCCGTGCTGGTCGTGCTTTCGGGTGCCACAGAAGCGATCCGGGAGAAGCGATGGCGCAAGCTGGGGGAAACGACCCTGCGACCGGAGGAGCGGCGCATCCCGGACGTCTACATCCGCTCGTCGCTTCCCCCGCACGAGTACACGATCCTGGGTGAGGACGGCATGCCACGACCCGCGACCGCCGAGGAGTGTGAAGGCTTGGAGCCCGCCGAGGTGTATCGGCCCGAGCACGTCGAGGAGCGCCTGAACGAGCACTTCGCGAAGACGAAGTCACGTCGGCGACCGGCGAACTAACGCGGGCATCGTCGACTGGTCGCTGGGCCTCGAGCTGCCGGCGACCGTCGACGGTTTGGTTCGGCAGAGGCAGCCAGCGCGCGCCCGCCGCCCGGCTAGTCGTCGATCTCGACGCCGGCCTCGGCGGCCTTCTCGACCCGCTTGCGCAGGTTGTGATCGAGGATGGCCTTGCGCAGGCGGATCGACTGCGGGGTGACCTCGACCAGCTCGTCGTCGTTGATGAACTCGAGGGCGTA
>DATLLC010000268.1:0-15737 GCA_035538015.1 Vicinamibacterales bacterium
CGGAGTCAAGGCCGCGCCGAAGTTCTATACAGAGGCCGAGTACTACGCCGCGCCGGTCGACGAAGTCCGCACCTACCCGGTCTATCTCAAGAGTCGCGAGCCGGCCGGGTATCGCGACTGGATGCGGAAACAGGGTCCCCAGCCGTTGATTGAACCGGCGAAGCTGCAATCGGAAGCCGATTGGATTGCGGCCGGGCGGGACGTCTTCGACGGCCTGCATCTGGCGGAGTTCCGGACCGTGGACCCGGGCGCGTTCCGCTGGGCCGACGATCCAGACCTCGTGGCGCACGAGGGTGTCACCGTCGCGGCCGACGGGACGATTCCCGGCGTGCGATGGCTGATCGACCACGATCGCCAGTTGAAGCTCACGCTCGCCGAGTGCTCGGGGTGTCACACCCGCATTCTGCCGGACGGCTCCATCGTCCGCGGCGCGCAGCGCAACCTCCAGTGGGGATCGCTGCCGCAGTTCAGCTTCGCGGCGCTCGACGAGATCCGCCGGCGCGAGGGCAAGACGCGGCCGGCGCACGAAGTCGCCTATTCCAACTACGGGGTGCCGTGGCTGAAAGACGACATCAACGCCACGCTGAAGACGATGACGGCCGAAGAGGTCGGCCGTGTGGACGGCAACGAGCCGTTCCTGGGCACCTTCGTCAGATTCAATGCCAGCCCGTGGTTCACGACGAAGATCGCGGACCTGATTGGTGTCAAGGACCGGCGGTACCTCGACGCGACCGCGACGCATCGCAACCGCGGCCCCGAGGACATCGCGCGCTACGGCATCCTGGTGAGCGTCGCGGAAGATGGCGCGATCGGACCCTACACGTTCGTCCCCGCGGCGAACCGCGCGTTGCGCTATCGCAACAGCGACGAAGCGATGCTGGCGCTCGGCAAGTACATCTATGCGCTGCAGCCGCCGCCGAACCCGAACCGTCCGGACGCGGTCACCGCCCGGGGAGAGCAGGTCTTCGCGCGCAACGGCTGCGCGAGTTGCCACACGCCGCCGCTCTACACCAACAACCGACTCGTCCCGGTCGACGGCTTCACGGCGTTCGAGCACCCGTCGTCACCTCCGGCGGCGGACGTGATGCAGGTGCCGATTGGTCTCGATCCAGGGCTCGCGCTGAAGACGCGGAAAGGAACCGGCTACTACAAGGTGCCGTCGCTCAGGGGCGTCTGGTACCGCGGCCCGCTCGAGCATTCGGGCTCGATTGCGTCGCTCGAAGAGTGGTTCGATCCCGCGCGGCTAGGCGACGACTATGTCCCGAAGGGCTGGAACCCGCCGGACACGCGGGCCCGCGCCATCCCGGGCCACCAGTACGGGTTGAACCTGCCAGCCGAAGACAAACGCGCGCTGATCGCGTTTCTCAGGACGCTCTGAATCCCCGGGCCGACGCCCGCCGGCGCCGGAAGGGTGCACGGCTTCGGTGATAATCGGCCGATGTCGCTGGAGCTCTGGCGGGGCTACGCAGTTCTGGCCCTGCGCGACGGGCGCCGGGCCGGCGCCTTCCACGGCGCGGCGGTGGCAACCCTCGCGCTCGGTATGGCCGGCGCCACCGTGATGTTCACCCTGATCCAGGGCATCCTGCTTCGGCCGCTGCCCGTGGCCGACGAAGACCGACTGGTACTTTCGTGGCAGGAGCCGCTTGCCGGCCCGCCGTCACACGTGCCGTACCGGGCGGCGGACATCGAGGAGATCGCCCTGGCGACTACGGCCTTCCAGGCCGTGACTGGCGTTGGCTACAACGGCGCGTTCGAGGCGGACTGGCAGGACGGCCAGGCCCCGATCACCGCCCACACCGCGGCGGTGATGGGCGAGTTCTTCCGGGTGGCCGGCGTGGATCCGATCCTGGGCCGCGCGCTGACGGCCGCCGACGATCGCGCCGGCGCCGGCAAGGCCATCGTCCTCTCCCATGGCGCCTGGCAGCGCCTGTTCGGCGGCTCGCCCGATGTGATCGGCCGGTCGCTGGTCGCGCGCCACCACGGCTTCACGATCGTGGGCGTGATGCCGCCGGACTTCGAGTATCCGCGCGGCGTCGAGATCTGGGTCACGCTCGCGGCCTACGCCGCGACCGAGCTGAACGAGGCCTTTCGCGAGGGGTTGCTGAACGACGTCGAGATGCTGGCCCGCCTGCGGCCCGGCGTGTCGGTGGAACAGGCAGCCGGCGAGCTCGGTGCGATCACGACCCGCTTCGAGGAGCCGGGATCGCCAGGCGCGCGACGAGGGTTCCAACCGATCGTGCGCCCCTACAAGGCAGTTGTCGTCGGCGGCATCGACCGGCCGCTCGTGCTGCTCTTCGCCGCCGTGGCGCTCATCCTGATCATCGCCAGCGCCAACGTCGCCAACCTCCTGCTGGTGCGGGGCGAATCGAAGAGAAACGAGCTGGTCATCCGAGCCGCGCTGGGTGCGAGCCGCGGTCGTCTCATGGCACAGCAGCTGGCCGAGAGCGTCGTGCTCTCGCTATTGGCCGGCGCGGTAGCGCTCCTGCTGGCGGAGTGGAGCCTGCCCGCGGTCACGAGGCTCGTGCCCGATGGACTGCCGCGCCTCTCCTCGATTCGCGTCGACCGCGGCGTCCTCCTGTTCACGCTCGCCGTCGCCGGTCTCGCCGCCGCGGCGTCGGGGCTGGCGCCGGCGATTGCCGCTGCCCGCCTCGATCTCGTGGCCTCGCTCCGCATCGGCGGTCGTGGTCCCATCGGCTCGGCGAGCCGGCGAGGCCGGCGTGCCCTGGTCGTCGCCCAGGTCGCGCTGGCCGTGATCGTGGTGGCGTCCGCCGGCCTGCTGGCGCGCAGCCTGCAACGCCTGGAGACGGCCGACATGGGACTGGCGAGCGATCGCATCGTGTTCGTCGAGCTCGACCTGCCAATCGAGAGGTATGCCGATCAGCGGCGACGGGGGCAGTTCCTCGATGCCCTGGTCGAACGCCTGCAGGGACTGCCTGGCATCGAGGGCGCCACCCCGATCAACGCGCTGCCGTTCGCGGGCGCCACCGGCTGGGACGTGCCGAGATTCACGGCTGAAGGCCAGTCGGCAGACCAGGTCCTCGAGAATCCGGCGCTCAACCTCGAAGCCATCCATCCGACCTACTTTTCGACCCTGCAGGTGATGGTGCTTCGGGGCCGGGCGTTTCTTCCGACCGATGTGCGGGACGCGCCGCACGTCGCGATCGTCAGCGACGGCGTGGCGGCGCGGGCGTGGCCCGGCCAGGATCCGGTTGGCCAGCGCGTCAAGATGGGCGGTCCCGGCTCCGACGACGAGTGGCTGACCATCGTGGGCATCGCGGCAACGACGCGGTATCGAGCCCTGGCGACGCCGAGGCCGACCTTGTACGTCCCGGCCGCGCAGTTCATGATCACCGCCGATCGGCTGGCGGTGCGAACCAGCGCCGGTCCGGCGTCGGCATTGACCGCGGTGCGTGAAAGTGCGCGAGTCATCGACTCGACCGTCACCGTCACGCGTGCGATGCCCTACGGCGAGCTGCTTGCGATTCCGCTCGCCTGGCCGCGCTTCAACGCGCTACTGCTCACCGTCTTCGCCATCGCCGCCCTGCTGTTGTCGAGCGTCGGTCTCTATGGAGTGCTGGCCGCGTCGGTCGGGCGGCGCCATGCTGAGATCGGCGTGCGCATGTCGCTGGGAGCGACCGCCGCCGATATCCGTCGACTCATTCTGGGTGAGGGGCTGCGCCTGGCGGTGGTCGGCGTCACCTGTGGCCTCGCCATTGCGCTCGTAGTCGCCAGGGGGCTGGAGGCGCTGCTCTTCGACGTGCGCCCGCTCGATCCGTCCACGCTCGTCGGGACGGCGTGCGTCATCGTCGGCGCGTCGGTCCTCGCCTCCTACCTGCCCGCCCGGCGCGCCACCAGGGTCGATCCGATTGCCCTGCTGCGATCGGAGTAAGCCGCCTCATCGGTACTCGGCCCGCAGCACCGCATTACCGTACGCCCCTGAGCGTATACTCGGCCCGAGTAACGGAGGGACCTTATGTCGTCGATCGCTCGCTGGATCGCGGTGCTCGCCCTGGCGCTGGTGGCCTGGTCGCCGGTGTCGACGCAGGATGCCGCCTTCGACGTCATCATCCGCGGCGGTCAGGTGCTCGATGGCACCGGTGCGCCGGCGGTGCGAGCGGACGTGGGCATCCGGGGCGATCGCATCACGAGCGTCGGATTGCTGAGCGGGCCTGGAGCAGGTCGGGTCGTCGACGCGTCCGGTCTGGTCGTCGCGCCCGGATTCATCGACCTCCACACGCACTCGGAGATGCCGCTCGTCCAGGACGGCACGGCGCAAAGCAAGATCCGCCAGGGCGTCACGCTCGATATCTCCGGCGAGAGCACCTCTCCGGCTCCCCGTGACGGCCTGCCGGCCGAGCGGGGCGACGGTCCGCCGCCCGACTGGACGACCTTCACGGGCTACTTCGAGCGGCTGGAGCGGCAGGGGATCTCGATGAACACGATCGCGCACGTGGCCAGCGAGCAGGTCCGGCGCGTCGTCATGGGCTACGACTCCCGTCCGGCCACGCCGGAGGAGTTGAAGCGGATGACCGATCTCGTGGCGCGGTCGATGCAGGAGGGCGCCTGGGGGCTGGTCACCCGCTTCGAGAGCGGCGGGCCAGAACACCCGGACGAGATTCTGGCCATGGCGAAGACCGTGGCGGCCTTCGGCGGCAACTACACCTCCCACATCGGCAGCGAAGGTTTCGAGCAGACGAAGGAGATTGCATTCGCCATTCGTGTCGCCGAAGAGGCGAAGATCCCGGTCCACATCTTCCATTTCAAGATCAGGGGCAAGGAGAACGAGGGGACGATCGGCCGCTACATCCAGCAGATCGAGCAGGCGCGTGCGCGCGGCCTGACCATCACCGCGAATCAGTACCCCTACACGGCGATGTTCCACGGCTGGAGCGCCTTCTTCCCGCTCTGGATTCGCGAGGGCGGTCCGCAGCAGTTCGCCGAGCGGCTGAAGGATCCCGCCGCGCGGGCGCGGCTCAAGCAGGACCGGGACTTCATCACCTGGGCGAAGGAGCACGGCTGGTGGGACGGCATCGTCATGGCCCGGGCGCGGACCGGGAGAAACCGCCAGTACGAGGGCAAGAGCATCGCGCAGATCGCGCGGATGCGCGGCGAGGAAGACCCGATGGATACGTGCATCACGCTGATGGCCGAAGAAGGCGGCAGCATCAGCGGAATCTTCCACACGATGGGCGAGCCGGACGTTCGTACCGTGATGAAGCTGCCGTGGGTGAGCATCGCCAGCGATGGCTCGGCGATCAACCTCGACGCACCCGGCGTGCCGCACCCGCGCAACTACTCGACCAACGTGCGCGTGCTCGGCCACTACGTGCGTGAGGCCAAGGTGCTGACCTTGCCCGACGCGGTACGGAAGATGACGAGCCTCCCCGCGTCAATCCTCGGCCTCAAGGACCGCGGCCAGATCAGGGAAGGCTTTGCCGCCGATGTCGCGGTGTTCGATCCCGCGAAAGTGGCCGAGACCAACTCGTTCGAGATGCCGAAGTCCTACGCCATCGGTGTGCCGTACGTCCTGGTCAACGGCGTGGTCGTGATCGACAAGGGCCAGCACACCGGCGCCCGGCCGGGCAAGCCCCTGCGCGGCTCCGGCACGGCCAGCTCGCGGCCGAGTGCCGGGCCTCAATAAGGCGGTCCTCCTCGAGCGAAGGCGGCGGTGCCACGGTATGCTGGCGCCGACAGGAGGTCAGCCAGCCCGATGCGATCCTTCATTCGTGCCTCGTGTGTCGCCGGCGTGATGGCGACGTGGACGCTGGCGTGGTCCACGTCGGCCCAGCAACCGCCGCCGCCGCAAGCGTCGCAGGACAAACCGGCACCGGGCACCGGCGGCGTGTCGGTACCCAACGCGGATCCCTTCCCCAGCACCTACGCGCGCCGGCCGACGCCGCCGCTCGTCATTCGAGGCGTCACGATCATGACGGCAGCCGGACCGACCATCCCGAGCGGGTCGGTGCTCGTTCGTGACGGGAAGATCGCGGCGGTCGGCGCGTCCGTGGATGCTCCAGCGGATGCGACGGTCATCGACGGGCGCGGCAAGGTGCTGACACCAGGCGTCATCGACACGCACTCCCACATCGGTGTGTACGCCGCGCCGGGCGGATCGGCGCTGAGCGACGGCAACGAGATGACCAACCCGGTCACCGCGAACGTCTGGGCCGAGCACTCGATCTGGCCGCAGGACCCACAGTTCCCGCGCGACCTCGCGGGCGGCGTTACGACGATGCAAGTGCTGCCCGGGTCCGCCAACCTGATTGGCGGTCGCGGCGTCACGCTCAAGGTCGTGCCGTCCACGACCGTCCAGGGAATGAAGTTCCCGGGCGCGAAGTACGGGCTGAAGATGGCCTGCGGCGAGAACCCGAAGCGCGTCTACGAGACGCGCGGTCCGGCGACGCGAATGGGCAATGTCGCCGGTTACCGCGCGGCCTGGATCGAGGCCGAGCGCTATCGCCGCCGCTGGGACGCGTGGAACGCGAATCACACCGGCGATCCGCCCGACCGCAACCTCGGGTTCGAGACCCTCGCCGAGGTGCTCCGCGGCAACATCCTTGTCCACAACCACTGCTACCGGGCCGACGAGATGGCGCAGATGATCGACATCGCGAAGGAGTTCGGCTACCAGATCCGCTCGTTCCACCATGGCGTCGAGGCATACAAGATCGCCCCGCTCCTGGCCAAAGAGGGCATCGCAGGCTCGCTGTGGGCCGACTGGGGCGGGTTCAAGATGGAAGCCATCGACGGCATCAAGGCCAACCTCGCCATCGTCCACGCCGCCGGCGCGCGGGCGATCGTGCACTCGGACGACCCGTCAGGATCGCAGCGGTTGAATCAGGAGGCCGCCAAGGGCATTGCCGCCGGCGTTGCCGCGGGCATGCCGATCACGAAAGACGAGGCGATTAAGTGGATCACGATCAATGCGGCGTGGGCGCTCGGGCTCGACGACCGCATCGGCTCGATCGAGGTCGGTAAGAACGCCGACCTGGTGCTGTGGTCCGGCGACCCGTTCTCCGTCTACACGCGAGCCGAGCGGGTCTGGATCGACGGTGCGCTGCTGTTCGATCGCACCGATCCCGCGGGCCGGTGGCGCACCGACTTCGAGCTCGGCTTCGTGCCGACGACCAACGGGGGTGGACGATGAGGCCGTCCGATCGTCACTGGTGCCTGGCGATTGCCGCCGGATTGGTGTTCGGGGCAGCGGCCGGCGCCGCGGCACAACCAATCGCGATCGTCGGCGGTAAGGTGTACCCGGTCTCTGGCCCACCGATCGAGAACGCCACCGTGCTGATGGACAACGGCACCATCACCGCGGTTGGCGTCAATGTGACCGTGCCCGCCGGCGCCACGCGCATCGACGCCAAGGGCAAATGGGTCACACCCGGCCTGATCCATGCGGCCAGCGGACTCGGCCTGGTCGAGATCGGCGCCGTTCCGGACGCCAATGACGCGCGTGCCAAGGGCGATCGCGCCGTGGCCGCGTCGTTTCGTGCCTGGGAGGGGCTCAATAGGGACACGGTGCTGTGGGCACCCGCTCGCAACGAAGGGATTACGAGCGTGGTGGTGGCGCCGGCAGGCCGCAGTCTCATCGGCGGCCAGGGAGCGATCGTCGATCTCTCCGACGGGCGGCGGGCGGACATCGTGCGCCGAGCACCGGTTGCGATGTTCGGTCAGCTCGGCTTCGCTGACGGCGCCGGCGCGTCCGCGCGTGGTGAGCTCGTGCAGCGCTTTCGCGAGCTCGTCGGCGACGTGCGGGCGTTCGCGGGCCGCCGTGACGCCTACGACGCCGGCAACTCGCGCGATCTCTCGGCCCGACGTGCCGACCTCGAGGCGATGATCCCGGTCGTCGAGGGAGGTCTACCGCTCGTCGTGGCGGTGGATCGGGCGGCCGACATCGAGACCGCGCTCGACCTCGCACGCGAGCTCAAGCTGAAGCTCATGATCCTCGGCGGCGCCGAGGCGTGGAAGGTGGCGGACCGCCTGGCTGCCGAGAAAGTGCCGGTGCTCACCGGCGCCCTCGACAACATCCCGTCGAGCTTCGCCACGCTGGGCTCCCGCCAGGAGAACGCCGGGCTCCTCGCCAGGGCGGGCGTGCCCCTCATCATCGTTGGCAGCCCGGGCGAGGCCTTCAACGTTCGTAACATCCGGCAGGAAGCCGGCAACGCGGTGGCCTACGGCCTCACGTGGGACGCGGCGCTCAGGGCTGTGACGCTCACGGTGGCCGAGCAGTTCGGCGTCGCCGATCGCGTCGGATCGCTGCAAACCGGACGGGACGCGAACGTGGTGGTCTGGAGCGGCGATCCGTTCGAATTCGCGACCGCGGCCGAGCACGTGTTCGTCCGGGGCCGGTCCGTCAAGCGGCCGTCCCGGCAGGACGAACTGACGGAAAAGTACAAGCGAATGCTCAAGCCGTGAGTTCCCGACATCGATCGTGTGCGGGGGCAGCGTCAGTCCTCGATTGACTATGCCGCCGCGTGGAAACGATTCGCAAGCCACTCAGACTCGATAGCGGATTTCGGCGGATCTCTGTCGGAAATCGCCGGTCGCCCCCGGATACGATGCCGGCATGACGTGCCGCTGGTTTGGATTCATGCCCGCAGCGCTTCTCGCTGCCCGAAGCGGTCATCGGGTTGATTGCGAAGACGACGGTCGAGATCCTCAAGCTGCGAGCCGACGATGAGCTACGCCTTCCTCCGTTTCGCGAGTGACGAAGCGGACTGCACACCGAAGGAGCTGATGATGACCTATCGGGAGAATCTGTTCAGACTGCTCGGCGACCGGGATCCGCTGCAGGTATTGGCGCAAACGGCTTCCACGTTGGCCGATACCGTGCGCAAGCATTCGGCGACGGTGTTGCGCACGCGGCCGTTCGAAGGCAAGTGGACGGCCAACGAGGTCATCGGGCATCTCACCGACGGCGAATGGGTGTACGGGTACCGTCTGAGGTTGATTCTGTGCGAAGACAGCCCGGCCATTTTGGGCATGAACCAGGACTTATGGGTGACCGGCCAGCGCCACAACGAGCGGGAGCCGAGCGAGCTCGTGGAAACGTTTCTGACGATGCGCCAGCTCAATCTTGCGCTGTGGAAGAGACTGTCACCGGCGGACTTGAAGCGCACCGGCGACCACAATGAGCGCGGGCCGGAGTCACTGGCCGTGATGCTGGGAATGATGGCCGGGCACGACCTCGCGCATCTGGACCAGATCGCTCTTGGTATTCAAGCCGTTCGTCAGCGGCAATAGCCTGGCGACAAGCGCGATCAGCTCTGACATTCACCGTGAAGTTCGGCGAGCACGCGTAACACGTGGCCGAGTCGTGGCACTTCCACTCAGACGCGCCGAAAGGGACTGCGTCAGGAGGTGTCCAATGGCCCGGATCGACGAGATCGCGCCTGATTTGTATCGAGTTTCGCTGTATGCGCCGCAATTCGACCTGCAGTTCAATCATTTCCTGATCAAGGACGACGAGCCGCTGCTTTTCCACACCGGGATGCGGCGGATGTTTCCGGAAGTGCGCGATGCGGTCGCCAAACTGATCGACCCGGCCGCGCTGCGCTGGATCAGTTGGAGCCATTTCGAGGTGGACGAGTGCGGCGCCCTGAACGAGTGGCTCGCGGTCGCCCCCGACGCGCAGGCGATCTGCAGCCAGGTTGGCGCAGCCGTCAACATCGAGGACTTCGCAGACCGCCCGCCGCGAGGGCTCGCCAAGGACGACGTCATCGAGACCGGCCGACACAGGTACCGGTTCGTGCCAACGCCGCACCTGCCGCACGGCTGGGACGCCGGAGTCCTGTTCGAGGAAACATCGGGCGTGCTCCTGTGCTCCGACCTCTTCCATCAGACTGGCGACGTCGAACCGGTCACGTCCACCGACGTACTGGGCCGGTGGGATGCCGCGGTCGCGGCTTACCAGGCGCATCCGGTGCTGATGGACTACGTGCCGCTCACGCCCGCGACGCGTCGCCGCCTGAACGAACTCGCCGACCTGCAGCCGCGGGTGCTCGCGGCCATGCACGGATCGACCTTCGTCGGAGACGGAGGGGCCGCGCTGCGCTCCGCCGCCGATATGCTGGAACGCCGGCTCGGTGCCGTACCGGTTGACGCAGAGGATGCTGCCTGAGTACCGTCCGGGTGATGCCGGACACGGACGTAACCCTCGAGGCCGTCGGGGACGAAGCGCTCGCGCGCCGAATCGCCGGCGGCCTGCCGGGATCGACGGATGCAGAGGAGGCCGAGCTGTATCGCCGGTTCGCGCCGCGCGTGCGGTTGTATGGCCGCCGCCACCTTCAGAACGATGCTGCCGCCGACGACCTCGCCCAGGACGTGCTGCTCGTCACCATCGAGCGGCTGCACGCCGGCGAAGTGCGCCGGCCGGAGGAAATCGGATCGTTCATCCTCGGGACCAGCCGGATGATGGCCCACGGCGAACGCCGGCTCGCCCGGCGTAGGGAAGCGCTGGCGGCGCGCTTCATCGACACCGGGGCGGAGACCGCGCCGTGGTCGACGGCGGCACTCGACGCGCCGCGGGTCGCGGCCTGCCTGCGCGCCCTCGCCGAGCGCGACCGGCTGGTCGTCCTGCTGACGTTCTACGCGGAGCGCGAAGCGCCGCGAATCGCGGAGGATCTGGGGGTCTCCCCGGGCGCGGTTCGAGCGATCCGGCATCGAGCGATGGCCCGCCTGCGCGACTGCGTGCTGGGAGGCGCGCGACCATGAACGCTCCCGGATGCGAGCGGATCGCACTCGCCGACCTGACCGACTACACTGCCGGCGAGTTGCCCGAGGCCGAGGCAGCGGAGATCGAGGAACACCTCTTCTCGTGTGCCGAGTGCGCCGCGCGCGCCGCCGAGTTCGACGCGCTGGTGCGGGCGATCCGGCCGGCCATCCGTTCCGCGGGGGTCGGCGGGGTCGTCACCGACGCCGTCCTGAATCGTCTCGCGCGCGAAGGCGTGCGGGTCCGGACGTTTGCGCTGTCCCCCGGTGCTGTGGTCCCCTGCGCGGTATGGGACGACGATGAGCTGGTGGCGCTGCGGCTGCGCGCCGACTTTGGCGGCGCCCGCGAGTTCACGATGTCGCAGCGGGTGGCCGGCGCCGAGGTGGTCCACGTGACGGGTCAGGTCGCCGCCAGCTCGCAGGATGAGCTCATTTACGTCCTGCCGGCGTCCTGGATCCGTGAGCTGCCGGTCGTGGAGGTAGAGGTCGTCCTCACCGCCCACGAGGGGGGCGAGGAGCGCCCGGCCGGCAGCTACACGCTCGTCCACGGGGGGTCGCTGCACCGGTAGCTGAATCCCGCGCCCACCGTGTTGCCAACGACGACATCAACATGACGGCGTTAGGTCGGTGCGCCGCCAAGATGTTCATCAGGCGTTCGACGGAAAGCCAACCAGCTTGTGGTGCCGAAGCGCCGAAATCTTCGGCGGCGTCGCCCCCAGCACCTTGGCGGCATCGGCTACCGAGAGCCCTTCACGCTCGCTGCTGTCGGTCCGCTCAGCCGCGAACGCCGGCCACGCGTTGCCGACTCAACATCGCGGATGGTCCAGGCCATGGCGCTATTCCCGGATCCATCCACGTCCGGCACGGGTCGACGCCTTTCCGTACGACGTCACAGCGGACGGTCAGCGCATACTCGTCAATACGTTCGTCGAAGAAGTCACGCCGCCGATCACGCTGATCGTCAACTGGGAACCCAAGCGCTGACAGGAACCGTCATCGATCGGCGCTTCCAGCGATGGCGCCCGGTGCGCCGTCGCGAGGTTCGTGCTCACTCCGCACGGGAGGGAGCTCACGATCGAGCTGCAGGGCTACTTGGCGGCAATGCGCACGGCAAGTGCACCATCAGCATTCCTGCAGAGAGGTCGGCGAAGTTCACGAGAGCCAGGATGCCGATGTGTACCGACACCATGGCAGACCAGATCACCGGTCGAGTCCATCGCCACAGGGCGAGAGGCAGAAACAGAAGCTCCAGTGCAAGCGCCTTCCACGTCAGCAGGTTGAATCCCCACGCGGCATGCCGAGGACGAAGTCCCCGAGCAGCCCATCGCGGGCAAGCGGGTCTTGCGGAGTACAGCCGATCACCGTGCATTGCTTCTGACGATCGACAACAGCGATTAACTCAGCGCCGAACGGTGAAGGACCATGTGCAAATCGGGACAGGCAAGGTGTGGGGGACACTGCTAGCCTGACCTGTTCCTGGCACATCGATCATTCGACACGATCAGGAAGCTGGGAGCGATCGAGAGTTGAAATCGCACAACGGGCCGCACACGTACCCACCGGGCGCAGCTCAGCAAGGCAAAAGGATTAGCTCATGACGTCCACCCGTAGCCCAAGCATCATTGCCGCGCGCACCCAGACCATTCTCCTCGTGAGCGCCCTATCCCTATGGTCCATGCCAGCGCTCGCACAGGTCCGACCTGAACGCCTTTCTGACAAGGACGTCAAGACGCTGATCGACCAGGTCGATGAGGGACGCGACAAGTTCGAAGGCAACCTCGATGGCCCGTTCAAGGGGTCGACGGTGCGGGGACCGAGCGGCGGCGAGACCAAGGTCGCCGGCGCCCTCCAGGACTATCAAGACAACACCCAGAAGCTCAAGGATCGATTCACCGCCGACTATTCCGCCAGCGCCGAGGTCACTACCGTCCTCAAACAATCCACGGCCATCGACGCGTTCATGCAAGGCGCGCCGAGCGCCATGAAGGGCCGCAGCGAGTGGGATCGGCAGTCGACAAACCTCAAGCACTTGGCGGAATCGTACGGCACCACGTTTCCCCTTCCCGACGGAGCCACGTCCCGCAGGGTGAACGATAAGGAGACCGCGGCCACCGCTACCGCGATCGCCACATCCGCGGGCCGCTTCAAAAACGACCTCGACAAAGACAAGACCCTTCCTAAGCCTGAGAAGGACGCCGCCAAGAAGGACGTCGAGCTGCTGATCAAGCAGGCCGATACGGTGAAGTCCCGCACGACCGACGGCAAGCCGGCGACAGGTGAAGTGCGGCAGCTCGTCGAACAGGTGGCCAAGCTTCAGACCTTTGTCGGCGCGCACCCGATCCCCACCATGACGAATTGGCAAGCCGTGCAGGCCTCGCTCGGTAAACTTCAGCAGGCCTTCGGTCTAACGGAGTAACAGGAGCTCGCTCGACACACGATGATGAAGACCGCTGCGATGAACATGTTCCGGATCGTCAGCGAGACACGGGGCCTGGACTACGTGACGGGCGCTCGCGGCGGCGATGAGGACATGTTGCGGGAGCGCGCCTGAGCAAGGCGGCAGCCTGGATCGGATAGGCGGACACAGAAACAGGCGGAGCGGCCCGTTCTTTCGGGCCTCCTCCGCACACAAGGAGACTCAGTCATGCGGAACCACACTCGGATTGCGGGCTTCGTCGTCGCTGTCTTCGGCGCCTTTACCCTCGGCGTGAGCGCCGCGTCCGCGCAGGACGTGGCCGTGAACTACGTGCCCGGGACGGATTTCACGAAGTACACGACCTATCGCTGGGTCGAGATCGAAGGGGCGCAGAAGCCCGACCAGATCCTCGATACCCAGATCAAACAATCGGTCGAGAAGGTGCTGGCGGGCAAGGGCCTCAAGAAGCTGGACGGTGACGAGGCCACGCTGTTCATCGCCTACCAGGTGGCCATCGGCCAGGAACGTCAATGGAACTCCTACAACACGGGCGGCTACGGGGCCTGGCGGTACGGCGGTGGCACGTCGACGGCCACGAGCACCACGATCAACATCGGCACGATCGCGCTGGACATGTACGACCCGGCCAAGAAAGAGCTGATGTGGAAGGGTCAGGCCAGCAAGACGATCGACGAGAAGGCCAATCCGGAGAAGCGGCAGAAGAACCTCGACAAGGCGATGACCAAGCTGTTGAAAGACTTCCCGCCGAAGCCGAAGTCGCAGACCTAACGCAGAGACGATAGTCGGTATGGGGCAGAGACGATAGTCGGTATTAGCGGGGGTGGGCGGTCAACGGAACGTCCGTTATCAGACCGTCGCAGGGGGATTCGCCAGTGTTCGTCACCCGTCGCACAGCGGCGAGTGACGAACCCACAGCAGTGAGAACCGCAGGCTGGGCAAAGCGTGTTGTCGTCGTGGTGGCCGCGGCGGCTGCCACGGCACGCGTGCCAACGAGTCCTTTCGAGCCGCCCTGTGATTCCTAAAACGACATCTGATGCTGTGCGTCGAGATCGGAGGCCTCGAGAATCGAGGCACCACCGTTCACGACGACCTGATATGTTGAGTAATCAGCGACGATTTCGCGCGGCCGGCGGGCCAGAGGCTGGGGCTCCAACCGTCGTGCCTGCGCTTCTACGTGACCCTCCGGCTGTGAGCCAAGCCCCTGCTGATGCGCCGAATCCTCAAGACAACCGTCACGGCTGCTTCGCTGATGTGTGCCCCAGGGTGCGCGGCTGCTCTCAACTACGACGACCCGACCGGCCCGCTCCTGGTCGTCGAGCAGCTGTCGTCACGCCTGGCCACAAGCGAGATCAGGCTCGTGACATTCAACGTGAAGTTCGGCGAGCACGTGGATCGCGCGACAGATCTGCTGACACGGCCGGGACCGCTGAGAGACGCCGACGTACTGTTCCTCCAGGAGATGGACGGGCCCGGCACGGAAACGCTGGCGCGCGCCCTCGGCATGAACTCCGTCTACGTCCCCTCGGCGCGGCATCCCTCGTCGCGCCGCGACTTCGGCGTGGCCGTTCTCTCGCCCTGGCCGCTGGACGATGCGCGCAAGGTGCCACTCCCTCACGAACATCGTTTTCGAGGGCTTCGGCGTGCGGCGGTGGCGGCAACGGTGCGTTTGCCTGCCGGTAACGTGCGAGCCTACTCGGTGCACTTCGAGACCATGTACGGCCTCTGGAGCGCAGGACACCGGCGCGATCAGGCGCGCGCGGTGCTGGCCGATGCGGCCACATGGCCGGGGCCGATCGTGATCGCGGGTGATCTCAACGGCCGTGGGCCTGCAGACGAGGTCGCCAAGTCCGGGTTCTCCTGGCTGACCCGCTCGCTCGACGACCGCGGCATGTTCTTCGACTTCGACCACGTGCTCGTTCGCGGGCTGTGCGCCACGGGGAATCGCCCGGCTGCGCACGCGCCCGACGTCACAGGTGCCAGCGACCACCGTCCGGTCTGGGCCCTCGTCCGGCCGTGCGCGACCTCCTAATCCCTCAGCTCACTTGGCGTTCGCTGATCAGGCGGAAACCGGCGCAAGACGACCGGGAGTCTGGGCTGATGGCATCGTCAACTCGAGTGGATTGTGGGGTTGAATCTGGGTCAACCTATCGAATCACCACCGCGGCCCCGAGCGACCAGCGGTTGCCAATCACGTCCTGAATCTGTCCCTCGCTGGCCTGCAAGTCGCCCATGGCGAGGGCGTGCTGCGTGTCGAACACCTGCAGGCCGAGGCGCGCGGTCGGCCGAACAACCCATCCGGCGCCGATGATCACGGACAGGGCCTTCTCGTTGAACGAGTCCGAGCCCAGGACGTCCACCCAGTTCCGGACGAACGCCATCCCGGCCCCGCCTTTTACGAAGAACCCTTGCGAGGCCCAGGGCCTGAATTGCGCTACCGCATCGAAGTGCGTCGCGCGGATGGTGCCCTGCGCCGTATCCACCGGCATCCAGTACACTTCCGCGCCGACGTCCATGCGCGAGTTCACGCGATAGCCGATGTTGCCCAGCACGGCACCCGAGTGGCGGTACGGGAAGTCCTCCTCGCAGG
>DATLLC010000269.1:0-13883 GCA_035538015.1 Vicinamibacterales bacterium
GGTACGAACCGGGCGAGGAAGGCGCGGGCGTCGGTGCCCAGCCCGGACCGCCGCGCGAGCCACGGGATGGCCGTCAACTATGGAATCTGCCAGCACCCGACGGCACCTGCCCGCACCTGCCGGCACCTGCCCGCACCTGCCCGCACCCGATTGAGTTACGATGCGCGTCGCTGCTGCCCGTGCTGTCGTTGCACTTCCAGGAGGTCGTGGTGAGACGTGTATTCCTCGCGCTCGTGCTCGTCGGTCTGACGCTGCCGCCGGCCGCGGCCCAGACCGCCCCGGAACTGCCGTTCGAATCGGTTCCGAATCCACTCACGCTACCCGATGACATCCATTTCGGCGAGATTGCCGGCGTGGCGGTCAACTCGAAGGGGCACATCTTCGTGTTTTCGCGCGGCAACTCCACCGGGCCGGCCTACATGGCCACCGCGGCGCAGCTGCTGGAGTTCGATCAGAAGGGCAAGTTCGTCAGGGAAATCGGGAAGAACCTGTTCGCCTGGTCCTACGCACACGCGGTTCGCATCGACAAGCAGGACAACATCTGGATTGTCGACAAGGGCTCGAACATGATCCTCAAGATGAACCCGCAGGGGCGCGTCGAGTGGGTGTTCGGGCGCAAGGGCGAGTCGTCGCACCTCGACGTGCCGCCCGACTACGCGTCGCAGCTCGGGCAGATTCTCCAGCGCGCCGGCGTCGCGGTGACGCTCCCGGCCAACAACAACCCGCGCAATCCCGTCCCGGTGCATCGCGACAACGTCTTCAACCAGCCGACCGACGTGGCCTGGGATTCGAAGGGCAACTCGTACTTCAGCGACGGCTACGTCAACTCGCGCGTCGGCAAGGCCAACGCCCGTGGCGAGTGGGTGGCCAGCTGGGGCTCGCTCGGCAACGGCCAGGGCCAGTTCGATACGCCCCACGGCATCGCGGTGTCGCCGAAGGACGAGGTCTACGTGGCCGATCGCGGCAATCGTCGCATCCAGGTGTTCGACACCGAGGGCAAGTACATCCGCCAGTTCACGATCGACGTACCAGTGGACACCAAGCGCGGCAAGATCACGTACGGCGTCGAGCTGCCCGACGCGAAGACCGGATCGCTGGCTCCCGGCGCGCCCGACGCACTCTGCATGACCCCGGGCCCCAATCCGGTGCTGTTCGTCGGCGATCTCTATCCGAGCCGCATCTACAAGGTGTCGCTCGAAGGCAAACTGCTGGGGGTCTACGGGCAGCCGGGCCGCAACCTCGGAGAGTTCGGGTGGATTCACGCGATCGCCTGCCCGTCGGAGAACGAGGTCTGGGTGGGCGAGCTGATCAACTGGCGCGTGCAGAAGCTCGTCACCAAGGGGACCGGCACGCGGTAGAAGGCACAAGGTCCCATCTGACGTGTCGAATCCCGCGTTCTGGCTCGAGACACCGCGTTGCGGTCTGCGGCGGTTCACGTCCGCCGATCGTGACTGGCTGCGGGAGCTCTACGCAGACTCGGAGGTCACGCGCTATCTCGGGGGCATGAAAACCGCGGCGCAGGCCGACGATCTCCTCCAGACCAGAATCCTCGACTACTACGACGCCAACCCCGGCCTCGGGATCTGGATGACCGTGGAGCGGTCCAGCGGAGCGCGGCTCGGCTTTCACCTGCTGAACCACATCCAGGGTGAATCGATCATCCAGGTGGGGTTCTCACTGACCAGACCGGCGTGGGGCCTGGGCATCGCAACGGAGGTGGCCTCGGCGATCCTGAAGTACGGGTTTGTCGATCTCGGGTTGCCGCGCATTGCCGGGATGGCGAGCCGCGGCAACCTCGCCTCACAGCACGTCCTTCAGAAGATTGGGCTCGAGCGCCGGGGGGAGCGGGCGTTCCCGCATCCCGCCTACGCGGCGGAGGGCCCGATGGCGTGGTTCGAGCGCGAGGCCGATGCCTGGCGTGCCTGGCGGAACGTCGAGAGAGCAGGGCAAAACGTGGAAGGCGAGCCGCGCGAAATGTGAAGCCAGCGGCTCGCTACTGCCCGATTGCCAGCAAGTGGTCGCGGGTGCGGAAAATCAGCGCCCCTTCCGAAATCGCCGGCGTCGCCATCGCGACCTCGCCCAGCGGATTCGTCGCCAGCAACTCGAACGCCGGGCCGGCCTTCACCACATACACGTCTCCATCCTCGCTCGTGTAATACAGCCGCCCGGCGGCCGCCACCGCCGACGCGGAAAATCCCGTCGACCCGTTCCCGAGGCGAGCCTGGTAATGGCGCTGGCCGGTCTTCGCGTCGAACGCGCTCAGCACGCCGTTGTCGCGGCAGACGTACAGGATGTCGCCGTACAAGATCGGCGTCTGCATGTAGCCGCCGTCACGCACGTAGCTCCAGGCGATGTGCTGATTCGATGTCTCGCCCTCCTTCAGAGAGATATCGCCGGTCGCCGTCGGCTTGATCGCATAGATCGGCGACATCTTCCCATGCGCGTTCGTGATGAACACCAGCCCTTGACCGGTGATCGGGGTCGGCACCGGGATGTCGCCGCCACCGGTCATGCGCCAGACCTCCTTGCCCGTTTCGAGGTCGTATCCGCCGATGTGCTTCCAGCCGTTGACGATGACCTGATCGCGCCCGTTCATCGCGACGATGGCCGGCGTGCTCCACGTCGGCACGTCGGCGCGCGGGGTGCGCCACAGCTCGCGTCCGGTCCGGACGTCGAACGCGGCCACGAACGAGCCCTTCTGCACGTCCACCTGGATGACGAGGCGGCCATCGCGGATGATGGGCGAGCTGGCGAAACCCCACTGGGCGTCGGGGGCGATGAAAAATCCCGAGTCGAGCGTGCCGAAGTCCTTCTTCCACAGCAGCTCGCCCTTCATGTCGTAGGCGTAGAGCCCTTCGGATCCGAAGAACGCCACCAGGTGCCGCCCGTCGGTGGCCAACGTCGAACTGGCGTGCGTGGACTTGGGATGGCGTTTGATGATGGGAACGCCGGACTTGGCCGTGCGCTCCCAGCGCAGCGCGCCCGTCTGTTTGTCGAAGCACAGGACCATCCAGCGGTGAGAGGTGGTGTCGCGCACCGACTCGATGTCGCCGTAGAGGCCGACCTTCAGCTGGGGATCCGGCGTGCCGCTGATCGCCGTCGCGGTGCAGACCTGATCGCCCCAGACGACCGGGCTCGAGTGCCCGAGACCAGCCACCGGTACGCGCCAGCGCACCAGTTTCGATGCCGGCACGCTCCATTGCAGCGGTGGCGTGGCCTGTTCGTCGACGCCGCGGGCCTCGATACCGCGGAACCCGGGCCAGTCCACGCCGGCACGAGGTCCGGTTGGTGTCTGGGCGGAGAGCCCGATGGCGATCGCCAAGCTCGACCACGCGGCGAGAAGGGATGGGCGCATAGCGCCGCATCCTAACCTAGTGGCCGCAACCGCGACGAGCCGGGACGGCCTCAGCGGCGGACCTGGGTGCGGACGGCGTAGAGCAGCACCGACACGCCGGCCAGCGTCGCGAGGCCGAGCGCCTCGGCCCGGGTCAGCTGGATCAGCAGCCAGATGACGACCGCGCAGCTCAGGGCAGGGATGAGATGACCCCAGGGAAGCGCGAACGACCCCGGAGGCGGCGGTCCGTCGCGGCGGCGCAGCCGGATCACCGACAGGCTCACACCGAGATACACGAGCAGGATCGAGCCCGAGGCAACGACGGCCAGGAACCTGAACGTGCCGCTGATCGCCAGCGCGGCGATCAGCGCAGCGAAAAAGACGATCGACGCGAAGGGGGTCTTGTACCGGTGGTGAACTTTCGCGAGGAAGGCCGGCAGGTGCCCGTCCCTTGCGGAGGCGAACACGACGCGCGGAGCCCCCAGGATGTCGCCGCTCAGCGTGGCGAAGATCGACATCACGCTGGCGGCGAAGAGCAGCCCGCCACCCCACTCGCCCAACACCGCGCGCGCCACGGCCGCGAGTGGCGCGTCCGCGTTCTTCGCGAGCTCGGGCCCCAGCACGCCCTGTGCGACCGTCTGCAGACCGAGGTAGATCAGCAGGATTCCGGACATGCCGAGGGCGACTCCTCTCGGCACGGTGCGCACCGGATTCGCGATCTCACCGCTCGCGTTGAGACCGGACTCGGCTCCGGCGAAGGCAAAGAACAAGATCAGCGCGCCGGCGCCGAAACTCGGCACGTCGGGCCACTCTGAAATCGTCAGGAAATCGCGATTGACGACGAAAAGTCCAGCAACGATCAACAGCACGAGCGGAACCAGCTTGATCGCGGTGTTGACGAGCACGAATCGCACGCCGGTGCGCACGCCGATGACGTTCACCCAGGCGAGGCCGGCGCAGAGCCCCACCATGAAGGTCGCCCGCGGCAGCGGCTGCACGAGCAGGGGGAGCTGGGTCGCGACGGCGTCGGTGAGCGCCACGGTCAGCGCGGCGTCGGACAGCACGTTCCATCCGAACCAGAGCAGCACCGACGCCACGAACCCCGCGAACGGTCCGAAGGCGTCTTCGATGTAGGCGTAGGCCCCGCCGCTGCGCGTGACGCGGCTGCCGATCTCGGCGAAGCAGAGGAAGACGAGCGCCACCGCGGCCGAGCACACCAGGTAGGCCAGAATGGCGGCGGCCCCCAGCTGCGCCGCGATCACCCCCGGCAGCACGAAGATGCCGCCGCCGACTGTGAGGTTGACCATGTTGACGCCGAGCGCGAGGGGCCCAATGGCCCGCACCAGGCGGTCATCGCCTGCGCGCGGCGGGTGCTGAATCACGGGGTTCGCCGCCAGAGCGCGCCGGTTCAGCTCAGGAACTCGTGCAGCAGCGCGTGAAAGTGGTGCACGCCCTGCTCCTGCCGCGGCGCGTAGCGGCCGCGATCGTAGACGCGCGAGCGGAGGTTGCGCTGAACCACCTCGCAGATCTCCCGGTCTTCGTCCTGCACCTTGTCGCTGAATGCCACCTGACGCGCCCACTCGTCGCCCTCGGGATCGAGGGATCGATCCAGCGCGAACCACTCGAAGACGACCACCGTGTGATCCGGGCCACGCGGCAGGACGATGTTGGTCTGCAGCTGGCCGAAGTAGACGTTGAGCATCATGTTCGGGAACAGCCAGTAGTACTGCGCCGAGTCGTGGGCCGCGTCCGGGCGGTACAACCGGTCCTGGTCCGGGGCGGCGGCGCCGCGGAGCGGCGCATGCTGGATCGAGTAGTACCGCCGCGGCTCCACCTGGTAGCGCTTGTCGTCCAGCTCCTTGTGCAGCGCCGGGTGCACCAGGGGAATGTGATAGCCCTCGAGATAGTTGTCGACGTACACCTTCCAGTTGCAGGCCACGTCGTACTCGCGGCGATCGATGCCAGCGTAGCTGACCGCGGGATCGAAGTTGACCCGAGCGGGCAGATCCTCGAGGAACTCGCCGATCGGCGGCGCCTTGAGATCGAGGTTCACGAAGATCAGCGGCCCCCAGGCTTCGACGCGGACCGGCACCAGGTGCATGTCTTCGGGCCTGAAGTGGCGCGCGTCTTCCATCCCGGGCGTTCGCAACAGCGACACGTCCAGCCGGTAGGTCCAGCCGTGATACTTGCACTGCAGCGCCTGGCGCTTGCCGCAGCCCGAGGCGACCGGACCGGCTCGGTGCAGGCAGACGTTGTGGAACCCGCGCAGGACGTCGCCGTCCCGCAGCACCACCACCGATTCGCCGGCGACCTCGGTCGTGAAGTACTGCCCGCTTTCGCCGACGTCGGCCGCGTGGCCCGCCAGCTGCCAGGTCCGCCCGAAGACGCGCTCCTGCTCGAGGGCGAACACGACCGGATCGGTATAGAGGCGGGCCGGAATCGTCGAGGCGCGCTCGATGTTGAGATCGAACGGGAAAGGTCGGGCGCGCATCCCTTCGCTACGCCCCACGCTCTGTCAAATGAATCTTCGCGACCCGTCGCGCGTGGCGGCCGCCCGCGAAGGGCGTGTCGAGGAACGCGCGGAGGATCTGAATGGCCAGCGGAGCGGGTGTGGTCCTCGCGCCCATTGCCAGCACGTTGAGGTCGTTGTGTTCGCGCGACAGCCGCGCGGCAGTGGTGTCGCCGATCGCCGCCGCCCGGACGCCCGCCACCTTGTTCGCGGTAATGGCCATGCCGATGCCGCTGCCGCACACCAGGACGCCTCGATCGAAACGGCCTTCGCTGACGCCGCGCGCCACGGCCGCGGCAAAGTCTGGATAGTCCACCGAGTCGGGCCCGTGGGTACCGAAGTCCTCGTACGAGACACCCAGTTCGTCCAGTGCGGGTTTCAGCGCGTCCTTCAGTTCGACGCCGGCATGATCGGCGCCCAGAGCCACTCGCATCGCGCTGATTATAGGGGGTAAGATGCGCCGCATGCGCCCGGCTCCCCTCTCCTGCGCTGCAACCTGTGCCCTGGCGTGGGCGCCGGCGTCCGGCACCGTACCCGCTCTGGCGGCCCGTCAGGCACCCGTCTTCACCGCCGTGACAGCCGACTATAGGACGGCAGATTGCGCAGATGCGCAGATAGATCAGCAGATATACAAATAGATCCGCAGATAGCTCGACAGATCATCAGATCCGCCGATCGATCAAGAGATCACCAGCTCAAGAGATCACCAGATGCGAAGACGTACCCTCCTCCAAGCCCTTGCCTCGTCGGTCCCGATTATCCCGCTGACCCGCGTGCGTCTGGCGGCTCAGGTGCGCGCCTTCACGCCGGAAGCGATCGCCGTCCTGCGCGAGGTCGCGGCCACCGTCCTGCCGGCGTCGCTCGGCCACGACAAGGTCTTGCTCATCGTCGATCGATTTGTCGCGTGGGGTCGGGACTACGAAGAGGGCGTGGCGCTGGCGCACGGGTATGGGGACCCGCAACTCGTGAAGTCTGGCCCTTCGCCGGTGCCGGACTACGTGGCACAGCTGGCCGCAATCGATTCGGCGGCACGGAGCCGGGGCGGCGCTTTTGGCACGCTGCCGCTCGAGACCCGGCGCACGCTGCTGAGCGATGCGCTCGCCGCCGCGAAAGTGACGGACCTGCCCGACCGGCCCACGGGCCGGCAGATCGTGTCCGACCTGATGGCGTTCTACTTCCGCAGCAGCGAGGCCAACGATCTCGCCTACCGCGCGCGGATCGGCCGCCAGGTGTGCCGGACACTGGAGCTGACGACACGCCGCCCGGGGCCGATCGCCTGACGCGCCTCGAGCCGACTCAAAACCCAAGACCTCAGGACCTCAAGACCTCACCTCAAGACCAACCCATGGCTGTCCACCAAAGCGACGTCTGCATCATCGGCGGCGGGATTTCCTCGGCGATGCTCGCCCGCAAGCTCGCCAACCTCCGCCCGCGCGCGACCATCACCATTGTCGAGGCCGGGCGATCGATCTTCGACTTCGAGAAGCGCGCCGTCTACCGCGATCGGGCGCAGGTCTACGGCGAGCACCCGTGGCGCAACGACTATCGGGACGATCAGATGGCCCAGGGGTTCATCTCGATGACGATGGCAGTGGGCGGGCTGGCGTTGCATTGGGGCGGAGCCTGCAACCGGTTTTCGGAAGAGGATCTGCGGCTGAAGTCGATGTACGGCCTGGCCACCGACTGGTCGCTGGAATGGAAGGAGCTCGAACGGTATTACGTCGAGGCCGAGCGTGCGCTGAACGTTGCTGGAGAACCCAGCGCGTACGCCGAGGACCGGCGCTCGGCGCCCTATCCTCAGCCGCCGGTGCCGCTGTCCTACAACCTGCAGGTCCTGAAGGGGTGGGCGGAGCAGAGCGGGCTCAAGTTCAACGCGCTGCCGCTGGCGCGCAACCTGTCGCCGTTCGACGGCCGCGGTGCATGCTGCGTGTACGACACCTGCGACATCTGCCCGACCGGCGCCCGCTACTCGCCGGACTTCACGTTCCAGCAACTGCTCGAGCGCAAGCGGATCGTGCTACACGACAGGACGCTCATCCGCAAGCTGGTGCTCGACGACTCGCGTCCGACGGTCGCGGCCGCGCAGGGCGTGCACCAGGACCGTGCCGAGGAGCTGCAGGAGTATCGCGCGCAGCTCTTTGTCGTGGCCTCTGGCTACTGCTGGAGCCCGCACTTGCTGCTCCTGTCCGCCAATTCCCGGTTCCCCAACGGGCTGGCCAATCGCTCTGGACTGGTCGGCCGCTACATGACCGGCCACGCATTCGTGGAAGCCCGCGTGTCGATCGACGCTCAGACCTATCCGGGACAGCACCGCGTGCACAGCCTCATCTCGCGGGAGTACTTTCGCAGCCATGCCGACAAGCCGTTCGTCCGTCACGACACGCGCGTCTGGGAGGACGCGACCGGACGCGAGCCGAGGCTGCGCGATACGCGGGGCCGCCTGCTGCTCGGCGACGAGGTGTTCGACGACTGGCGCGCGCGCACGAAGGGCAGCTCCGTCCGCTTGCGCACCTACATCGATGTCCACCCCTCCGCCGACAGCCGCCTCACGCTGAACGCCGCCTCGACGAACCGCTACGGCGACCCGATGCCGAAGATCGATCATCGGTTCGACGAGCCGACCACCGCGCGCCTGGCGGCCAACAAGCAACACGTCCGCGACCTGTTCGCCCGCCTGGCGCGGGCGAGCAACGGCAAGGTCGTGAGCACCTTCGACGGGGATTATCTCGATCACCCGGCCGGCGGATGCCGGATGGGCACCGACCCGTCCACGAGCGTCTGCGATGGTTACGGCCGCACCCACGATCACGCGAACCTGTTCGTCGTCGGAGCGCCGACGCTGCCGACCGGCGGCTGCACCAATGGCACGCTGACGTTCGTCGCGCTCACGCTGCGGTCAGCCGAGCGTCTTGCCGAGACGCTGGGCCGCGCCTGACAGAAAGGAGCCTTCGCGCTCTTCGTGCTCTTCGTGCTCTTCGTGTCCTTCGTAACCTTCGTGTCCTTCGTGTCTCGCTAACGCAGCACCACATAGGGGTCGATCGGCTCGCCCTCCCACCAGTGGCGTTCCGGGCCGAGCCTGAAGATGGCAAAGTGCAGGTGCGGCGTGTCGGGCGGGGCGTTCCCGGTCGTCCCCACGTACCCAATGGTGTCTCCGCGCTCGACCGCGTCGCCCTCGCCCAGCCCCGGCTCGTAGCCATCGAGGTGTGCGTAGTAGTAGCAGAACGATCCAGTGGGATCGAACTGGTAGATCGTCGTCCCTCCTCGCACGCTGTGGAACAGCTTGACGATGGTCCCGCCGTCGGTCGCGACGACCGGCGTGCCGCGAGGCGCCAGTACGTCGAGGGCTTCGTGCACCCGCCTGCCGCCGCGGTCATCGCTGAAGCTCGGGACCAACGCAGCGCGGTCCACTCCCGCGACCGGGATGATCAGGTTGCGCTCGCGCAGTGCCGCGAGATCTGGGCTCGTGTCGGGGTCATCTCCCTCGGGCCCGCCAGGCGGCGTGGGTTGGCTCGTCGCCGTCGGCAGCGCCGGCGCCACAATCGCCGAGCCCGATCCGCTCGCCGGCGCCGATAGCCGCTCCGGACCAATGAAGCGGGCGGCCAGGCCCCATCCGCCGAGAATCACCGCGCCGGCCACCCATGGCGCGAGCATCTCATCGCGCGGACGACGCCGGTGTAACCGCAGCCGTTTCATTGCAAGACGACCCGCGCGCCTCTTCCCACGAGCTCGGCAAGTCGCATCGCATCCCAGTTGGTGAGGCGGAGGCAACCGTGTGACTGCGTCTTGCCGATTCGCGATGGTTCCGGCGTGCCATGGAAGCCCAGATGCTCGCGGCTCAAGTCGATCCAGATGACGCCGACCGGATTGTTGGGGCCAGGGGCGATCTTCGCCTTGGCATGGCCGGGGTCCGCGTCCCAGAAGAGCGACGGGTTGTACTGGAAGACCGGGAGCACCGCCGTACCGGTGATGGTCCATTCGCCCTTCGGCAGCGGATCCTGGATGCTGCCGACCGAGACCGGCGCCTGGAACACGATCTTCCCGTCGCCGGTCTCGACACGAACGGTCTTGTTCATCTCGGACACCGTGACCACGCCCGCAGCGCCTTCCAGCTGCGGCTTCGGTGCCTTTCGCTCGGCCGGGGGATGGAACGGCTCGACGTTTGGGACCGTGATCGACTGGCCAGGCGCCAGCGGAGTCCCCTGATTGATCTGCTGCAGGAGCGTAGGCTGCACGTGGAACCGTTCAGCCAACAGTTCCAGCGTTGAGGCGTAGCCGAGCGCGTCGAGGGTCGCCAACTTCATCATGTCGTCGGGCAGCGCCGGGACGAACGGCCCCGCGGCATCGGCATCCGAGACGACATACGTCGTCGTCGGCGTGCCGAACCACTCGCCAAGCCTGGATATGGTGGCCTCGTCGAGCTGTCCGGTCGCATCGAGGGCATGCGCCTCCTGGAACCCTTCAATCGCGCGCGAAGTGTTGGTTCCGGGCCGGCCGTCGATCTCGCCAGGTGAAAACCCCGCCCGATCGAGTGCGACCTGCGCGGCCACCCACCGTGCCGTATCGGCGGGCGGCGGCGTGGCGTGCGGCTGGCGCGGTACCTTGGTTTGCGCGGCCGCAATGGATGTGGCGAGCGTCATGGCCAGCAGCACGATTGGTCCACGTCGCCGCAGGGGGCTGGCTGTCCACATATGCTACAGACCGAGCAAGGGACATACCACGGCGGTTAGCACGCCCGGCGGGACGCCACGCCCGCGTTATGTAGTGTCCGCCACAGAAAGGGCGATCCGCTACCACATCCGAGGGTCCGAGCTGATGCGTGGCCTGGCACGGGTCTTGGACTCGAGCATTGGCGGACACGTTTTCGATCTTCACGTCCATACAAGGGGAGGCGTCATGCATTGGTCCGCGTGGACGGCTAGGCTTGCGCTGGTTTCGGCGTTCGCAATCGCTAGCCCGAGCGCGGCCCAGTCGCCGCCGGCCGGCGTGAATCCGACCGGTGCCGCCGTGCTGGCGTTCCAGAAGCGCGTCGCCGACTACGTGAAGGTGCATCGACAGGCGGACGGCAAGGTGCCGAGCCTGGCCGAAACCAACGATCCAGCGAAGATTTCGGAGCGGGAGGTGGCCCTGGGCGAGGCCATCCGCGCGCTTCGTTCCGGGGCTCAGCCGGGCGACGTCTTCTGCGAGGAGGTTCGGCCCGTGCTGATCAAAGTGATTCACGACGACTTCGCGAAGCGCTCGGCGATGGACCGCAAGGCCCTCGTCCAGGAACTGCCGGCGAAGATGGCGCTCACTGTGAACATGACGTACCCCTCCAAGCTGCCGCTGGCCACCGTTCCGGCCAAGCTGCTGCGGGCGCTGCCAGATCTTCCGCCGGAGCTCGAGTACCGGATCGTCGGCCGAAGCCTGCTCCTCCGCGACGTCAAAGCGAACATCGTCGTCGACTTCGTGCGTGACGCGGTGCCCACCATCCCGAGCTGAGGGCCGTCATGTCGATGCATCCCTTGCACTTGTTGTCGTGGGCGCGAACGTGGGCCCTGGCCGGCGCGTTCGCGCTGGCGCTGGCCCCCGTTCCCGCCCCCGGCTCGCAGCCGGCCGCCGCGACACGACGACCCGCCGTCGGGGCACCAGGCGCTTCGGGCGAGACGCAGCCGTCGCGCAGCAAGGACTCGGTGCGGTTCGCGGTGATCGGAGACTCGGGAACGGGTGGGCAGTCCCAGTACGACGTTGGCGCGCGACTCGCCGGATCGCTGCAGGCCTTTCCCTTCGAGTTCGTCCTGATGCTCGGCGACAACATCTACGGGTCGGAGCGGCCGCAGGACTTCGTCCTGAAGTTCGAGAAGCCGTACGCGGAGATCCTGGCGCGGAAGATCCCGTTCTACGCCTCGCTCGGCAACCACGACGATCCCAACCAGCGCTTCTACCAGCCGTTCAACATGAACGGCAAGCGCTTCTACAGTTTCACCAAGAAGGGTGCCCGGTTCTTCGCGCTTGACAGCAACTACATGGACAAGGACCAGCAGGACTGGCTGGCACGAGAGCTCGAAGGGTCTCACGATCGCTGGAAGATTGCGTTCTTTCACCATCCCCTCTACTCGTCCGGCGCACGGCACGGATCCGAGGTCGACCTTCGCGACATCGTCGAACCGCTCTTTCAAAAGTACCGGGTCGGCGTCGTCTTCGCCGGCCACGAGCACTTCTACGAGCGCCTCAAGCCGCAGCATGGCATCCACTACTTCACGAGCGGCGGCGCGGCCAAGCTGCGGGCCGGCAACATCCGGCCGGGCCCGCTCACGGCCAAGGGCTTCGATTCCGATTACTCCTACATGCTCGTCGAAATCGACGGCGAGCAGATGCACTTCCAGACGCTGTCGCGCCGTGGTCAGCTCGTAGACTCCGGCACGATCACTCCCGAGGCCGTCAACAGCTCGTCTCAACCAGGAGGTGCGGAGCCATGACCGGATGCGGGCTCGTGCGGAGTTCGTCGGTCGTCATGGCGTTCGCGTTAGGGCTCGTGGCTGCGCCTGGCCCAAGCGCCTGCGCCTGCGACACCGCACAGAAGAAGGACGGCGTGCCGATCGCCGAGCTGTGGGTGGATCCCGGCGATTTGACCAGGCGTGACGCGTTCCATGGGCCGGGCGGGCCAGAGTCTCTGCCGTCCACCGACACCGAGTTCGAGGTGACGGGGGTCGACACGACCGGCTTCAGCGGCGGGTACAACGTCACTGACGGCGAGCGCCGCTGGGACGTGAAGATCGGGCGCGAGGCACAGTCCGAGGTCGTCGTCAGTCGAGCCCTCTGGCTGGTCGGGTATCACCAGCCGGTCGTGCACTTTCTCCCGACTTGGCGCCGGAAGGGCGACCCTGGCCGGGAGCAGGCGTCGGCGCGCTTCCGCGTGCAGTCGGATCACGACTCGGAGGGCGAGTGGGCGTGGCGCGAGAATCCCTTCACAGGCACGCGTGAGCTGAAGGGCCTCGTCGTCATCAACCTGCTGTTCAACAACTGGGACTTCAAGACCAGCAACAACCGCATCTACACGGTCCAGTCCAGGCCGCCGGCACCCGCACGCTGGTTCGTGGTCCAGGATCTGGGGGCGTCGCTTGGCAAGTCCGGTTGGCCGATCGGCAATCGCAACGACATCGAGGGCTTCGAGTCGCAGCGGTTCATCAAGGGCGTGGAAAACGGCCTCATCCAGTTCGACTATCGCGGACGCCACCGCGAAGTGCTGGAAGACATCACACCGGCGGACGTGTTGTGGGCGTGCCGGCTCGTCGATCGCATCACCGACCAGCAGTGGGCGGATATCTTCCGAGCGGCGGCCTATGCGTCGGACCCCTCGGCGCGGTTTCGCGCGCACCTGGCCTCGAAGGTCGCCGAGTGCCTGGCGCTCGATCCCGATTCCAGGGTCAAGCCATGAGCCCCGTCACACAATGCGCGTGGCGGGTCGTGTGCCTGGTACTGATGCTGGGCTGGCTGCCGGCCGCGGGGATTTCTCTGCGCGCCCAGGAGATCGGTGGCGCCGCGCAGTCGGCGCGGGTGACCGAGCCCGTCGATTTGCCGGGCATTGCCGACAACCTGCAGGAAGAGCTCGTGGCCGCGTCGGTGCGCCTCCCGCTGGCCGCGGTCCTCGGCGCGGCGCTGGCACTTCGACCGCGGCGGCGAGGGACGCCGCCGCGCCAGCCGGCCGTCGTCCAGACGCAGATCGTGCTGGGCGTCGTCGGCGCGCTGATCATGCTTGTCGTAGGCGCCAGCCTGGCCCGAGCCTTCGGTATCGTCGGCGCAGCGAACCTGATTCGGTATCGCTCGAAGATCGAGGATCCCAAGGACGCGGTGGTCATGCTCTGCACCCTGTCGGTGGGTCTCAGCGCCGGCGTCGGGCTCTACGGGCTGGCGATCATCGGGACACTCTTCATCGGGCTCGCCCTCTGGATCATCGAGAGCTTCGAGCCGCAGACCCGGGCGTTCGAGATCGGCATCAAGCTCGGGGACAAGACGCAGGACCTGCGGCCGCAGATCGAGCAGGTGCTGCGGCGGTTCAAGGCG
>DATLLC010000270.1:0-24902 GCA_035538015.1 Vicinamibacterales bacterium
CCCCGATGCGCTGTTCGTGGCGTTCCCGCCGGCGCAGGCGCCGAGTGACGTCATTTGCCGGCTCAAGTCGTCCGACAAGGCGATCCGCTACCTCGATGAAGTGGAGAACGTGATGAAGGCGCGCAGCAAACGCGCGAAGGCGTCGTAACCCAGCCTCGGAAGGAGCGTATGTGATGGTCCCTCGTCATCGGCGCTTGACGATCGGTTTGCTGGGAACGCTGCTGTGCTCGCCGTCGATCGCCAGTGAGGCGATGGCCCAGGCATGGGTTCCCGCGCGGGGCGAAGGCTCCGTTTCGATCGCGTTCCAGACACAGCACGTCGAGAAGCATCTGACCGGCACAGTCTCCCGCATCGCTGGCGACATCGACAGCAATATCGTCCTCGCCGATGTCACCTTCGGCCTCACCGACAAGATCGCCGTCGACGTCGCCTTGCCGTTCGTCTCCGCCAAGTACACCGGCCCCACCGCCCATCCCGATACCAACATCGACGATGGGACCTACCGGAGTTCGTTCACGGACGTCCGCTTCGCGCTGCGATACAACCTGACGCGCGATGGCGCGGTCATCACGCCCTACATCGGCTCGGTCATGCCCAGCAACAATTACGCGTTCTACGGGCACGCCGCGCCAGGTCAGCGGCTGCGAGAGCTGCAGGTGGGCGTGTACGCGGCCAAGCTCGTCGAGCGCGGCCTGCCCGGGCTGTTCATCTCCGGACGCTACGCCTTCGGCTTCGTCGAGCAGGTGCTCGACATCTCCCACAATCGCAGCCACGCCGACCTCGAGATCGGCTACTTCTTCAACTCGAGGTTCCGTGCCTTCACCATGGCCAACGCGGGAGTGACGCACGGCGGGATCGATTTTCCGACCGAGGGCGGCCTGTCCGCGCTCCCACCCGAGTACCGCTTCAATCACGACCAGATTCAGCGGGTGAACTTCCTCGATCTGGGCGTCGGCGCCGCGTTCTCGCTGACCGACGCGGTGGACGTGTTCGGGTCGTTCTCGAAGATGGCAGCCGGCCGCAACGGGCACGCGCTGGATCGCGGGATCACCGTCGGCGTGAGCTGGGGGTTCCGGAGGAAGACGAATCCCGCGGAGACGGCTGCGGCGACCGCTCCCTCGAGCGAGGGCGTCGAGGTATCGGCCGAGACCGAGAAGCGTGAGGGCACGCTCCTCAGGTGCATCTGCCAGAAGTCATGAGCGGCGGCGGGTGCCGCTCTGCGAGGTGATCGACTGGGTTGAAGCGGCGGGCTGCGATCGACGAAACGTGAACACGAGCGAGCCCAACCGAACCTGATCCCCATCGGCGACCGACGTCGGCTCGCTTACGCGCTGGTCGTTGACGTACGTGCCGTTCTTGCTTCCGAGATCCTCGATGACGGCCCCGCCCTCGCCGATGGCCACTCGTGCGTGACGACGCGACACCGTACTCGACTTGAGCAGAATCACGTCGTCGCCTTCCCGGCCGAGCACGTTCTCGCCGGCGAACAGCGCAATCTCCGCGGGGCTCCCGACCAGCCACCCGGTTAGTGTGCCCTCGAACGCATCGCCGTCCGGCGTCGCCTGCTGCGCTGATTGCCACGCGTAGCCGAACCCGTGGACGGTGCGAACGAGGCGCGACTCACGCCGGTGGTCGGCGATGGCTTCCCGAATTTCGGAGATCAGGGACGGCAGGCTGCTCGCCGAGACGAAGGTGCCCGGCCACAGCCGGGCGTGCAGATCGGCTTTCGACACAGCCTGCGGCCGGCGTTCGATGAGGAGGGCGAGCAAGTCGAACGCCTTGGTCGATAGGTGCACCTCCGCCTCGTTCAGCCACAGCTGTCGAGACGACGCGTCGAAGGTCAGATCGTCAATCTGTAGTCGCACCGCCCCTCCCGGTGGCAAGCCGGCCCGTATCTTAATACGCATAACATGACGCGCATGGCCGAGCCCATCCGTCTGCAGCGCGAGGCATCCGTGGCCGGACAGGCTGGCTGTGCAACGGCCATCGGCCTCTTCCTCTCTGTCCTTGGCCTGGCGACTCTCGTCGGCCTGCGCAGCGGCGCGCAGGGCACCGGCCGGAACGAATGGGTGTTGTACGCCGTTGGCGGCGGCTTCGCGTTGGTCGGCCTCGTAATGGTGGTCCTGGGGCTCAAGATGTTCCTCATGGCGCGAGTCCCCGAGACGATCGTCGAGGTCGATCGCATGCCGGCTCACGCCGGCGAATCCTTTCATGTGACGGTTCGCCAGCCGGGACCGATTCGCCTCAAGTCGCTGCGCGTGAACCTGGTCTGCGAACAGACCACGACGCGCCAGGTGTGGCGGCGAGGGAAGCGCGAAACCGATCGAGATCGGCGGCTCATTCTCCAGACGAACGTGCTGGTCAGGGGAGAAGCCGCTGCCGGCCCGGGTGAACACGTCGTCGGGCAAGCGACCGTCACGATACCGGCCGACGTCCAACTCGCCGACATCGAGGGGCGCAAGGAGGTCACCTGGCGTCTGGAAGTCTGGGGCCGCGTGCGGGGATGGACCGGCTTCGGCCACCCCTATGTCATCCTGCCGAAGGTGGTTGCAGAGCGCGATCGGCCCTAATGCACGGCAAGCGCCGGCGCGCGCCGCGCCTGTAGCGCGCGTGCCACGTCGGCGGCGATAGCCGGATCGATCGGCGCGAGCCCTCGCACGACGCCGCCTTCGAGGGCGGCGAGCGGCACCCCGTCCCGATACACGATCCGGTTGCGGCCGGCGGTCCGGATGCGCTCCCCGGACGTGACAATCCCAGCGAGGTTCAACGGATCGGCGGCGCTGATGGTGACCAGAGTGCCGTCAGCCTGGAGGCGCCGAACCTCGCGCAACTGGTCGACCGCACCGGGAAGCGCGAACTGCTCTCCCGACATGCCGGTCACGAACCGGCCGCTGCGGATCTCACCGCGCGCCTCCAAACGCCTGTAGACGCGTGCGAGCTCGCGCCAGGTCGCTGCATTCGTCTCGCGGGTGAGCAGCCGCCGGAACACGACCCCGTAGCGGCGGAGCAGCGCCCACGCCAGGAGCTCGACCGCCCGCTCGCGCGAGATGTCTTCGCCGCCGGCCGCGATGGCCGTCCACCGGCCGGCGAAGTTGCTGCGCCGGTCGTGCTGCGCCGGCCGTCCTCGCGCCGCCCACACGAGCGCGCGCAGTCCCGAGAAGCCATCGGATGTCACCAGCCCGCCTGCGACCAGCGCCCCGATGGCATGCCGGAGCTGATCGGCATCGAGCCCGCAGGCTGGCCCGAGATCGCGGAGGAACGACGCTCCGCGCGAGCGGAGAGTCGCCAGAACGTGTCGGGCCTCTTCCGAGAGCGGCGGTTCGTCCCCGTTCATCGTGAGTGACCGCCACGCGCCCGCATGCTCGAGGAGGAAGAGGGCGATCGGCGTCGCCGGCACCAGTCCGGGCTCGGGGCCGAGCTGCGCGGGCGAGAGGCGGCCCCACCCGGCCTCTCCGGTGAGGCAGATCATGTCGAGCATCGACGCGTCGTAGTGATCGAGGCGCGCCGGCAGCACCGCGCGCTCCCACGCCGCGGCCGCGAGCTCATAGCCGTCGAGTGCGGTGACGATCTCGCGCAACCCGTCCAGCCCGGTCAGCCTGGACGAGGTTTCGACATGCTGCCACCGGAAGAGAAACCGCATGAAATCTGCCGGGCTGACCGGCTCGATCTCGGCGCGGAGCCGATTCAGCGTGTAGCGATGAATGCGGGCCAGCAGCGTCCTGTCGCACCATTCGAGTGCGCTCTCGCCCGGTGTGAAGCGTCCGCGGAGCACGACCCCGTCCGCTTCGAGCGACAACAGCGCCACGTCCACGTCCGTGGGCGAAACGCCCATCGAATCGGCCAATGCCTCCGCGGTCACCGGACCGGTCACCGTGAGCCGACCTCTCAGGACCTCGGTGATGGCCTCGGCGCGCGACCAGGATTTCGCCAACCGGGAGGGCGGCGGTTGCAGCGTCGCGGCGATGACGAGGTCGGGGTGAATCGCGCGCAGTTCCGGCAGCCGCTCGACGGCGACGATGAGCGGGCACGCGTCCCGCGTCGCTGGTCCGAAGCTGACGCTGCCGGCACGCCGGGCCGCGGTCAGTTCATTCAGCAGGTCCGGCCGGATGTCTTCGAGGTCGCCCGAGGTCAGGAACCCAGCCGTCAACGTCGCATCGTGCAGCTCGTCGGCATCCCGCGGGTCTGGACGCTCCTCCTCGCGCACCCGCGCGATGGCATCCGCGTCGAGGGCGCCGACATCACCCGCCGATGTGGGATCGGTCGCCCGCCGGGACTGCACCGCGCGACTGCGACGTTCCTCGAGTGGCGCATCGTCGAGAAAGGCATAAGGCCGGGCGTTGAGGATCTCGTGCGCGAAGAGCGACGGCTCCGGCGTGTCGCGCGAGATCAGCCGCAGCTCGCCGCGGTGGATCCGGCCGAGCACGGCACGGAGCCCTTCGAAATCCATCGCCTCTTCGAGGCAGTCCCGCACGGTCTGTGAGACGAGCGGGTGATCGGGGATCTGTCGATCCCCAGGGATGTTCTCGAGGCAGGCGGCTGCATCCGGGAACACTGCCGCCATCAGGTCGTCGGCCTGCATTCGCTGGATCTGTGGCGCGACCTTGCGCCCACCTCTCGCGCGCGGCACCGCCAGCGAGATGGTGGTGTTCCATCGCCACCGCGTCTTGAACACGGGTGCGTCGAGAAACGCCTGCACGAGCACGTCACGCGTCGTCTCAGGGTGCAGATAGCGAAAGACGTCCGACAGCGGGAACGAATGCTGGGGCCCCAGCGAGAGCATCAGCGCGTCTTCGGTGGCGGCGGCTTGCAGCTCGAAGTTGAACTGGCGGCAGAACCGCTTGCGCAGGGCGAGTCCCCACGCCTTGTTGATGCGGCTGCCAAACGGCGCGTGCAGGACGAGCTGCATGCCGCCGGCCTCGTCGAAGAACCGCTCGAGCACGAGCGAGTCCTGCGACGGGATCACGCCGAGCGCGCGTCGGCCCTCCGCGAGATACGACACCGCTTGATCGGCCGCGACCCGTGCGAGACCTGTTTCCGCCATCAACCATACGACCGTGTCCGCGGCCGGATCGTCGAGCCGTCGATCGACCTCGTTCCGCAGGTCGCTGACCGCGCGCGACAGCTCGTCGCTGCGGGCCGGCGCCTCGCCCAGCCAGAAAGGAATGGTCGGCGGTGCGCCTCTGGCATCGGCCACGCGGACGTCGCCGCCCGTAACCTGGAGGATGAGCCACGACGCATTGCCGAGCTGGAAGACGTCGCCAGCATTGCTCTCGATCGCGAAGTCCTCGTTGAGCGTGCCGATGAAGGTGTCGTCGGGATCGAGCACCACGCGATAGTCGGCTACTTCCGGGATCGCGCCTCCGGACGTCTGAGCGAGCAGCCTCGCGCCCCGCCGGGCACGGACGGTCCGGTTGACCTCGTCGCGGTGGACCAGCGCCGAGCGCCGGCCACGGCGGGTGGCGAAGCCCTCGGCGGTCATTCGCAGCACGCCATCGAATGCGGCACGATCGAGGCCGCGATAGGGCCACGCTCGCGTCACCAGCGCGAAGAGGTCGTCCTCCGAATAGTCGCGGCACGCGGACTCGGCGACCAGTTGTTGCGCCAGCACGTCGAGCGGCGCGTCGTGCGACACGATGGCATCGAGCTGCCCCGACTGCACCGAGCGGAGGAGCGCCGCGCATTCGACGAGATCGTCTCGCGACACCGGAAAGACCCGGCCCTTCGGCGTTCCGCTGATCGTGTGGCCCGAACGACCGACACGCTGCAGCAGCGTGGCGATCCGGTGCGGTGATCCGATCTGGCAGACCAGATCGACGTGCCCGATGTCGATGCCGAGCTCGAGCGACGCGGTGGCGACCAGTGCCTGCAACCGTCCTGACTTCAGCCGGGTCTCGGCGTCGAGCCGTTTCTCCTTCGACAGGCTGCCGTGATGCGCGGTCACCGCCTCGTCGCCCAGCCGCTCGCTGAGGTGGCGCGCCACCCGCTCCGCCATGCGCCGCGTGTTCACGAAGACGAGCGTCGTCCGGTGAGCCGCGATCAACGCTGTCAGCCGGTCGTAGTATTCCTCCCAGACCTCGTGAGACATCACGGCGTCGAGCGCGGAGCGCGGCATCTCGACGTCCAGGTCCATCTGGCGCCGGTGGCCGACGTCGATGATGGTGCAGCCGGCGGCGACGCCGGCGGTGAGGAATCTGGCAACTTCCTCGATCGGCGTCTGCGTCGCCGAGAGCCCGATTCGTTGCAATGGCCGCTCGGCTACGGCGGCGAGCCGCTCGAGTGTCAGGGCGAGGTGGGCCCCCCGGCGCAACCCGATGACGGCATGAATCTCGTCCACGATGACCGTGCCCACGGTGCGGAGCATCTGCCGGCTTCGGTCCGAGGTGAGCAGCAGATACAGCGACTCCGGGGTCGTGACCAGAATGTGTGGTGGCGTCCGCAACATCGCGGCGCGCTCCGCCGGCGTCGTGTCGCCGGTCCGCACCGCGGCCGTGATCCTCGGCGCGGCCATTCCATCCCGTTCCGCCAGGTGTTGAATGCCGTCGCAAGGTACTGCGAGGTTCTTGTGGATGTCCGTGCTCAGCGCCTTCAGCGGCGACACGTAGACGACGCGGACCTCGTCGGGGAGCGGCGCCGTGAGACTCTCCTCGAGCAACGAGTTGATGGCGGTGAGGAACGCCGCGAGCGTCTTGCCCGATCCCGTTGGCGCGGCAATCAGCGTGTGGCGGCCAGCCGCGATCGCGCTCCAACCGTCGAGCTGAGCGGCGGTTGGCTCGCCGACTTCGGTCGTGAACCACTGACGAACGATGGGATGGAAGCCGCCGAAGGCCATGAGTACTGGAGTCCGCGGGTGAGGGATCTCATTCTACCGCGCGACGCCTGATGAGCTCGCGCGAGCCCGTCCGCGTTGACGGCCCGGCCGGGGCGATCCGTGACCCGCCGAACCGGTGCAGGGTCGCATCGGTTCGGCGTCAAGGCGGCTGCTGGGTGAGGAACCCTCGCCTAGAACCGCGTCGTCAGCGCAAAGCGCACGGCTCGCGGCGAGCCTGGCGTGATGTTCGTGTTGCTGTGGGCGGTGGGGTAATACTTTTCGTCGACGAGGTTCTCGACGTTGACTTGCGCCCTCAGGGCCCGAGTCAGGTCGTAGTACACCGCCGCGTCGACGCGAGTCCAGCTGGGAAGCACGACGAGGTTGTCGGTCGAGGTGAAGACCTCGGTGCGATGGAGCACCCCGAGCGCGGCCGCCAGCCGAGCCGTGAAGCCGTACTTGTTCCACAGCGAGATCGAGTGCTTCGGCAGTTGCGCCAGCTCGGCTCCCGCCAGTGCCGTCGCCGACAAGGAGCGCGTGATCTCGCCGTCCTGGTAGGCGTAACCACCCGCGACGCTCCACGCGCGCGTGATGTTCCCGTTCAGCTCGAGCTCGAGGCCCATGGTTCGCTGCGCGTCCACCAGGCTGGACTGGGCCGGATTGACGGGATCGGGAACGATGACATTGCCGCGATCGAGGCGATACAGGGCCGCCGTGAAGGAGAGTGTTGGAAGGGCATCCCACTTTGCCCCTACTTCATAGTTGCGGAACTCCTCGGGATCCAGCGCCTGATTCGTCAGCGTCAGCGAGGACAGCTGTTCGCCGGCGCGCGGCAGGTAGGTCAGGCTGTAGCTGCCGTACAACGACAGCGGCACGATGGGCTTGTATATCAGCCCCAGGCGCGGCGAGAGCAGGCCGTCGTCGCTCGCGAAGTCGGTTGCCGTACGATGGTTGATGACGTTGGCCTTGAAGCTGTCGAACCTCAGGCCGATAACGGCGTCGAGATGGGCGGACAAAGCAAGCTGGTCCTGTGCATACGCAGACGCGATCGTCGTGACCCCGTCGTTGTCCGCGTCGGTGGCGTTCTGCCGGAACTCCAGCGGCAGCGAGATCGTCGGGGCGTCCAGCGGGGCACTGACGGTCGCCACGTTCTCGCCCAGGCGCGTGAAGAAGCCGGTCTGGCGGAAGTTGTCGGTGTCCTGGCGCCCGAACTCGGTGCCGAAGAGCAGCGTGTGACCAACTCTCCCGGTCCGTGTCAGGACGATGACGTCCGTCTGATTGAACAGGTTCTGGCGGGTCGTCGCGTTGTTGTAGGCGGAGATGGCCACGGTGGTGCCGGCCGCATTCACCGCGCCGGGGAACACGTTCTGGTAGAACTTGTCGCAGTCGCCGTAACTGAGGCGATTCCTGAGCGTGACGCGAGATCCGAAGCGATGCTCGACCAGCGAGGACACGAGGTTCACCGTCGCGTCGCTCGTGCTCTGTGACGGGTCGCCGAAGAACGTGCTCGGATCGGACTCGACCGGACGCCCCTCGAACGACGAGATGCCGCGATCCGCGACCCGCTCATCGTGGAAGTACTCGTAGCTGGCGCGGACCGTCGTGCTCGGTCCGACGCGAATGGCAACAGTGGGGTTGACGCCAACGCGCTCGCCGCCGACGCCCTCGCGGTACGAGTCGGAGTTCTCGTACAGGGTGGTCGCGCGGAGGGCCGTCGTCTCGTTGAGTGCACGGCCGAGGTCCGCGGTGAATCGCCGGTTGTTCCACGAGCCGAACTGCACCGACGCCTCGCTCGCCTGTCCCCAGTCGGCCTGCCGCGTGACGCGGTTGATCACGCCGCCGACGCCGCCGCGGCCGAAAATCATCGCGTTCGGGCCCTTGAGGGCCTCCACTCGATCGACGTTGTAGACGTCGCGAAAATACTGCACGTCATCGCGAACGCCGTCGACGAAGAAATCCGACGTCGAGCTGTTTCCTCGCAGGATCGGCGTGTCGCGATTGCCTTCGCCCTGGGCGAAGCCGACACCAGGCATGTACCTGGTGACGTCAGCCATGCTGGACATCCGCTGGTCGGCGATCAAGGCTCGCGAGGCCACGCTGATCGCCTGAGGGACGTCCCGCAGCGGGGTCGGGGTCTTGGTCGCCGATGACACCGCGGGAACCGAGTAGCCGATCGCGGCGTCCACGTTGACCAGTTCCTGGATGCCGGCAACCGCCAGCGTGAAATCAACCGTTGCTGCCGCCCCCTCTTTCAGCGTGATCCGGCGAGAGGCCTCGACGAAGCCGTTCGCGCTGACGCCGACGATGCAGCCGCCGGGAATCGCGGCGATCTCGAACCCGCCCTGTTGATCGGTCATGGCAGATCCCGCCTGACCGGCGCTGTCGGGCGTCACGGTGACGTGCGCTCCAACGATAGCGGCGCCGGTGGTGTCGAGGACGCGTCCACGGAGGACCACGGATGGGGCGGGTTGTTGAATTCCCCCAATGACAGCAGGTGGGGAGGCCTCTGCGGCCGGAGACGGAATCAACCAACAAACAACGGCGTACGACAACACGCGACGCATAGCGATCCCCGTACTTGCGCCGAAAGCTGCCCGTCCGTACTATTGGGGAGTCGGACAAGCCATCGCGCAAGCGAATGGCGAGAAAGTGGTCTGCCGAGACCTTCTGTTCGACCGGGCCCGCCGGTGTTCGCAGCACCGGCGGGCATTGAAAAGAGCGCCTCGAGTGGCCTACTCGAGGGAAATGAGACACAGTCTCATTTGTGGCAGCCAGTCTAAATCCGACCGATTTGGTCTGTCAACTAAAACGGGCGTCCGCCGTCGTCCGCAGGCCCGCTCATGGCTGCCGCGCTTCCTCCGGAGGAAGCGTGGAAACGAACTGCCGGTAGAGCAGCAGGTCGTAGGCGATCTTCAACGTGCCTGCGATGAAGAACGGGAGGCTGATCAACGAGGGGCGCGCGAACATCAGCCCCACGAATAGCGGACTGATGGCCGCGCCCATGGTCCGCGCGACCCCGGTGATGCCTCCGGCCGCCGCCCGTTCGTCAGGCGTCACCACGGCCATGACGTAGGACTGCCTTGCCGGCACGTCCATCTGGCTGATGCTGAAGCGGGCGAGCAGCATCGTGACCGCCAGCGGGAGCGACGGCATCAACGGAACCAGAATCAGCAGGACGTTGGACGGCAGGTGCGTGAAGACCATGGTTCTGACCAGGCCGATGCGCGCCGCCAGGCGGGACGCCAGCAGCGCCGACAGCCCCGCGAAGATGTTGGTCCAGAAGAAGATCGCACCGAGCGCCGCAGCGTCGACCCCAAACCGCAGGTGGAACCAGTACGCCGTGAACGCCTGGACGACGAATCCGCCTCCGAAGGCGTCGAGGGCAAACAGCGCCGACAGCTTCATCACCGTCGTCCGCGACCGGTCGAGTCCGGACAGTCCGGTGGTGGTCGCCGCGGCAGGCTTGGCCGCGGGCCCGGTCGCCGCCTCGGTCTGGCGCGACAGCCCCGCGAAGATCGCCGCCAGGACCACGCCCAGCGCCGCGTAGCCGATGACGACCGCGCGGTAGCTGTCGAGCGGTGTCACCGCCGCCTCCTGCAGGAAGCGCGTGGCGAGGCCAGCCGACAGCGCCCCGAGCGCGGTCGCGACCGAGCCCGTCAGGGTGTACCACGCGAAGACCTCGGTTCGGGTTCGATCGGTCACCACGTGAGCGAGGGCGGCCTGTTCGATGGGCAGGAACGGTCCCACCTCCTGGCCGCTCGGGCTGACCACGCCGATCGTCCCGGCGAGGAGCAGCACCCATGGGTTCGCGCTCGAGGCGAAGACGAGGCCAGCCCCGGTCATCAGCATCGCGCCGGCGATGAGCATGCGCCGGCGTCCGAGGCGATCCGCTCGCGTGGTGATCGCGAGGGAGATGAGGGTATCGCCCACCAGGGTGAGCGTGAGTAGCAGGCCGGTCTGCTGTTCGCTGAGCCCGAGGCTCACCAGGTACAGCACGAGCACGACCGACAGCGCCCCATAAGCGAAGAGCCGGACGAAGCGCGTCGCAAACAGCAGCCAGGTGTCGCGGGGGAGCGATCGGAGGCGCGGAAGCATGTATGAGATCTGCCGCCATTGTAGGGAGATCCGAGTTCATGCCGTCGCGGCGAACGCCGCGGTCCTGTGCGACGTAGTATCTAGCGAGCCGTCGGCGGGCCGGGAAAACGACCATGCACACACTTCTGCTCGACATCCGGCACGGCCTGCGTACCCTGCGCGCGCATCGGGGGTTCGCGGCCACTGCCATTCTGTCCCTCGCACTGGGTCTTGGCGCCAACAGCGCGCTGTTCAGCATGTTCAACAGCCTGTTGTGGCGGCCGCTGCCGGTCGAGGCCCCCGACGAGCTGGTGGTCCTCTACCGCCGCAGCCCGACACAGACCTTCTACGACGCGTTCTCGTATGCCGAGTTCCGGGACTACCGTGAACAAGCTCCGGTGTTCAGCGGACTCGCGGGATACACGCTCGCTGAGTTCGCGCTCGGCGGCACGGGGAGCGCAAATGAAGCGGCCACTCGTGTCATTGGCGAGCTGGTTACGGGCAACTACTTCGACGTGCTTGGCGTGAACCCGGCGCTCGGCCGACGGTTTCTGCCCGAGGAGGGCCGGCCCGGCGGACCGCTGGCGATCGTGGTGAGCCACGGCTTCTGGACCGCTCGTCTGGGTGCGGACCCGGCCGCGATCGGTCGAACCATCACCCTCAGCAACGAGCCGGTCACGGTGGTGGGCGTTGCGCCGGAACACTTCAGTGGCGCCTACGCGGTGTACTTCGCCCCGGAGTTCTGGGTGCCGGCGGAGAGCTTCCCGCGGTTGCGTCCGGCGCAGCAGCCGTTCCTGACCGATCGCACCGCCACCTCGCTGCGGCTCATCGGGCGGCTGTCGCCCGGCGTAACGGTCGCCGGGGCGCAGGCCACCGTCGACACCGTGGCGGCGCGTCTCGCCGCGGATCATCCCGACACCAACAAGGACTTCAAGGCCTTCGTGTTCCGAGAGCTCGACACGCGGCCGGAAGTCGAGATTGCGTCGGCGACCAATACCGTGGCGATCATCTTCCTGGGCCTGACGGGGCTCGTGCTGCTGGTCGCGTGCGCCAACGTGGCCAACCTGCTTCTGGCCCGCGCGGCCTCGCGGCGGCGCGAGGTGGCGATCCGGCTGGCGATCGGCGCGGGCCGCGGGCAGCTCGTCCGCCAACTGCTGGTGGAAGCGCTGCTGCTGGCTGCCGTGGCGGGCGGCCTCGCCGTAGGAATGGGCGCCCTGGCCGCGACGCTGCTCGCACGGCTTCGCGTACCCACCGACCTCCCGCTGGCCTTTTCGTTCCATACCGACCTTCGTGTGATGGCGTTCACGTTCGGCCTCGCCACACTCGCGGCCGTGGCGTTCGGTCTCTGGCCGGCACTCCAGTTGTCGAATAACGACCTCGTTCCCGCGCTCAAGGACGATGGCGCGCCCACGGGTGGACGTGCGAGGCGTGTGAGGGTGTCGGATGTCCTCGTGGTCGGTCAGGTAGCGGCGTCGCTGATCATCCTGGTCGTGGCGGGACTCTTCGTACGAAGCGTGGGCGGTGCCCGCACGCTCGACCCTGGATTCGAGGTCGAGGATCGCATCGTGATGTCGGTGAACCCCGGAATACGGGGCCTGGCCGATCCTGATGTCCGTGCCTTCTACCGGCGAGTGCAGGAAACCGTCGGCGGTGTACCTGGCGTCGAAGCCGTGACGCTGGCCCAATACGTGCCGCTCGACTTCTCGGTGGGAGGCGGCGACCTCATCGTAGAGGGCCGTGAGGCGGCGCCCGGCCGCGAGGGCATTCAGACGATGTCCTCAGCGGTCGATGAGTACTATTTCTCGGCCCTCGGCACGCCTATCCGGGATGGCCGCGCGTTCGCGGCGCGCGACACCGCGGACGCGCCGGCGGTTGCTATCGTCAACGAGACGCTCGCCGCCATGGCGTGGCCGGGACAGAATCCGATTGGACGGCGTATCCGCTTCACCGGCAGTGACGTCCGGTGGCTCGAGGTCGTCGGCGTGTCGGCGGATGGCAAGTATCGCCAGCTCACCGAGTCGCCGCGGCCGTTCGTATGGACCGCGCTGGCGCAGCAGACGGCGTCGAGTGCCACGCTGGTGGTCAGGAGCCGGCGCGATCCGGCGTCCATGCTGGGTGAAGTGCGCCGGGCTGTTGCCAGCGTCGATCCGGCCGTGCCCATCTACGATGCCAAGACGATGGATGCCTTCATGGAGCGCGCGTATCTTGGCCCACGGTTGGCCGCACTGGTGATCGCGCCAGCCGCATTGTGCGCGCTGGTGATTGCGGCCGTCGGTCTCTACGGTGTGCTCGCCTATTGGGTGAGTCGCCGCACGAAGGAGATCGGCGTGCGCTCCGCGATTGGCGCCACGCCGACCGATATCCTGGGCCTGGTGATGCGCCAGGGACTGACGCTGACGGCCATCGGGCTCCTGTGCGGGCTGGCGGGCGCGTTCGCTGCCTCCCGAGCGGTGGCGTCGCTGCTCTTCGGCGTGAGCCAGACGGATCCGCTCATCTTTGCGGGCGTGCCCGCCGTGCTGTTGTTCGTGGCGTGTGTCGCCAGCTACCTGCCGGCGCGCCGCGCGGTGGCGATCGATCCCGTCACGGCCCTGCGGCAGGCGTAGGGCGCGCTGCTTCGGGCGCCACACGAGGCGTCCGACTCGCCCGTGCGGTGGCCCTTTCCCGCGGCCGCCCGCCGTATAATTCGCCTCGGGTACGCGACCGGACGGTCCGGACGCTGGCCATGGAGGTTGCCCGATGGCGTGGACACGTCGCGATTTCGTGAAGGCTTCAGCATTGGCCGTTCCCGCCGCCGCGGTTTCTTCGACGGCAAGCGCGCAACAGGGAGGAGCGCCCGCCGCTCCGGCCGCCGCGCCGCCGGCACCGGCGGTGTTCACGCCGCTGCGGCGCAACATCGGCATCTTCCATCAGCGCGGGGGGACCATCGGCTGGCTCATCAACCCCGACGGCTTGCTCGTCGTCGACAGCCAGTTCGCCGACACCGCCCCGAACCTGCTGAGCGGCCTCAAGGAGCGCAGCCCGCGGGCCATCGATGTGCTCATCAACAGCCATCACCACCCCGATCACACCGGCGGCAACGGCGTGCTGCGGCCGGCGGCGAAGCAGATCGTCGCGCACGTGCGGTCGAAGGAGAACCAGCGAGCCGCGGCCGAGCGGAGCAAGACCGAAGTGACGTTGCCAGACGTGACTTTCCCCGAGACATGGAGCGTCACTCTCGGTGACGAGACCGTGCGGGCCAGGCACTGGGGTCCGGCGCACACCGGTGGCGACGCGTCGATTCACTTCGAGCAGGCCAACGTCGTGCACCTCGGCGATCTGCTGAACAATCGCGGCTATCCCAATGTGGACGCGCCCGCCGGTGCGTCGGTGCACGGATGGATCCGCGTGCTCGAGCAGATGGCGCCGGCCTATCCCGCCGATGCGCTCTATGTCTACGGTCACGCCGAGGCTGGACACCCGTTCATCGGCACGCGCCCCGACCTCCTGTATCAGCGCGACTATTTCACGGCCGTCATCGAGTATGCGGGTGGCGCGCGCAAGGAAGGCCGACCCAAAGAGGACCTGGCGAAGGTCGAGGTGCTGCCGCGCTTCGAGCACTTCGGCGGTATCAAGTCGCGTCTGGGGCTGGCATTGACGATCGCGTACGACGAGCTGGCGAAGATGGGGTGAGCTCCTTCATGAAGGCCGGATGGCGGCGTAGAGCGCATCCCTGAGCGCCACGTCCCGCGGGTCGCCCGTGAGCGTGGTCCCCATCTGGCTCGTCACGTATGCGTAGCCAATCTCCGCATCCGGATCGGCAAAACCGAGAGAACCGCCTGCTCCAGGAGAGCCGAACGACGCTGCGCTGCCGAACGGCCAGACCGGGCTGGGCTTCATGAACCCCAGCGAGAACTGCACCTCGGCCTTCAGGCATTCGTCGCGGAAACCTCGCGTCGGCGGTATCGCTGGCGCCGCCAGCAGGTCGAGCGTCTCCTTTCGCAACCCGAGCTCGCGTCCTCCGGTGGCGAAGACGCCATACGCGTGCGCGATGGCGCGAGCCGTGCCAACGGCGCCTCCCGACGGCACCTCGAAACTGCGCGCATAGATGCGCCGCTCGTCGTGAGGGAGCTCGGAGCCTCTGAGTGTCCGGACGATCTTGGACCGTGGGTTCATCGCCTCGAGCGTCAAGCGGAGTGGGAAGCCGAGCAACATGTCGATCGAGTTGGGTCGGGTGATGGTGGCGAAGCGCGAGTTCGGGATGTCCTCGGGGAGCCTGATGTAGACGTCCAGGCCGAGCCGCGATGCGATCTCGTCCTGGAAGAACTGGCCGAGCGTGCGATGTCGTGGATCGATCCGGCGTATCAGCTCGCCCTGGTAGAACCCGAGGGTGATGCCGTGATACGCCAGTCGCGTTCCGGGCTCCCACGCCGGCTTCTGACGGGCGAGCACGTCGGCCAGGCGATCCAGGTCGGCGACCAGGGTGCGATCGACGGGCTGATCGAGGCAGAACAGCGCCGCCTGATGCGCGAGGAGCTGGCGCACGGTGATCCCGTCCTTGCCGTGTTGCGCGAACTCGGGCCAGTAATGGGCCACTCGTTCTTCGTAATCGAGCCAGCCCCGTGAGTGAGCGACTGCGAGCGTCATTGCCGCCAGGCCCTTGGAGGCGGAGAAGACGATGACCATGGTGTCCGGTTCCCAGGGCTTGCCGGTCTGCTTGTCTCGAATACCGCCCCAGAGGTCGACGACCTTCCTGCCGTGGTGATAAACACAACACGCCCCGCCCAGTTCGCCGCGTTGGGTGAAGTTGGCGTTGAACGCCTCGCGGACGACCTCGAAACCAGGATTGACGGGTCCCTCAACGACGACGCGGTCCAGAGTGCGTGCGGCCATGACGCCCCCTCCCCGAACACCACGCACAACCCCTGCCAGATAGGAGCGCCAGAGTTGAGCAAGATTGCGGGGAGTCGCGATGTGCGCCGCCGGAAATCCAGCAAGGGTGCTGGATTCTCAGCGCCGGCAAGGGCTCATCCGTGCAAACGGTGCCGCTTGTGAACCATCCCTTCCCCTCGTATCATCTGCCGACAGCTCGGCGCTCGCTGGCTTCACGGATTGGGGATGCTCAGCATGGTGACACGCAGTACGTACCCGGGCGTCGTCGTTCCGGACGGATCCATCGCACAGTTCGTGTGCGAGCGTCACGAGGCCCGCGCGGCCAAGCCGGCCCTCATCGATGGCTCCACGGACCGGGTCATCACGTACGCGGAACTGCGCGACGACGTGACGCGAGTATCAGCCGGCCTGCAGAGCCTCGGCGTCAACCGAGGGGACGTGGTCGCGGTCTTCGCGCCGAATTCCCCTGACTACGTCGCGCTGTTCTAGGCCAATCGGGGTGTTCTTCCATGTGCCGCATGGGCTGTCGAACGCGATGCTGCTGCCCGCGGTGACCGCGTTGTCGGCTGACGCGGCGGCCGAACGCTATGCCGACTGCGCTCGGGCGATGGGCGTCGCTGGCGCGGCCGATCCCGCGTCGGTCGCCATCAGGAAGCTGGTCGATGGTCTGTACCGGAGGAACCAGGAGCTGCAGGTGCCCTCGCCGAAGCAATATGGGATCCGCGAGCAGCAGTATTTCGATAGCATTCCCGTTATGGCCGCCCAAGCCCTGGCTTCTGGCTCACCCCAAAACAACCCGCGGATCCCGACCGCAGACGAAATCGCGCAGCTGTATCGGCGGCAGGTCTGGGCCTAGCGCGCGAGTACTACGAGAGGGCGAACACCCCATGTCCGAGTCCAAGAGCGTCGCAATTGAGGATCAGCCGTCGGCGACGGCCCTTCCCACCGTGTCCCATTTCATCGGCGGCCAGCTGGTTGACGGCGCCTCCAGTCGATACGGGGACGTGTACAACCCGGCCAGCGGTGTGCTGAGCCGCCGGGTCGCCTTTGCCGGCAAGGCCGAGGTGGACCAGGCCGTGACCGCCGCGACCGCCGCGTGGCCGCAGTGGGCGGCGACACCGCCGCTCCGGCGGGCGCGCGTCCTGGCCCGCTTCCGCGAGCTGCTGGAGCGCGATCTGACGCGCCTGGCCGCCATCATCACCGCCGAACACGGCAAGGTCGCGTCGGATGCCGCCGGCGAAGTGCAGCGGGGTATCGAGGTGGTCGAGTTCGCCACCGGCATTCCCCAATTGCTCAAGGGCGAGTTCACCGAAGAGGTCGGCACCGGCGTCGACAGCTACTCGGTGCGGCAGCCGCTCGGGGTGGTGGCCGGCATCACCCCCTTCAACTTCCCGGCCATGGTGCCGCTGTGGATGTTCCCGGTCGCACTCGCGTGCGGTGACACCTTCATCCTGAAGCCGAGCGAGAAGGACCCGTCCATGTCCATCGAGTTGGCGCGCCTCCTGAAGGAGGCGGGGCTGCCGGACGGGGTCTTCAACGTGGTCAACGGGGACAAGGAAGCGGTCGATGCGTTGATCGCCCACCCCGGCATCGAGGCGATCAGCTTCGTCGGCTCGACGCCCATCGCCGAGTACATCTACTCGCGCGGAACCAGCACCGGCAAACGCGTTCAGGCGCTCGGAGGTGCGAAGAACCACATGGTCGTCATGCCCGACGCCGATCTGGACCAGGCCACCGACGCGCTCGTCGGCGCCGCCTACGGATCCGCCGGCGAGCGGTGCATGGCCATCTCCGTCGCGGTCGCCGTCGGTGACGCGCTGGCCGACGAGCTCGTCGCGCGGGTCAAGGGACGCCTCGCCACCCTGAAGGTCGCGCCCGGCGATCAACCGGGCGCGGAGATGGGACCGCTCGTCACCGATGCGCACCTCCAGCGAGTCCGCGGATACGTGGACCTGGGCGTGACCGAAGGTGCCGAGCTCGTGACCGACGGCCGCACGCCGCCGCTCGACTCACCGGGATTCTTCCTCGGGCCGACCCTGTTCGACCGGGTGTCGCCGTCGATGCGGATCTATCGCGAGGAGATCTTCGGGCCGGTCCTGTCCGTCGTCCGGGTGCCGGACTTCGAGGCCGCCCTCCGCCTCGTGAACGAGCACGACTACGGGAACGGCACGGCGATCTTCACGCGCGACGGCGATGTGGCGCGGGTGTTCAGCAGCAAGGTGAAGGCCGGCATGGTCGGCGTGAACGTCCCGATTCCAGTCCCGATGGCCTTCCACTCGTTCGGCGGGTGGAAGCGGTCGTTGTTCGGCGACCACTACGTGCACGGACCCGAGGGCGTACGGTTCTACACGCGGCTGAAGACGATCACCGCGCGCTGGCCGACCGGCATTCGCAAGGGCGCGGAATTCAAGATGCCGGTGATGGGTTGAGCGGCCGATCGTGACCTCAAAGGAACTGCTGTCCTCCGAGGATTTCAAGGGCCTCGTGGCAAGGCGATGGCGAGTATCGATGATGCTCACCATCGCCCTGTTCATCCTCTATTACGGGTTCATCCTGCTCGTCGCCACGAACCGGTCGCTGCTCGCCACGCGGGTCGGTGAATCGACGACGACGCTTGGCATCCTGGTCGGCGTGGGCGTACTCCTCTTCGCATGGGTGCTGACGGCCGTGTATGTCATCTGGGCCAACCGCTTTTACGACCCCGAAGTGCAGCGGCTGCGCGGGCGCCTCCGCGGCTGATGCCGCCCCGTTCCTCCCCAAGCGAGACCGATGACCTCCACGATCGGAACCCCCACCCCGTCCGCAATCGGCTTCTTCCTGCTCATCGTCGGGTTCACGCTGGCCGTCACCTACTGGGCGGCACGGAGAACCCGTTCCACCGCCGACTTCTACGCGGCAGGGCGATCGGTCAGTCCGGTCCAGAACGGCCTCGCCCTGGCCGGTGACTACATGAGCGCGGCGTCCTTCCTCGGCATCGCCGGCCTCGTCGCGCTCAGCGGCTACGACGGCATGATCTACGCCACCGGCTGGCTGGTCGGTTGGCCCGCACTGATGTTCTTCATCGCTGAACCGCTGCGCAACCTCGGCAAGTTCACCTTTGCGGATGTCGTGGCGTTCCGCCTTCGTCAGCGGCCGGTCCGGATCGCGGCCGCGTTCGGCGGCATTCTCACGCTGCTCTTCTACACCATCGCGCAGATGGTCGGCGCCGGAAACCTCGTCACCCTGATGTTCGGGGTCTCGTACGAGTCGGCCGTCGTGATCGTCGGCGTGGTGATGCTGCTGTATGTGCTCTTCGGCGGCATGAACGCGACGACCTGGGTCCAGATCATCAAGGCGATCCTGCTGCTCGGCGGCGTGACGGTGCTCACCGTGCTCGTGCTCGCGGAGTTCGACTTCTCGGTGACCAGGTTGTACGCCGCCGTGGCCCAGCGATACGGGCAGGCCGCGCTCGAGCCCGGCGGCCTGGTGACCGATCCCGTCGATGCCGTGTCCCTGGGGCTGGCCCTGATGTTCGGCCTGCTCGGCCTGCCCCATATCCTGATGCGGTTCTACACCGTGCCCGATGCGAAGGCGGCACGCACATCGGTACTGTACGCGACCGGTTTGATCGGCTATTTCTACCTGATTATCCCGATCGTCGGCTTCGGGGCCTCCGCGCTCCTCGGCCGGGACGAAATCCGCCGGATGGACCCGGGCGGCAACATGGCGGCGCCGATGGTGGCCGAGCTCCTGGGAGGCACGCCATTTCTCGGGTTCGTCGCCGCCGTGGCATTCGCGACGATCCTCGCCGTCGTGGCGGGTCTCACGCTGGCCGGCGCCAGCGCGCTGTCGCACGACATCTTCCTGCACGTGGTGCGCCGCGGCAAGGCGACCGAGCACGAACAGGTCCGCATCGCGCGTATCGCAACGGTCGTGTTCGGCGCGACCGCGGTGTTGCTGGGCATCGCCTTCAAGGGCCAGAACGTGGCCTTCATGGTCGGCTTGACCTTCGCCGTCGCCGCGAGCGCGAATTTCCCGCCGCTCCTGCTGTCGATCGTCTGGCGCCGGTTCAACACGACCGGCGCGGTCTGCTCGATCGTCACGGGCGCGCTGCTCTCGGTGACGCTCATCATCCTGAGCCCGACCGTCTGGGTGGACATCCTGAAGAACCCGGCGGCCATCAGTCCGCTTCGGAATCCGGCCATCGTGTCGATGACGGCCGCCTTCATCGCCGGCGCGGTCGGATCCCTGCTGACGCGGGAATCGCGGGCCGAGTCGTTGTTCGACAACGAGAAGCTGCGTGTCTATCTGGGCGTGGGTGCCGAGTAGTACGACAAGGAGATTCACCATGCACCGACAGTCATCACTCGGCCTGTGGATAGTGAGCGCGGTGGCCGTGGTCGCCCTGACCCAGCGTGCCGGCCTTGGCGATCAGGCGGCGACCGCACCCGTGCCTGGGGCGGTCACGCCGCGGGCCGAGCTCTATACGCTCGATGACGCCCTGCTGCGCTGGCCGCTCCCGAAAGGAGAGGAACGCTACGCGCCGATCGACGGCAAGCGCATGCACCGGAACGTCGTCGAGCAGGCCGCCATCTCGCGTCGCTATCGCGATCAAGGCCATCCGAAGTTCTGGGGGCGGATCACCGGAACCTCCTCAGACGTCGAGAGCGCGGACTGGCTGGCGGGAAAGTTCAAGGGGGCGGGCCTTAGCGACGTGCGCATCCAGCCGCTCGACCTGGAACCGCAGTGGATGCCGCAGCAGTGGGACGTTGTCGTCTCCGGAGGCGGGAAGACGATTCGGGTCGAATCGGCGCAGCCGCACTACGGCGCGGCCGGCCTTCCTGCCGGCGACATCGACGTCGAGGCTTTGTACGCGGGGCTGGGGAGCGAGGCGGACTTCGCCGGCAAGGACGTGCGCGGCAAGGCCGTGTTCGTGTTCAACCAGACGGGGCTGCGCATGAAGGCGCGGTGCGCCGGGCCGATGACAAGGGCGCGTCGGTCATTTTCGAGGTGGACATGCTGCCAGGCAACATGCGCTATCAGGCCTATCCGTCAGGCACCAAGGCGCCCGCCTTCGAGGTCGGAAGCGACGAGGGCTACGCCGTGCGGGATCTGATGGCCTCGCTTTCTCAGGGACAGGCGGCTCGCGTCAAGGCCTCGTTCGAGATGCAGAGGGTTCCGAACCTCAAGAGCGCGCTGGTTTGGGGCACGCTCAAAGGCGCCAACGACGAGACGATCTACCTCATCGCCCACCGTGACGGATGGTTCGAGGCTGCCGGTGACAACGCAAGCGGGGTGGCGTCGATCATCGGCCTGGCCGAGTTCTACGCGAAGCTGCCGCAGGCTCAGCGCCGCCGGACGCTCGTGTTCGTCGGCCTGGACGGCCATCACAATTCCGGTCCCGGCGCCGGCGTCGGCCGCCGCTGGATGTGGGACAACCGGCAGACGCTGTTCCCGAAGACGGCGCTGATGATCAACGCCGAACACCCGTCCACAATTCAAACGACCGTCAGGCCGCGCTACGGCGCGGAGAACGCAATCGTCTGGAGCAACACCCACATGCCGCAGCAGTGGTACGCGGGCGGGCCGTCGCGCCGCAAGCTCGAGACGATTGCCGTGAACGCGTTTCGGCAGTTTGGCGCCAGCATGTACCTCGATCCGAACCCGCGGCCGCCGGCGGGCGATCTCGGCGCCTTCTTCCGCGGCGTGCCGGGCCTGGCGACGAGCGAGTTCTACCACTACTTCCATACTGACGCCGAAACACCGGACACGGTGCCCTGGACCGGCCTCGAAGCGAGCACGCGCGCCTACGCCAAGATCATCGATGAGGTGAACACGCTCGAGCTCCGCGACCTCCAGCGACCCGAAGAGCCGCTTCCTCCAACCCGAACCGCGAGTCCTGCGGCCAGGCACTAGGGCAGTAGGATCGCCCCCGGCGGCGGTCGCGCGCGCCCCACGTCGTAGCCGTCTGCGCAGAGCCTTTTCCTCGGCTGCTGCAAGCGGCCGAGCCTCACACGTAGTCCCGGACTACGCGCCCTGTAGTCACCACGCCTACGCCGCTCTCATCTGCAAGCCACCGGGCCGAGGGCCATGGTGTGACTAGGCGGCCGACCAGCCCGTTGCTAGGCTGCTCCCGCGAGATCCGAAGGCACGCTCGCTGTACTCGGCCAACGCTGGCAGGCGGATCTGAGGTCGTTGCCGCAGTCGTGAATTCCACGGTCGCTTACACCGGAGCCCCCGGGACCGACGCGGTCGCTCCCTTCCGTGAGGCGAACCATGCTCTGTAGGAGGCGCGTTATGACGGGTGTTCATCGGCGGTCGTCGTGCGTGGCTCAGCTGTGCATCGCTCTCTTGCTCGCCGCGTCGGCAGCGGCGCAAGGCGTCGGCGGCGGCATCGTCGGCACGGTTACGGATCAGAGTCAAGGAGTGCAGCCCGGCGTCACTGTCACCGTGACCGGGCCTGCCCTGATGGGCACGCGCAGCGACGTGAGCGGTGCCGACGGCACCTACCGGCTTCCCAACCTGCCGCCTGGCAGCGGTTACGCCCTCGTGTTCGAGCTACCGGGGTTCGGCAGCCTCAAGCGTGACGGCATCAGGCTCGACGTCGGGTTCACCGCCACGATCAACGCGATTCTGAGTCCAGCCAGCCTGGAGGAGACCGTCGTCGTCAGCGGCGCGTCTCCAGTGGTGGACGTCACGGCGTCGCGGGTTGCCACCCACCTGAACGCGGAGCAGATCTCGACCGTGCTGGTCGGCTCGCGTGACTACGCCGCGGTGATGGCGCAGGTGCCCGGCGTCCTGAACACGCGCGTGGACGTCGGCGGCGCGAATGCGACGACGATGCAGGCCTACCGCGCGTACGGCCTGGACGGCGGCCGGGGCGAGATCGAGGGGATCAACAGCAGCCAGTTCGGCTCCGGCGGCCTGCTCGGCTACTCCGACATGGAAGCGTTCGACGACATGGCCATCAATACCGCCGGCAACAGCGCCGAGACGCCCGTGCCGGGTGCGTTCATCAACGTGGTGTCGAAGGCGGGCGGCAACGCCTATCACGGCTCCGCCTACATCGACTACCAGCAGGACGAGTTCGGCGCGACCAATATCGACGACGACCTGATTGCCCGCGGGCTGACCAGTAGCGGCGACGTGGACGTCCACGATCTGAACAAGTTCGAACTGTTCAGGGACGTCGCCGCCAATGGCGGCGGGTACATCATCAAGGACAGGCTCTGGTGGTTCGGCGCGGTTCGCCACACTCAGCTCAACCGCCGGTATCCGGTGCTGATCGACGACATCGCGATCACGACGATTCCGGCCTACACGGGAAAGCTCACCTACAACCTGAACCAGAGCCACAAGGTGACGGCCTTCTACACCGCGACGGCTGGTTCGACGCATCCGGCGACAACGCGAGCGGGGTTGCGTCGATGATCGGACTGGCCGAGCACTACAGCAAGGTGCCGCAGGCACAGCGGAAGCGGACCATGATTTTCGTCGCGCTCGACGGCCACCACAACTCCGGCGAAGGCTCGGCGGTCGGCAATCAGTGGATCACCCAGAACAAGCAGAAGCTGTTCAAAACGGCCCTGGCCATCAACATCGAGCATCCATCCACAATCCAGACGCAGTCGCGGCCGCGCTACTACAACGCGAACGAAATCGTCTGGGGCAACACCTACATGCCCCAGCAATGGTACGCGGGCGGCCCGTCCCGCCCCGAACTGCAGAAGATCGCAGCCGACGCTTCAAGCTCTTCGGCGCGACGATGGATCTCTATCCCAATCCGACGCCACCGGCGAGCGACATGAGCTCGTTCTTCCGGTTCCTCCCCGGCATCGATACCGGTGAGTACCACCACTACTTCCACACCGATCTGGAAACGCCGCAAACCGTGCCGTGGACAGGCCTGGAAGCCTCGGCGCGCGCCTACGCGAAGATCATCGACGAGGTGAACAAGCACCCGCTGAGCATGTTCCAGCGTCCCGAGGAACCGGCCCCGACTCCGCAGCCGACGACCCCCACCCTCAAACCACCGCCGCAATAGCGTCCGGCAGCCGATTTCATCGTCGGGGTCGAGTGTCTCGAGCCTGGAGCCGTCCAACGAAGATCACGTGCCGGGCTCCGCCCCGGTTCAATCGCGCGCGCACGCGCACAACGTCTACCGTGAAGCCGGCACCGCGCAGGCGCGCTTCGAAGCGCCGATCCTCGCGCGCGGACCACACGGCCAGCGTCCCGTTCTTCGTGAGGGCGGCTCGGATCACGGCCAGCCCTCTGTCTTCATAGAGCCACGAGTTGCCCGAGGCGGTGAACCCATCCGGGCCGTTGTCGATGTCCAGCAGCACCGCATCGAAGCGGCGGCGCGAGGCCCGTAACAGGGTGGCGACGTCGCATACCTCCACCCGTGTTCGCGAATCTTCCAGCGGATCCCCGGCCAGTCTGCCAAGTGGTCCCTGATTCCATTCCACGACGCCCTTGACCAGCTCAGCCACCACGACCGTAGCTGTGGGGGGCAGCGCATCGAGCGTGGCCCGAAGCGTGAAACCCATACCCAGCCCGCCCACCAGTACGCAAGGCTCGTCGAGGCCACGGGCCTGCTGGCACGCCACCTTGGCGAGGGCTTCCTCCGACCCGTGCATGCGGCTCGACATCAGCGGCTTGCCGCCGGTCAGGATGACGTATTCGCCCGAGTGGCGCATCAGCGCCATCTCCTGGCCGCCGGGCGCGGCGGTGCGGCCCAGCAGCTCCCAGGGAATCATCGGTGTCGAATCATACCGGCGCGAGCCCCACGACGCCCGACCGACGCCAGGCTGATAGAGTATTTCGCCATGACCCCAGAATCCTTGAGCACGCTTCGATCTCACTTGCGCGGCACGGTAGTCGCTCCCTCCGATCAGGGCTACGACACCGTTCGGCGAGTCTACAACGCCTCCGTCGATCGCCGGCCGGCGGCCATTGTCCGCTGCGCGGGAGCGGCGGACGTGATTCGAGCGTTGGCGTTTGCCCGCGACGAGGGCCTGCCGCTCTCCATCCGCGGCGGCGGACACAATGTCGGCGGCCGGGCGGTGTGCGATGGTGGCGTGATGATCGACCTTTCGACGATGAAGTCGATTCGCGTCGATCAGGCGCAGGCGCGCGTCCGCGCGGAACCTGGCGTTACCTACAAGGAGTTCGATCC
>DATLLC010000271.1:0-3098 GCA_035538015.1 Vicinamibacterales bacterium
TGGTGCTGGACACTGAGCGCGTGACGGCGTGGGATTACACCTGGGCGCCGGGCGGGCATGCGCTTCGCTACCGCGCGGCGCTGGACACGGTGATCGTCTGGCTGGACCAGGGCACGCTACGCGTGACCAGCGCGAGCGGCTCGGCCAGCTCGATCGACGTCAAGCCCGGGACGATGCGCTACCTGGCGTGAGGCGCCGACGAGACGTTGGAGATCACCAGCGGCTCGCCGCGGACGCTGTTCTTCCAACTGAAGTAGAGGTTGGCCCAATGCATCGCATCGCGCTCGGGATCGCCGTCGTCACGCTGCTTGCCGCTCGCGCCGGGTCCGCGCAGACACTCGACATCTACTTCATCGACGTCGAGGGCGGCCAGTCCACCCTTATCGTGGCTCCCTCGGGCGAGTCGCTGCTCGTGGACACCGGCTATGCCGGCAACGATGGCCGCGACCCGGGCCGGGTGATGGCCGCAGCGAAAGCCGCCGGAATCAAGAAGATCGACTACCTCCTGATCACGCACTTCCACGCGGATCACCTGGGCGGTGCCCCCGAGCTCTCGAAGCTGATCCCGATCGGCACGTTCGTCGATCACGACACGCCGCCACCGACGACCGCTCCTGGCGTTGTCGAGCCATATCGCGCTTACGTGGCGGTGCGAACCTCGGGTCGTCACATCAACGCGAAACCCGGCGACCGGATACCGGTGAAGGGTCTCGACGTCCAGGTCGTGAGCAGCGCGACCGAGGTCGTCAGCACGCCGCTCGCCGCCGGCGGCCAGACGAACGCGCTGTGCGAGCCAGCCGCGCGCCCGCCTGGCGAGCCTCTGGAGAACCCTCGGTCCACCGGTGTTCATCTACGCTTCGGCCGCTTCCGCTTTCTCGACCTCGGCGATCTCACCGGCACGCCGTTGTATTCGCTGTTGTGCCCGGCGAACCGGCTCGGACCGGTGGACCTCCTGCTGGTGCCGCACCACGGGGGCGCCGACGTCGCGTCGCCGGCGATGTTCGCCGTCCAGCCGCGCGTCGCCATCATGAACAACGGCGCTACGAAGGGCGGCTCGCCGGAGACGTTCGAGACGCTGCACCAGGCCGTTGCGTCGCGATGGCTCCAGGACGTGTGGCAGGTGGACAAGTCGTCCAACGCCGGCGTCCGGAACTTCGCGGACGAGCGCATTGCGAATCTCGACGATCGGACCGGTCACTGGATCAAGGTGAGCGCCGGCGAGGACGGGGCGTTCACGGTGACGAACGGACGCACGGGAGAGAGCAGAGCCTACCGGCCACAGTAGGCTTGAGGCTTGAGGCTTTAGGCCTGTCACATTGTCACGCTGTCTACTGGTCGTCCTTCAGGCAGCACGGTTTCACGGGTTCGTGTAGCGCCACACGCTCACGCGCGCTCAGTGCAGACGCAGGAAGGCGAGCACGGCAGCGTTGAAGCGTTCCGGCTGTTCCCAATAGGCGGAGTGGCCCGCTTCGGGTAGCAGCGTCATGGCCGAGCCCTTGATCCGCGCGGCGAAGAGCCGCAGGACGGGCGGCGGTGTGTAGAGGTCTGCATCGCCGGTGATCAGCAGAGTGGGAACCGCCAGCGACTCCAGCGCGGCGAACGTAATGTGGTTCTTCATCGGCTGCGGTGGCGCAGCTGCACCCGGCACGCGGCTCACGTGCTCGAGCGCGAGCCAACGGGCGACGCCGTCCGGATTCTCGGCGCGGTACGAGGGGCCGAGCTCGCGGAACTCCGCCGGCAGCGTCTCGAACTGCGGCGACGGACGCAGCCGGCGCCCCATTTCGAGGTAGTCGGGGTCCTGCACGCCGCCAATGCTGTTGGCCACGACCAGCGTACGCAGCCGTGACTGGAACGACAGCGCGTAGTCGAGGGCGACGATGCCGCCTGCCGCGGTGCCGATGAGGTGGAGCTTCGACAGTCCGAGCGCCTGTGCCAGTTGCTCAACGTCGTCGGCCGCCGCCGCGGGACCAGCACTTGCGGCTCGCTCGACGATCGTGCGCCCGTAGCCGCGCCGATCGCAGGCGATGAAGCGATAGCCGGCGCGCGTCAACGCGGGGATCTGGTGTTCCCAGACCTGGCTGCTGCCGGTCGCGGCGTGCAGGGCAACGACCGGCTCGCCTGTTCCGCCCGTGTCGACGCACCACAGCCTGACGCCGGGCAGCTGCACGTGGCCCTGCGGGACGACGTCGCTGGTCAGCTGCGCCCGCACCCGCCCAACTGCGAACGCCGTCAGTACTGCTAACAGAATGAGCCCCCGAGCACGAGCCATGATCGTCTGTATCTGCTTTACCTTCGCCCGTCCTCGTCGACGCGCTGCTGGGGAACGCAGGGCGAAGTCAGAAGTGAAGAAGTGAGAAGCCGAGGCGGACGGCGAAGAACGTGAGAAGCGTGAAGCGCAGTTATCAATCAGACAATGCCGCGCTTCTCACTTCTCACTTCTCATTTTGTGGCTGCGGGCAGATCGATCGACACCGTGTCGAGCGTGATTCGCTTCAGCTGGGTCCCGGTCGGCACCCGAAAGGAGAAGGTACACGAGAACGACGGCGTCGTTCCGACCTCGGCGAAGGACTGCGCGGTGTTGTAGGTCTTGCCCGAAGCGTCCTGGAGCACCGGCTTTGGCAGCGGACCCGGCTTGAACGCCGGCGTCACATTGAAGTCCACCTTCACCGAGGCGAATTCCATGGGATCGCCCGGCTTGATCACCCCGCGCACGATGTTGGCGCCTGGCGGACAGTCGCTGAGGCTGACGTTGCCGGCGCGTTCGACGCCCGCCACCGTCATCTCGAGACCCTTGTAGTTCTGTGGCGCAGACTGCGCCGCCAAGCCAATTCCCGCCGCAGCGATACCCGTGGCCACGAACATCCTCATCGTCATCGAACGCATCCTCCCAAAGAAAGACCGGGCAGCCAGCGAAGCCAACTGCCCGGTCTCGGAAGTTCTCCTGGAGCCCAGAGCCCAGAGCCTAAAGTGGCCGGTCCGGGAACATGATCGTCCGCCACATGTGGGCGACGGGGCTGTTGTCGTAGCCGAGGCCTTCCTTGGGCTGCTTGAACTGGCGGCCGATGATGTCGATGAACGGCTCGATCGACACCTTCTGG
>DATLLC010000272.1:0-6844 GCA_035538015.1 Vicinamibacterales bacterium
CGCTTGGCGGCATCGCGCTGCTCATCGCGGTGGTCGGCGTCGCGAAGACGAACGCGTTCAACCGCTCGGGCGTCAGCACCTCGGCGCGCACGTCCTCCAATGTGGCCGGCCGCTCCATCAGCGGCGCGCGCCGCGCCTTCACCGGATCTTCGCCGCGGTCGATCTGCTCCTTGATGTTGATGGCCAGGTGGCCGCGGATTTCCTCGTCGAGGTCGCTGGTTGGCCTCGCTCACGCCCCACTCCGCCTTCAACCAGCCGCGCTTCACGAGACGGTGCAGCGCGGGATAGAGCGAGCCGGTTTCGACCCTGAGCAGGTCGTCCGACTGCGCCCGGATGGCCAGGCCGATGCCGTGGCCGTGGCGCGGACCCCACTGCAGCGTGCGGAGGATCAGCATGTCGAGGGTGCCTTGCAGCAGATCCACGCGGCGGTCGTCAGTGGTCCTGGCCATAGTTCAAAGGGCGTCGTTCTGAGGTTCTGAGGTTCTGAGGTTCTGGGGTTCTGGGTTCTTGGGTTCTGAGGTTCAGAACGCGACGCGGACGCCGGCGTTGAGGACCCGGCCGTCGAGCGGGGCCCAGGCGTCTACGGCCCAGCGGCCGTCGACGCCCTGCGTTGGACGGACGATCGGGTCCCACCGCGTCTGGCGCACGTCGGTGATGTTCTCGGCGTTGACAAAGACCCGCACGCGGCCGAAGCGCTTTTCGGCAAGCAGGCCCACGATCAGATACGGCCGTGACTCCTGACGGTACGGGTTGACCTCGAGTCGCTGCGTGCCCGTGTAATACAGCTCCAGGCCAACGCGCCCGATGTCTTCGTCCTCCCACATGCCCACCAGGCCGGCGCCGTGCCGCGGCGTCAGCGCGACGTCCCGCGGGCCGGCGCCGCCTGGTTCGCGGGCGCGGACGTACGCATAGGTGCCGGTCGCCGCGTACCGCCCGGCGCGCCACGTCGCCAGCAACTCCGCGCCGACATTCGTCGTGTCCCCGTCGCGATTGAACAGCGCGTAGCGATCGTCGCGGTCCACGGTGACCGGGTCCGACACGCGTGACGCGAAGACGGTGCCCGTAACCGACAACGCGCCAATCCGACGGGTCAGGTCCCAGGAGACGCTCTGCCCGCGCTCGACCTCGAGCGGGCCAATCACGGTGAGCCGCGACAGGCCGGCGGCCTCGGTCTCCTCGGTCAGCGGCGTCGAGGCGTAGAACCCCAGCCCCGCCGAGACGCGGCTGGTCCACTCGCCGGCCCGGAACAGCGCCGCGACTCGCGGGCTGAGGAAGGTGCCGTACTCGTCGTGCACATCGACGCGGGCCCCGGCTGACAGCGACACCCACGACGCGATGTCCACGTCGTCTTGAGCGAAGATGCCGGGCACGTCGAAGATGTAGGCGAACTGCGGCGTGTCCTTCGGGTCGAAGTCGTCGCGCTCGTAGGCGACGCCGGCCACCCACGTGTGCCGGCCGGCGGCACCGCGGATCGCCAGTTCGGCAAACGCGGTGGCATGGCTGTCCCGCTCCACGATCTCGCCAAAGAGATAGTCCTGCCGTTGCCACGCCGCCGCTCCACGCGCCGTCAGCACGTAGCGCCCGCCGACCAGCGTCTGTGCCGATCCGCCGATGTCCGCGCGACGCGTGTCGAGCGCCTCGGAGTACGGCAGGCTGGTCGCCGGCAGCACAGCACCGGTCAGGGTGCCGCCCTCGCGGTTCTCGTAGGTCACCCCACCGGTGAGAAACGCCGATCGGCCGTTGCCGCCCTCCCAGAAAACCCGCGGCCGCGCCACGCCGCGCGAATAGCCCGGAACATCCGCCCACCCATCGTCGTCGCGATCGTTCTCGGTCTGCCAGTGGCCCCCAGCCAGGAGAGACGTACTCCAGCCATCGCGCGCGGGCGTAGCCATGAAGAGCACGGCATCGGTGGCGCCCAGAGTGGAGCGGTTGACGAGCATGTCGATGGCACGCGCGGCTGAGGGCCGTCGCGCAAGCAGGTTGACCACGCCGCCCATGGCGCCAGCCCCGTACAGCGCCGAGGCCACGCCCTTCACCACCTCCACCTGGCCCAGGTCCATCGGCGGAATCTGCAGGAGACCCAGACCGCCGACCTGCTGTCCGAAGAGCGGCAACCCGTCGCTGAGGAACCGTGTGTAGCGGCCCTTCATGCCCTGGACGCGGACGCTGGCGGCGCCGAGCGACGGCGACGTCGCCTGCACCCTCATCCCACCCATCTCGTTCAGCATCATGACGATGTCGCCGGGCGTCATGAGCAGCTTCTCTTCGATTTCCTCGCGGCCCAGCACTTCGACGCGTGTGGGCTGGTCCTCGAGGCGGCGGCCGGTGCGCGTGGTGGCAACGACCACCACCTCTTCTTCGATCTCTGGCTGCTCGACCAGTTCCACTTCGACGGTCGTGGTCCTGGCTGCCACGACCTCGACGTCGTGAGCGGATGCGAAGTAGCCCTCCCTTTCAACCGTGATCTTCACCCCACCCACAGGCAGCTGCAGGCGAACGGCACCGGTCTCATCCGTCCGCGCGGATGAGGTCCCGATGGTCACCGTGGCCCCAGCGACGGGCTTCCCTTCGGCTCGGACGATCACCTCCAACTGGCCTCGCCGCTCCTGCGCCGCCGCAACCGTCCCTGCGACCGCGATCAAGACGACAACGAACACGTGCTTCGACATACACCTCTCCCTGCCCGGTCGCCGAAGGGCGGCCCGGGCCTGATCGAGTGGGCTGGCGAATCACGGGAGTCGAGGTGGGTGATCGATGGCGGGCAGGTGCGCGGCGTGGTCGCCGCGGTCGACCACGGGAGCGGGCACTATCAGTCGAGCGGCGGGCTCGACGGCACGCACGGGCTCTGGCCCGTTCCAGCCGTGGCAAAGCCCGCACACCGACGGCGCAGACAATCCACCGTGCCGCGCCTCGTCGGTACAACCGTCAGGGCAGGCCACCCGATCGACGGTCGTCGCCGCCACCAGGAGCGCGACCGCAAAGACGGTCAGGAGCGCGCGCACGGAGGAAAGTATAGGACGAATTCCAACCCCTAAGATCACTTCGGTGGTGAATCCATCATCTGCTCGCTGATTCGACTGTTACGGGCACAAACGACGGGAGTCCGAGCTGATGGAATCCTCAACCCAAGCGAACTATGGGGTTAACCGGGTGCTCACTTGCTGGTCGGGGGCGGTGCGAGCTCAATCGTCTTTGCGACCAGCTTGTCGGCGTCGTTCTCCTTCACTGTCACCGCGGTGATGACCACGCGCATGCCGGCCTTCACGTCATCCACCTTCATCGGCTTCTTCGCCATCACGACGTTGGTGTCGGCGTTGATATGCACGGTCACATCCTTGCCGGCCTTGTCCTTCACCATGACGTGGTCGGCGGCGGCCATGGTCACGGTGCCGAGCACCTTGTGATCGTGGCCGGGATGGGCGAGCGCGGCGGTGCCCGAGCCGACGCACGCGATGACGGTCAGGGCGAGCGATAGGGCAAAGCGTCGAGTCATTGGGGCTCCTCAGGGATCAGAGATCAGGGATCAGGGATCAGGGATCAGGGATCAGGGATCAGGGGGCAGGGATCAGTCGTGCTTGTGCGGCGGAGCCGGTCCCGCCGGCTGAGTGGAATTCTGGTGCTCGCCCGCGAGGAACTTGCGGATCTCCTCTTCTTCGCGGAACTGGTCCGGGCTCTTCGGGTTCAGCTCTTCCATCTTCGCGACGTCGTCGGGCGTGAGCGTCGGCAGGCGTCGGATGAAATGCACCAGGGCCCAGCTCTGACGCTCCCCTTCGGGGGTGCCCGTCCCCCACGCCGGCATGCCCGTCAGGCGAATGCCGTTCTCGACGATCGCGAACAACTCGCCGTCGGTCAGGCCCTGCGTCGTCACGGCCCGCATGTCGGGCACCGGCGGGTAGAAGCTGCGGCCGATGTCGGTGTTCCCACTGCCATCGTTGCCATGGCAGCTCGCGCAGTGATCGGCAAAGTGAGCCAGGGCCTCCTCCATCACGTCGGCCGACGCCTGAACCGGGTTCTTCGCGTCGCGCAGGAGCCGCGGTGTGGCCGCTTTGCGCATGGTACGCGCGAGTGTCGCTTCAATCCAGCTGGGCGGCACGCGTGTGCTGAGGCCGCGGCTGAGAATGGAGTACGCGGCAAGACCGCCGCCCACCAGCAGCAGGACGACGAGCAACAGCAGCGCACGGAAGAGGGCCTTCATCAGATCCCAGAACGTTGAGTATATCGTCCCATCTTTGTGTCGTAACGGCAGGCAGTGACCCTTGCGCTAGAGAACATGGAACCAATCATGCCGCCCCGGTGCTGCCACTGCTCGCAGCCCTCGGCCGCGGTCATGCTTCGTCGTCAGTCTCGTCACTCCGACGATGCGCGACCACGCCGCGGCGATCAGGAAACGCCCTCGACCGTTACGCCGGTGAATGCGAAATGTTACCCGCCCCTCTTGATGCCGGGTGTCCGCTCGGCGGCCACCGACGCAGGCCAACAGCCGGCGAGACCTCGCGCGCGCGGTCGCGCAGCTGGCGACCTGGATTGGGGCATGGTGATGGCGACAACATAGACCATCCGGCTCCATGCGTTTGACCGATCGGGGCCGGAAGCGCGCCAGGCTGGACCCGAATTGACCGCGGCCACCCGAGCCCGCGCGAGTTCGACCGGCCGTGCAGCGCAGCCCCAGCGGCGCCGTGGTATCGTCCCGCTGGATGAGTGCCATCCTCCGCGCCGAACGCCAGGGCGACCGCGCGCGACTCGTCGCGACGGGTCCGTTCGACCTGGCCCACGCTGCCGCCGTACGGCAGGTCGTGGCAGCTGCGGAACAAGAGTTGGAGGGGTGCCTTGCGATCGAAGTCGAGCTCGCTCAAGTCGAGCGCATCGACGGCAGCGGAGCGGTGCTCGTGGCTGGTCTCCTCGACCGGCTCGACGCCCGCGGGGACTCTACCGTCCTGGTGAAATCGAGCAACCCGGAAGCGGCGAAGCTGATCGCCTTGTATCGCGATCGGCGGGCCGAGCCGCACCTGCACGAGGCCCGCCGGGCGAGCATACTGAACCGGATCGGATCGTCCGCGGCCGAATTGCCTCGAATGGTGGCGAGCGCCCTGGACTTCACAGGACACTGCGCGGCAGCAGTGCCGAAGGCGATCGTCACACCGGGCTCGGTGGACTGGGGCGCGCTGCCGCGGCTGATGCAGGCGATTGGCGCCGACGCCTTGCCGGTCACGAGCGCCGCGAACCTGCTGGTCGGACTCATCATCGGCTTCCTCGGCGTGTCGCAGCTCGGCCGCTTCGGCGCCACTGTTTACGTGCCCGAACTGGTGGTCGTCGCGCACTTTCGCGAGCTCGGGCCGCTGGTCACCGCCATCGTTTTGGCGGGCCGCTCTGGGGCCGGCCTGGCCTCGGAGCTGGCGACGATGCAGGTGTCGGAAGAGGTCGACGCGCTGCGATCGATGGGGTTCGACCCCGTGAGCTGGCTGGTCGTACCGCGCTGTGTCGCGCTCGTGGCCACGGTGCCGGTTCTCACGTGGATTGGGGACGTGCTGGCCCTGGGTGGCGGGCTGCTCGCGACGCTCGCGATCACCGACATGACCCCGCGCGCCTACGTCCTCGGCACTGCCGAGGCCATCACCGGCGCCCACTTCCTGGGCGGCATGATCAAGACGCCCTTCCTGGGGCTCGCGATTGGACTCATCGCCTGCGGACAGGGACTGGCTGCCCGCGGCGGAGCGGCGGCGGTCGGGGCGCGCACGACCACCGCGGTCGTGCTGTCGATCTTCGGCGTGATCGTGATCAGCGCGCTGTTCACGCTGTTCTACTCGCTGCTCGGGATCTGACCATGCCCGCCGCCCGTCCACACATCGTCGTCGACGATCTTCGAATCGGGTGGGGGACGCGCATCCTGATGGAGCATGTGAGCTTCGAGATCGAACGAGGGAGCACGCTGGCGATCCTCGGCGGGTCGGGCAGCGGCAAGAGCACCCTGCTCCGGTATCTGATCGGGCTCGAACGGCCGATGGCGGGTCGCATCGACATCGACGGCATCGGCGAGCCCCACCGCTACAAGGGCGTCCCAGCGTTTGGCGTGCTGTTCCAATCCGGCGCGCTGTTCAGCTCGTTGACGCTGGCCGAGAACCTCGCATTGCCGCTGACCACTTGGACGAGCGTGCGCGGCCCCCTCGTGCGCGTCCTGGTGCAGGCCAAGCTCGGTCTGGTCGGATTGGGTGCATTCGCTGAGCACCTGCCAGGGGAGATTTCGGGCGGTATGAAGAAGCGCGCGGGCATCGCCCGGGCGATGATGCTGGAGCCCGACCTGTTGTTCTTCGACGAGCCGTCCGCCGGGCTCGATCCGATCAGCGCCGTCGAGCTCGATCAGCTCATCGTGACGCTCAGCCGCGACCTCGGCATCACTGTCGTCATCGTCACTCACGAGCTGCCGAGCATCTTCCTGGTCGCCGACAACTGCATCGTGCTCGACAAGGAAGCCAAGGGGATCGTGGCCCGGGGCGATCCACGGCGGCTGCGCGATGAATCGACAATCCCGTTCGTGCACAACTTCTTCACACGCTCCACGCCGGCCGCGCCCGCAAGTCTGGAGAGATGATCCATGGCAGTCGAGAAAAGCTACGCACGCCTTGGCCTGTTCGTAGTCATCGCCCTCGTGGTGATGCTCACGACCTCACTGCTGTTCATCCAGCGGATGCGGAGCCGCGAGGTCGTACAGCTCGTCACCTACTCCGAGGACAACGTCACCGGCCTCGACATCTCGAGCCCGGTGCGCTACCGCGGTGTCGCCGTGGGGCGTGTGTCGGACCTGCATGTGCAGGCGGGCGGCCGCACCATCGAGATCGATTTCGAGCTG
>DATLLC010000273.1:0-6250 GCA_035538015.1 Vicinamibacterales bacterium
TAGAATTCAGGCATGTCTGTCGTGGCCCCATCCCCATCCGATCTCACTCAAGCGCGAGAGACCTTGGATCAGTGGATCCGCGAGCTGATGCAGTGGCACTTCGGTCCCGAGACGGGGTCGCCCTTCTGGCTGGAGTGGGCGGCGAACGCCGGCTGGGATCCGCGACGTGAGGTCCGGAGCTACGCCGATCTCGATCGCTTCGGAGGCTTCCAGGACGAGTGGCTGCGCGGCGGTGACCCCCGGCGATGGGTGCCGAAGGGCTATGCCGGCCGGCCCGTCTACATCTTCGAGACCGGTGGCAGCACAGGTGTTCCCAAGTCGCGCATCAACATCGACGACTTCCGCATCGACTACTCCACCTTCAGCGACAGCCTGCCCGACGCGTTTTTTCCCAAGGGCGCGGACTGGTTGGAGATTGGCCCGAGCGGCCCTCGCCGTCTCAGGCTCGCGGTCGAGCACCTGGCCCAGCACCGTGGTGGCATCTGCTACATGGTGGACCTCGACCCGCGATGGGTCATCAAGCTCATCAAGATGGGCGACATGGAGATGGTGGATCTCTACAAACGTCACGTCATCGACCAGGCGCTGACGCTGTTGAAGGCCCACGACACCATCAGGTGCCTGTTTGCCACCCCCAAGCTCCTCGAAGCGCTCTGCGAGCGCATCTCGCTCAAGAAGGCGGGCATCACGGGCGTGTTCTGCGGTGGTACCGAGATGACGCCTCAGTTCCATCGCTTTGCCGTGGAAGAGCTGATGGAAGGGGCCTACTTCGCGCCCACCTACGGCAACACGTTGATGGGCCTGGCCGGCCACAAGCCACCCGAGCCGAACGACAACTGGGCGATCATCTACTATCCGCCGGCACCGCGCGCGATGATCGAAGTGGTCGATCCTGACGAGCCCATGCGCGTCGTGGACTACGGGGCGACCGGGCGCGTCCGGCTGACGACTCTGACCAAGGAGTTCTTCATGCCGCGCTTCCTGGAGCGCGACGAGTGCGAGCGCGAGCCCCCCTGCCCGCAGTATCCCTGGGACGGCGTGCGCAACGTCCGGCCGTTCTCGAGATTTCAGAAGGGTGTGGTGGAAGGGGTCTACTGATTCGAGCATCTGGTGATTTCTTGAGCTGGTGATGTGGTGATCGATCTTTCGATTTGTTGAGCTGATGATCTATCTGATGATCTATCTGGTGATCTATCTCTGAGACCGAAGACCTCAAGACCTCAGGACCTCAAGACCTCAAGACCTCAACACCTCAAGACTCACAGACCCATGTTCGAGCTACCTATCCTCCGTTGGGGCCGGCCCTATCGCAGCGTGGACCGCACCGTGGTTCCCCACTTTCGGACGCGGGAGCCGCTCGTGGCCATGAGCCTGGCCAACGTCGGGCTTATCCGGCGTGACTTGCTCGGCCAGGCGGCCGCACGTGCACGGCTGCGCTCGCTGCCGGCCGCGGCCCTCGTACAGGCGGCGCACCGTACCGCCGAGTCGTTCATGCACGACCGGCTGCCCCTGGACCCCGAGAGCGGCACCGAGCAAACGCCGCAAGACTATATCGAGCAGGTGACTGCCACGACCGGGATGCCCTGGGCCAGCGTGCGCCGCAACATGGCCAAGGTCCACGGCGTGCTCAGCCGCGTGGAGGAAGTGCTGGGCGGCCTCACGCGCGGGTTGGATCTGTCGGTCCTCGATGAGGGCGTGGGCGATCGCGACGGCCACCTGCTCAGCTTCTTCCCACGGACCGACGCCCTCGGCGTGGTACTGCCCAGCAACTCACCGGGCGTGCATTCGCTGTGGGCACCGGCCACGGTCTTGAAGATGCCGTTGGTGCTCAAGCCCGGCAGCGCCGAGCCGTGGACGCCGCTTCGCATCATCCAGGCGTACGTGCGCGCGGGCGTGCCGGCCGAGGTTTTCGGCTACTACCCGACCGATCACACCGGCGGCAACGAGATCCTGCGATCGTGCGGCCGCGGCATGGTCTTCGGCGACGTCGGCTCGACGAAGCGATGGAAATCGGATCCGCGGGTCGAGGTCCACGGTCCAGGGTGGAGCAAAGTGGTCATCGGCCCCGACGCGGCCGACGACTGGGAGCGCCACGTCGACGTGATTGCGGAATCGATCTCGAACAACGGTGGCCGGTCGTGCGTGAACGCTTCGGGGGTGTGGGTGACGCGGCACGCGGACAGGATCGCCGAGGCGCTGGCGGCGCGGCTGGCGCAGGTGACGCCGCGCGCAGCCGACGATCCGGAGGCGGTGCTGGCGCCGTTTGCGGATCCATCGACTGCTCATCGCATTTCGACCCTGATCGATCAGGACATGGCACCTGGCGAAGGCGAGGGCCAGCCCACCGCGCGTGACGTGTCGGCCGGAGTCCGCGGCCCGGACCGCGTGGCCACCGTGCACGCCGGCACCTACCTGCTGCCAACCATCGTTCGCTGCGAGCCGGACCACGCGCTCGCCAACCGCGAGTTCCTGTTCCCCTACGCCAGCGTCGTCGAGGTGCCGGCCGAGCGCCTGCCCGAGTGCCTCGGACCGTCGCTCGTGGTCACGTGCATATCGAACGACCCAGCCTTCCAGCGGCGCTTCGTCTCCTCCTCGCACGTGGACCGCCTCAACATCGGCCCGATTCCCACGACGCAGATCGGCTGGGATCAGCCGCACGAGGGGAATCTGTTCGAGCATCTGTACGCGCGGCGGGCCTATCAGCGGCCGGCATAGGGAACAATCGAGTGCCAAGAGAAAGGTGCAGGGGGCTGAATCCGGTGCGGACTGCCAAACGTAGAGTGCCGCGCACCCTGCACCCTGCACTCTGCACCCAGCACTCACTCTGACCATGCGCCTGCTACTCCTCTCCGCCGGCGCCGCATCGATGTATTGCGGCAGCTGCCTGCGCGACAACGCGCTGGCCTCGGCGTTGATCCGGCGGGGTCACGACGTGACCCTGCTGCCGTTCTACACGCCGACGCTCACCGACGAGGAGAACGTCAGCCGGCGGGAGCGAGTGTTCTTCGGAGGCATCAGCGTCTACCTGGAACAGCATCTGGGGTTGTTTCGACATACGCCGGCGCTGCTCGACAAGCTCTGGGACGCCCCGTGGGTCATCAAGGCCTTGTCCGGAGGCTCCATCGCCGTGGATCCGAAGTTCCTCGGGGCGATGGCGGTATCGACGCTCAAGGGTGCGGAGGGCCGGCAAGCCAAGGAAATCGACAAGCTCCTGGCGTGGCTCGCCGACGAGCCGCGTCCGGATGTCGTCAACATCCCCTACGCATTGCTCATTTCCCTGGCACGTCCGATCAAGCGCGCGCTCGGCGGCGTGCCCATCGTCATGACGCTGCAGGGCGAGGACCTGTTCCTCGAGGGGCTGCCGGAGCCGTTCCGCGGCGAAGCCCTCGCGCTCGTTCGCAGGCAGGTCGCCGACGTCGACCTGTTCGTCGCCGTCAGCGAATACTACGCCGGCTTCATGCAAGACTACCTGGAGATTCCGGCGGAGAAGATGCGCGTGGCCCCGCTGGGGATTTCCATCCCGGCCGACCTGGCGCCCGCGCCGCTTCGCCGCGACCCGTTTACCATCGGCTACTTCGCACGCGTGGCCCCCGAGAAGGGTCTGCACGTGCTGGCCGAGGCCTACACCATCATGCGGCGCCAGCTGGGGCTGCCGCCGTCCCGGCTGCGCGCGGCCGGTTTTCGCGGCGCCGATCAACGGTCCTACTTCGACAGCATCGTGCGCAAGCTGGAATCTGCGGGCCTGGGTCGCGAGTTCGAGTACAAGGGCGCACCCGATCGCGCCGGCAAGTTCGCGTACTTGCAGAAGCTGGACGTGTTCTGCGTACCCAGTCCCTATCACGAGCCCAAGGGCCTGTACCTCCTCGAAGCCATGGCCGCAGGCGTACCAGTCGTCGCGCCGGCGCACGGTGCGTTCCCCGAGCTGATCACCGCCACCGATGCCGGGTTCGTCACCGCGCCGGGGCGGGGGGACGCGGCCGATTTCGCGCACGCGCTCATGTCGGTGTGGAGGCATCCCCACGAGGCGGCGCATCACGGCCGCAGCGGTTTTGCGAATGTGCGGGAGCGGTTTACGCTCGAGCACATGGCCGAGTGCGTCGAGGCGGTGTACGGAGAGGCGGCCGGACAGGCGGTGAGCGGGCAGTGCCACACGCCCTACCCGAAGTTCGGCGTCAAGGTCGCGGCGTCCACGCCGGAAAGGCGCGCGTAGCGGCCGTGCTGACGCTGAGCGGCATCTCGAAGAACTATCCCACTCCGGCCGGAGCCTTGCGGGTGCTGGACGATGTCACGCTCGGCCTCGACCGCGGCGAGGCGGCCGTCATCACCGGGCCTTCGGGCTCGGGGAAGAGCACGCTGCTGTACATCGCGGGTGGGCTCGAGCCTCCGACGTCGGGCTCGGTGGATCTGCACGGCACCAATCCTTATGCACTCGGGCCCGACGCGCTCGCGCGCTTCCGGAATCGCGAGGTGGGTTTCGTGTTCCAGGACCACTGCCTGCTGCCCCAGCTCACGGTGCTCGAAAACACACTGGTGCCGACGCTGGTCGGCGACGCCGATGCCGACGCGCGCGACCGCGCGCGGGCACTGCTCACGGCAGTCGGTCTCGACCCCCGCGTGCATCATCGCCCGGCCGAGCTCTCGGGCGGCGAGAAGCAGCGAGCGGCCATCGCCCGTGCGCTCATCCGCAGCCCGCGCCTCCTCCTGTGCGACGAGCCGACCGGCAATCTCGACGTGCACACCGCGGAGACCGTGGCCGAGCTCCTGCTGCGGTTGCACCTGCAACAGCACACCATGCTGTTGGTCGTGACTCACAGCCCGGCGCTGGCGGCGCGGTTCACGCGGCGATTGGCGATGACCGAGGGACGTCTTCACGAGGCCTGACATGTCGTACACGTCCGCCTCGCTCTGGCACTACCGTCATCTCCAGCTGCTGGTCGGCGCCGGTGTAGCCGTGGCGGTCGCAGTTCTGGCCGGCGCCCTGCTCGTCGGCACCTCAGTACGCGCGAGCCTGCGCGACCTCGCGCTGCAAAGGCTCGGGACGACGGATCTTGCCATCAGCACTTCGACCAGCTTCGGCAACCGGCTGGGCGCGGCCATGGTCATCGCGGCGCCGGATGCCGTCGGTCAGACCACGAGCCTCATCGCCGTCGCCGGCACCGTCAGCCACGCCACCAGCGGGCGCATTGCAGCTGGCGTTCAGGTCTACGGTGTTGACGACACCTTCTGGACGTTCCATGGGGTCGCGCCGGTCCCGCTGTCGGGTCGAGAGGCGGCCGTCAGCGAGCGGCTCGCTGCCGAGCTGGGCGCGGCCGATACCGATGCGCTCATCATTCGCGCGAGCGGCCCCTCCGACATCCCGCTGGCCACCCTCCAGGGGCGACGCGACAATGCCGGGGCGCGGATCCGCGTGACGAAGGTCCGCACTCTCGAGGCCAGGCGCATGGGCGAGTTCGCCCTGCAGCCCGGGCAAGGGCCCGTCGCCGCCGTGTTCGTGCCCCTCTCGCTGCTGCAGCGGGAACTGCGGATCCCCGGCCGGGTGAACACGATTCTGGTGCAGCACACCAAGCGGGAGGGGGAGTTGGAGCGCGTCCGCGCACCGGTCGAGGCCGTGCAGACGGCCTGGCTGGCCGGCGCTGCCTTGCCGGACCACGGCGTGCGCATCCGCCGCGTCCCCGGCGATCGCGTCATGGCGCTCGAAGGCCTCGGGGGCTACATCAGCGCCGACGTCGCGGCGCGTGTGTTGGGCGCCCTGAATCGCGCGCAGCGCCCTGGCGTCCCGGCGCTCACCTATGTCGCCAACGCGATTCGCATCGCGGACCGGGCCATCCCGTACTCGACGGTGACCGCGATCGACGTGGACGCGTACAACCGCCTCTCCATCCCGGTCGGGCCCCCAGCCCCAGGGACCGACACCATGAGCGACGGCGACCCGCTCGTGCGCGGCTCGCTCGAGGTGCGCGTCGGGCGCGGCGGTGCCCGCGTGGGGCGCGTGCAGGTGACCGAAGCCGAGCGCCGGCCGGCGAAGGCCGACGGACGCGAGCGTGAGGGACGCCAGCCGCCGGGGGGCTCGACCACGCCTCGAGCCTCGGAGGGCCCAGTCTGGCTCAACCAGTGGGCCTCCGAGGATCTCGACGCGCGCGTCGGCGATGCCGTCCAACTCGAGTACTTCGTGTGGACGGACGAGGGAGGCCTCGAGACCCGGCAGGCGACACTGACGCTGCAGGGCGTGCTGCCGATGATGCGCGTCGGC
>DATLLC010000274.1:0-3861 GCA_035538015.1 Vicinamibacterales bacterium
TCCAATGACGAAGCGTCCGGCACACCCACCCGACCTGTCGCGCCGACTGTTCCTGAGACATGCCGTCGCCGGCGCCGGCGCCACTGCTGCGGCGGCGATCGGAGGCACCGCGGCGTCCGGGCGCGCGGCGCACACATCGACAGAACAGGACCTCGCCAATCCCATCGCGCCGATCCGCGTCCCCGCCGAATTCGCGGCCTCGACCAGCGCCGGTCCGAAGCCGTTTGCCTTCCCGATGACCGGCGCCCAGGTCTTCGCGCGCGCGTGCAAGGAAGAAGGGGTGGCGGCGCTCTTCGCGTGTCCGGGCAACTATCCCGTCATACACGCCATCGCGTCGGCCGGGATCCCCGCGTTCGGCGGGCGCCACGAAGGGTCGATGGCGCACGCGGCCGACGCGTTCATCCGCATCACCGGCGAGCTCGCGGCGACCTCGGGCACCGAAGGGCCCGGCTTCACCGACATGATCTGCGCGATTGCGTGCGCCAACGCGGCGCGGACACCGCTCCTGGTCCTGGCGAGCAACATGACCATCGGCATGGAGGACACCGAGGCCGGTATCCAGCTGGCCTACCAGCAGCCGACCACCGAGGGCATGAAGAAGTACGGCAAGCGGCTGATCGTCCCCAGACGGGTCCACGAATACGCCGGCTACGCTTTCCGGCAGCTGCGCAGCGGCGTGCCGCGGCCGGTCCACCTGGACTTCCCCGCCGAGGTCGCCTCCGCGACGTTCAAGGATGCGACCGAGCTCGATTACTTCCACGACAAGTCACGCTATCGCACGGAATCTCGGCCGCATCCGTCCTCGAAGGACATCGCCAGGGCGCTGGATCTGCTCCGCAAGGCGGAGCGTCCGATTATCGTGTCCAGCAACGGCGTCTTCTACGCGAAGGCCTGGGATGCGCTCAAGCGCTTTGCCGAGAAGGCCCAGATTCCGGTGGTGGAGTCGGGCGCGATGAAGGGTCAGTTCTCGGATGCGAGCCCACTCTCCGCGAACGCGGCGCCAGGCGCCATGGCCAGCGCGGACGTGGTCGTGCTGGTCGGCCAGCACTGCATGCCAACCGTCGGCGAGTTCGCGTTCGGGCCCGACGCGCGCTACATCCGCATCGATCAATCGGCCGAGGACATCGGCCGCAACATCCCGATCGACGTCGGCATCGTCAGCTGCGAGCTCGCCGCCCTCGAAGCCCTGGCCGACGCGACGCCTCGGATGACCCACGACGCGTGGCTGGCGGAAATCGCCGCGGCGCGGAAGAAGTTCGAAGATCAGAACGCGGAGTATTACAAGACGGGGCTCGGCTACGGCGATGCGATCCACCCCGCCGTGATGGCGAAGGAGCTCGGCGATTTCCTCTACCGCGGCTCGATCCCGAAGGAGCAGACCACCGTCGCTTCGGGCGGGTTCGGCATCGCCCGCTACGTCCGGCGCGAGCTCCGCGGGTTCCGCCCCGGCCAGATCATGAACGGCGCGTACCAGTACGGTGCGATCGGTCCGGACGTGGGCTACGCGGTGGGCGTGGCCGCGGCCGTGCAGCTCGGTGTGGGTCCGCAGGCGGCCTACAGGGGCCATCCGATCATCTGCACCACCGGCGACGCGGGCTTTGGCTACACGTGCATGGAGATCGACACCCTGGCGAAGTACAAGCTGCCGGTGGTGATCATCGTCTACAACAACAACGCCTGGGGCACGTGGACGGGGGCGACGCAGGATCCCCGCGCCTTGCCCATGCACCTGTTCCAGGAGAACCTGCGATACGACAAGCTCGCCGAGGCGCTCGGCGGGCACGGTGAGTACGTCACACGGCCGGCGGACTTCCAGCCCGCGCTCGAGCGCGCCTACGCGGTGGCCGCGCGCGAAGGACGGCCGGCGGTCATCAACTGCCAGGGGAAGAAGGAATTTTGGGATCGCGCGAAGTTCCCGCCCGGCTCGCTCGGCAAGATCGAGCCCGGCGTGATGTCCTACTACCACTGAACGACGCGGTCACCGCGGTGCTGCAGGCATACGCCGATCGCGGCGTGTTCCGCGGCTTCAGGCCAACCCCACTCGGGCGCGGCCGGACTTCGTTCGACTTCCAGTGGCTGCTCGGCCGGCCGATGCGCGCCGTGTTCGATGCCCGTCGCGGTTCCCTGGCGTTCGACGCCCTGTTTCCCGGCCTGCAACGGTCCTCGCCGGCCACCCGGGGGTTGAACGCGATCGTGGCCATGCGCAGCTCGCCGCGCCAGCCGGCGCACAAGCGCCTCGACCGGCGGCGCGCCGACGTCTCCGGGGCAATCAAGGGCGGAGACTGGTCGCTCGTGGTGACGGTGCGTGGCCGGAATCACGCGTACGCCGTGCGGCATGCGCTCAACCTCGTCAACGAGCTCTTCCTGTTCCTGCACGAGTCGTATCCCGAGTACCTGATCGAGCGCTTCGGCCTGTCGCCGGAATAGTCTCGACGGCGGTATCCGTGGACGTGACTACCGGTCGCGCATGACCAGGGCCGGGTCGATGCGCGAGGCGCGCCGGACGGGCTGCCACGCCGCCAGGAAGGCGATCCCAATCAGGGCCGTGACCGCGGCGCCAAACGTCAGCGGGTCGAGCGACGTGACGCCGAAGAGGAATGCCTGCAGGAAGCGCGTGAGCGCCACGGCGGCGAGCACGCCGCCGATCACCCCCAGGCCAACCGCCCCGGTGACGCTGCGGAAGACCAGCGAGATGACGGAACGGCTGCTGGCCCCGAGCGCCATTCGGATGCCGATCTCCCGCGAGCGCTGCGCCACCGAGTAGCTGAGGATGCCGTAGACGCCCATCGCCGCCAGCGCGAGCGCCATGATCCCGAACCCGCCGACCACCGTGAGCGTGAAGCGGCGGCTGGCCGTCGAGCGCTCGACCAGCGTGGTCATCCGCGAGACCTCCACCGGCACGTCGGGGTCGAGCTGGCGCCACTCCTCCCGAAGGGCCGTGGCAACGCTCTCGGGTGTGAGCCCGCGTCGCACCCGCACCGCGGTGGTGACGGAATATTGCGTGCGCATCGGCAGCTGCCGGAAGCTCACGAACACTTCGGGGACCGACTCCACCGCAAGATCGCGGAACCGCACGTCTCCCACCACGCCAACGATCGTCAGCCACGGATTCACGAGATCCATGCCGGCGAAGCGAATACGCTGACCGAGCGGATCGCGGCCGGCGAAGTAGCGGCGGGCCAGCGCTTCGTTGACGACGGCAACGGCCTCCGCGCCGGAGACGTCGCGGCTGTCGAAGGTCCGGCCGCGCCTGAGATCCATGCCCATGGCCGTGAAATAGCCGTCGCTCGCCATCCGGTACACGGCCGACTGCGCGGTCCAGTTGTCCTTGATCTCGTCCCATGCCTGCCCATCGAACAGGAAGGCACCATTGGCGTCCAGGCCGCTGAGCGGCGGCGCATTCACCAGTCCGCCCGCGTCCACGCCTGGCACGGTGCCGAGCCGCGTGAGCCACGCGTCGTACAGACGGACGGCGCCGTCGGGCTCTGCGTACCTGCCCGTTGGCATCGTGGTCTCGATCGTCAAGACGCGGTCGGGCTGGAACCCAGGATCGACCTTGAGCAGCTCCAGGAAGCTTCGCCCGAGCAGGCCGGCCGCCGTGACGAGCAGGAGCGCGATGGCAATCTCCAGGGCGACCAGTCCTTGCCTCGTGGGGCCCGCGCCGCCGGCGCTCCCCGAGCGGCCGCCCTCGGCCAGCACGTCGCGCAGCTGCATCCGCGACAACTGAACGGACGGTAGCAATCCGAAGGTCAACGGCGTCAGGAGGCCGAGCATGAGCGCGAACAGCGCCGTTCTTGCGTCGATGCTCGCCTGATCGAGCCGTGGGATCGAGGCCGGAGCCACGGCGACCAGGCCGCGGAC
>DATLLC010000275.1:0-15679 GCA_035538015.1 Vicinamibacterales bacterium
TCGACAGCCCGGACGCCTCGCGGCTGAAGACCACGCGCGACTTCACGACCGGCCTGCCCAATCCGCCGGCGGTCGCACCGCTGGATCCCTACGGTCACGGCACGCACGTGGCGGCGCTCGTGGGTAGCGACCAGGCCGGTACGGCCGGGGTGGCGCCCAACGTCTCCCTCGTCAGCCTGCGCGTGCTCGACCCGCTCGGCTCGGGCATGACGAGCCACGTGATCAACGCCATCCAATGGGCGGTTGCGCATCGGGGCGCGTACGGGATCGACGTCCTCAACCTTTCGCTCGGCCACCCGCCGTACGAATCCGCCGCCACCGATCCACTCGTGCAGGCCGTCGAAGCGGCGGTCCGTGCCGGCATTGTGGTGGTCTCGTCGGCGGGAAACACCGGCAAGAACCCGGAGACAGGCCTGGTCGGCTATGCGGGCATCTCGTCGCCCGGCAACGCTCCGTCCGCGCTTACGGTGGGCGCCTTCAAGACCTTCGAGACCGCGACCCGCACTGACGACCTGGTGGCGGATTACAGCTCTCGCGGACCGACCTGGTTCGACGGGCTCGCCAAACCCGACGTCGTGGCGCCAGGTCATCGACTCGTGGGCTACGCCACGAGCTCGCAGACGCTCTATCAGACCTACCCGCAGCTGCGCGGACCGCAGTCCGGCCAGAAGCTGTCGATGAGGTTGAGTGGCACCAGCATGGCGGCCGGCGTCGCCAGCGGCACCGTGGCCTTGATGCTCGAACGCTCGAAGCAGGCATTCGGTGCCAAACACACGCCGAACGCCATCAAGGGGATGCTGCAGCACTCGGCGTTCCTGATGACCGACGAGGCGGGCGCGCAGTACGACCCGCTTACCCAGGGCGGGGGCTCGCTCAACGCCTTCGGGGCCGCGCAGCTGGCGGGCGTGCTCAATCCCACCGCGCCGACCGGCAGCTGGTGGCTGACGGCGGGTGTGGACGAGACCACGACCATCGACGGGCAGAACATCGTGTGGGGCGAGAACATCGTCTGGGGCGAGAACATCGTCTGGGGCGAGAACATCGTCTGGGGCGAAAACATCGTCTGGGGCGAGAACATCGTGTGGGGGGACAACATCGTGTGGGGCGAGAACATCGTCTGGGGTGAGAACATCGTCTGGGGCGAAAGGCGGAGAGGCCAGTAGCCATGTCGACTGCTCTCATCACGCCCGACGAGGCGCTGCAGGCCTTGACGCTCGCGACAACCTCGACGTCGGTGGTGGCTCCGGCCGCTGCCGGCACACCGGCGGCCTACGTGGCCACCGGCATCTCGGCCGACTGGCGCCGCCAGCTCCCCATCATCGTGGGCAAGGGTCTCACGCTCCGCGGGCTGCGGCTGTCGGATGCGGCCTCGCTGCTCACCATGCTCTCCACGGAGGAGGTCGCGCGCTTCCTGTCGCCACCGCCGACGACGATCGAAGGCTTCGAGCGGTTCATCAAGTGGACCGATCGGAAGCGCGAGGAAGGTTCGTACGTCTGCTTCGCGGTCGTGCCCGCCGGCATGGACATGGCGGTGGGATTCTTCCAGGTGCGGGCGCTCGACGCGGAGTTCCGGACCGCGGAATGGGGCTTCGCGCTTGGCAGGCCGTTCTGGGGCACGGGCCTCTTCACCGAAGGCGCGACGCACACGCTCGACTTCACGTTCGGCACGCTCGGAGTCACCCGCCTCGAGGCGCGCGCCGCCGTCCGCAACGGTCGCGGCAATGGCGCGCTCCGGAAGATCGGGGCGATTCACGAGGCAGTGCTCCGCCGCTCGTTCCACCGCCATGGCATGGCGCACGATCAAGCCCTCTGGTCGATCCTCGACATCGACTGGATGGCCGTCCGCGGCCGCACGTTCGAGCCCGCTCTGCAACTCCCCGAGCGCTGGCATTAGTACCGCGTCCCGTCGGCCCGCGTAGAATGGGCCGATGGGACTCTTCGCGTACCGGCTCCTCGGCGCGGCGATGATGGACGCCGGCATGTACGAGGGCATCGAAGCCGACCGCCGCACCACGATGCAGGCGCTGTCGGCAGTCGCGCTGGCCAGCCTGGCTGCCGGCATCGGCGCGGGCGAGTGGCTCGGCACGCGCGTCGCCACGCTCGCTGCCGTCACCGCGCTTGCCATCATCACCTGGTCGGCGTGGGCGATGCTGGTCTTCCAGTTGGGCACACGCGTAATGCCCGACGCCGACACCCTGGCGGACTGGGGCCAGCTGCTTCGCACGACCGGATTTGCCTCGGCCCCAGGCCTGCTGCTCGTGTTCGGGCTGATTCCGAACGGTCGCCTCGCGGTGTTCGCGATCGTCGGCGTCTGGATGCTGGCGGCAATGGTGTTCGCGGTGAAGCACGCCCTCGACTACCGCCACGTCTCGCGCGCGCTGGCGGTGTGCGTCCTCGCGGCGTCGGTCTCGCTGGGACTGGCCTTTGGCGTGAGCACTCTGTTCGCGTCGCGCGTCCAGTAGGTGATCACCCCGGCAGCGCCGGTACCAGGCGGTCCACCACCCCCTTCGCTCCATCGCCCGGGCGAGGTCCAGCGCCGGACGGCCCTGCTTCGTCGGGGTCGGCGCGGTCGGCGGCACCTCGCGCCAGGCGCTGGCGGGCTTGGCGAGCCGGTAAACACGGTGTAAACTCAGCTTCGCGTCCGCCGATACCCTTCACCTCGGTCCCCGTAGGCAGAAGAGATATGTCTCTGCGCGTGTCTGTAACGGTTGTCGTTGCCCTTCTGTCTACGGCTCAATGGACGAGCGCTCAAGCCGTCACCGCCAGCGATTCGTCCCCGGTTCAAGGCACCACCGACACCGCTGACGCGCCCACTCCGCCTGCGGTATCGGACGACCAGGGCATCGTCCTGCCTCCCAAACCGGCGCCGGATGGCGTCACCTTCGGAGCGCCCACTCCGCGCAACCCTTTCACCTCGATCGGCCACGACCTGAAGACCTTCTTCACGCACAAGGACACCGCCGTCGTGATGGGTGTCTTCGCGCCTGCGGCCGGAGTGGCCTACACGTGGGATCAGGCAGGCATCAAGGAATCCCGGGAACACCTGACGGGATCGGTCTTCACGGCCGGCAACATCGGCGGCGGCTTCCTGGTACAGACCAGCGCCGCGGTCGGGACGTGGGCGATCGGAGCGCTCTCGGACAACAAGAAGACGAAGGAGATCGGCGGCGATTTGCTGCGCGCCCAGTTGGTTTCCCAGGTGGTCGTGCAGAGCGTGAAACTGGCGACCCACCGTGAGCGGCCGGACGGCAGCAACTTCCACTCCTTCCCCTCGGGCCACACGGCCAGCGCGTTTACGACCGCCAGCGTCCTCAATCGGCACCTTGGCTGGAAGGCGGGACTGCCCGCCTACAGCTTTGCCACCTTCGTCGGCGTGTCGCGCATGTCGGCCAACAAACACCACATGAGCGACGTCATCATGGGTGCCGCCGTGGGTATTGCCGCCGGGCGCGCGGTGACAGTGGGTGTCAGTGGCGCCAAGTTCGACCTGGGCGTCGCGCCAACCCAGGGTGGCGCGGCCGTGACGTTCACCAAGCGCTGACCACGGCGGACACGACGCCTTCGTGGCCTTCGTGTCGCCTTCGTGGCCTTCGCGTCCCCTTCGTGGCCTTCGCGTCCCCTTCGTGGCCTTCGCGTCTCCTTCGTGCCCTTCGTGTCTCCTACTCGCCGATCGACTTCCAGTTCTTCACCAGGTGATCCGCCGTCCGCCACGCCAGCGCCTGCAGCGTCAGCGTGGGGTTGCGGGCGCCGCTGGTGCCCATCACCGACCCGCCGAGCACGCCGAGGTTCGGCACCTCGTGCGAGAACCCCCAGCGATTCACGACGTTGGTCTCCGGGTTGTCGCCCATTCGCGTCCCACCGTAGGTATGGGTGGACGGCCCCATCGTCCCGAGTGGATTGCGCTGCACCGCGATCGCACCTGCGGCCCGGTACCACTGCTCCATCCGGTCCTGGATGTAGGTGTTGATGCGGCGCTCGTTCTCCTGGTAGTCAGCGGTGATCCGAATCACCGGGAAGCCGAGCGGGTCCTTCGCCTCAGGATCGAGGTCCAGGTAATTGCTCTCGTAGGGCAGGGTCGTCTTCTGCAGGTACGACGTGTTGACCCGATCGGCGTTCTCCTTGACGAACGCCTTCCAGGCCGAGCCCCAGTTCGGCGCGCGACCGAACGTCGTCATGTTGGCAGCGCCGATCGGCCGGCGCTCCGAGTAGACCCAGAGGTTGCCGCCGCCGATGAAGTCGAGCGATCCGTGATCGAAATTGTCGTCGGCGAAATCGTCGACCGCCGTGCCCTGCGCGGGCAGGCCGTACCACGTATTCAGGTTGAACGGGAACAGGGCCGTGACGCCGCCACCCTGGGCGTGGCTCAGGTAATGCCGCCCGACCTGGCTGTGCTTGTTCGAGAGCCCGCTGGGAAAGGCCCGCGATTTCGAGAGGAGGAGCAGTCGGACGTTCTCGTAGGTGTACGCCGCCAGCAGCACCGCGCGAGCCGGCTGCACGAACTCCTGACCGTCGGTCAAGTACCGGACCGCGGCGACGCGGCCGCGTGCGTCGACGTCGATGGCGGTCACGTGGGCGCGGGTCACCACCCGAAAGCGGCCCGTCTGCTCGGCCCGCGGGATCGTGGTGACGGCGGTCCCGTTCTTCGCGTCCACGTGACACCCGCCACGGTTGCAGAAGCCGTGGTACAGGCACGCCGAGCGCTCCTGGAACGACCGTGAATTGATCTGCGCGGGCCCGGCGAACGGCTGCCAGCCCAGGCTCCGCGCCGCCGCGGCCATCAGGTCCGTGAAACCCGTGCCGCGCAGCGGCGGCATCGGGTAGTCGCGCTGACGTGGCCCTTCGAAGACGTTACCTGCAGGACTGAGGGCGCCCTTGATGTTGCCGGCGCGGCCGGCGACGCCGGTCTCCCACTCCACCTTGTCGTAGTAGGGTTCGAGCTCCTCGTAGTCGAGGGGCCAGTCCTCGATGGTGGTGCCCGCGGGCAGTCGCGAGCGGCCGTACCGCCGCACGGTCTCGTTGACGACCTTGAAGTCCCAGGGATTGAGCCGCCAGCTCTGCGCCCAGTAGTGGAGCGTGGTCCCGCCGACGCCATTCATCATCGGGTGGCTGCTGGCGCGCGTGGTCGGCGCACCGGCGTTGGGCCGCTGCGTCGGGACCTCCTGATTGGTCTTCTGCACGGCCTGCGGCCAGTCGCGCACGTTGTTGCGAATCTCGTCGGGCGCGAAGTCCCGGCGCGTCAGCCGGGTTCCGGCCTCGAGGCCAACGACGTCGAGGCCGGCCTCGGCCAGCGGCAGCGCCGCGATGCCTCCCGCGGCGCCGAGCCCGACGATGACGACGTCCGCCCCGTTAAGCTGGGTCGCCATGATGCGGATCCCTGGGGTCGACCCGGGCCGTGGCCTTCGTGAACATGTCAGTGTCGTACGCCGAGCGCCGGAGCGGTGCAGGCACGACGCCGAGGCGCTGATCGTCGGCGGTGACGGCCGTGCGCACACCCGGGTAGCCAACCAGGTTCCACCCGATGTACTCGCGGTTCCCACCGTAATGGGGATCGCCGAACGTGCCTTGCCAGGTGTGCGCGCGGACCAGGGCGAAGAAGGCCGCCGAGCTGCCGTCGAAGCCGGCGCCGGATCCGGTGGCCGCCCCGGTTTCGACGTCGATGAGCAGCGAGTCCTGATCGACGGGCGTCAGCTCGCGGAACGAGCCGCCTCGCGACGATCGCGCGTAGCGTTCGACTGCCGCAAGACCACGGCGGTAGGCCTCCCGCGACGATGCCAGGCTGCCGGCCAGCGCGCGATCGATGTAGGCCACGGCCCCGGCTTCAACGGCCCCCGGCCCGTTCAGATCCGCCGGAATCAACCTCGCGACGATCGCCGTCAGCAGCGCCGCTTCCTCGGCGGTGAGCGCCTCCAGCGGCTCCCGTGGCGACGCCTGATCGTGGTCGTGTGCCGGTCGGTCAGCCGCGGCTGACGCCGGAGCCGGGGTATCGGCGATTCCCTCGGCGCGGGTGACCTCCGCGCCGGCGGCCCCCGCGGCGACCGCTCCCGCCGCCTTCAGCAGCGCGCGTCGCGAGATCATGGCTGCTCGGCCGAGGGCTTGCGCTCGTAGATCGCGACGAGCTCGCCCTCACCTACGACGTGGCCCTTGATGGCCTCGAGGAGCTCGGCCTTCGTGAGGCCAGGCTTCAAGTCGAGGACCGCGTCGATCGCATACACCGTGAAGTGGTAGTGGTGTGGTTTGCCTGGAGGCGGGGCCGGCCCTCGATAGATGGGACGTCGGAAGCCCGAGGTGCCCTGGACGGCGCCGGCCACGTCGGCCGGCATCGCCGCCGCGGGATCGATCGGGATGTTTTCCGGCAAGCCCTTCGCGGTCCCCGGAATCTTGTAGATGACCCAGTGGACGAACGGCTGCGGCATCGGCACGTCCGGGTCGTCGCAGACGACCGCGAACTCCTTCGTGGGGGCCGGTGCCCCCGACCACTGCAGGGGCGGCGACACGTTCTTCCCGTCGGCCGTGTAGTCGCGCGGGATCGTCTCTCCGGCCTTGAGCGTGGGACTGGTGACGGTCAGCGCCTGTGGAGCCTGAGCGATGGCCATCGCGGCGAAGAGCGAGACGAGGCCTGCGGTCGAGAGCGCGCGGAACATGCGGCTGAGTATAGCGTCAGCCTGCGCGCGATCAACAGATCGCCGGATCGCTCACCAGATACCCCGATCGATCGCCAGATAGATCACCAGATAGATCGCCAGATAGATCGCCAGTTCAACAGATTTGACGATCGATCACCACATCACCAGCTCGAGAGATCAAACGATTCACACTTCCTGTATGCCAATGGACATGTACTTCACATCCAGATATTCCTCAATCCCCCACAGCCCACCCTCTCGCCCTACGCCGGACATCTTCATCCCGCCAAATGGCGCCTGCGCCGTCGACGGCAGGCCGTCGTTGACTCCGACGATGCCGTAGTCGAGCGCTTCGGCGACGCGGAAGGCTCGCGACAAATCCCGCGTCCACAGATAGGCCGCCAGACCAAACGGTGTGTCGTTCGCGTGCCGGATAGCATCGCTTTCTTCGGTGAAGGGCACGATCGGGGCAACCGGACCGAAGGTCTCTTCCTCGAGGATCCGCATGCCTCGCGACACCGAGGTCAGCACCGTGGGGTTGAAGGTCAGCCCTTCTCCCGACGTGCCGCCCAGCACGGCGCGCGCCCCCTTGCTGAGCGCATCGTCGACGTGCGCGCGCACCTTGGCCAGGCCCTGGGCGTCAACGAGCGGCCCGATTTGTGTCGTCTCATCGAGAGGATCGCCCACCCGCAGGCCGGCCGCAGCCGCGGCGAAGCGCTCCACGAACCGATCGTGCACGTCGGCGTGCACGTAGATGCGGTTGGCGCAGACGCACGTCTGCCCCGCGTTGCGGAACTTAGACGCGAATACGTCCTTTACGGCGGCGTCGAGATCGGCGTCGGCGAAGATCAGGAACGGCGCATGGCCGCCAAGTTCGAGTGACACGCGCTTCATGGTCTTGACGGCCTGTCCGCCGAGCAGCACGCCAATCTCGGTGCTGCCGGTGAAGCTCAGTTTGCGAATCGCGGGATCGTCGAAAAAGACGCGGGACACCGCGGCAGGGTCGGAAGCGGGCAGTACTTGGAAGACGTCCGCCGGTCCTCCGGCCGACACCCAGAGTTCCGCGAGGCGCACGGCGGTCAGCGGCGACTGCTCCGCGGGCTTGACCACCACCGTGCAGCCTGCCGCGAGCGCTGGCGCCGCTTTGCGCGTGATCATCGCCGCCGGGAAGTTCCAGGGCGTGATGGCGTAGACGGGGCCGACCGGCTGCGGTTGCACGAGCAGCCGCTTGTGCGCCGCCTGGCTCGGCACCGTGGTGCCGTAGACGCGCTTGGCCTCCTCGGCGTACCACTCCACGAACGACACGGCGTAGCGGACCTCGCCACGCGCTTCGGTTACCGGCTTCCCCATCTCCTGCGCCATGAGGCGGCCGAGCGCCGCCTCTTCGGCCATGATCGCCGCCGCCCACGCGCGCAGGACTGCCGACCGCTCGTAGGCCGTCGTCTTGCGCCAGGTGGCGAAGGCGGCCACGGCCTTCGTCGCGGCGGCGCGGGCCTCGGCCGCGCCGTTGTCGGGCACACGGGCCACCGCCTTGCCGGTGGCCGGGCTCATGACCTCGAATGTCGCGCTCATGCTTGCACCTCTCGCTGCATCAGGGCCCACAGCGCTTCCACGTGCGGGCGTTCCGTCTGTTCCGCGCCGACCGACACCCGCACCATCCAGCGTCCGTCGAGCACGGCAGGAGTCAGATATGCCGCGCCGGAACGGTTGATCCGATCGCACCAGTCCTGCGTGTAGCGGTCAAGTAGCTCGCCGGCAAGGCCAGCCGGTTCGTACCGCACGCACAGCGTCTGGAGCTGGACCGGGGCCAGCACGCGCCAGCCGTTCGTCGACCGAATCCGTTCGGCCAGCCACTGCGCGTTGGCCAGGTCCCGTCGCAGCCGCACCTGCAGGGCCGTCACGCCCTGCTCGCGGATGAGGAACCACAGCTTCAGCGCCCGGAACCGCCGGCCGAGCGGGATACCCCAGTCGCGATAGTTCTTCACGCGGCCGTCCGCGGCCGATTGCAGGTAGCTCGGGTTCGTGGACATCACGCGGACCAGGTGCTCGGCGTCCCTGACGAAGTAGACCGAGCAGTCGAATGCCACGCCAAGCCACTTGTGCGGGTTGAGGACGATGGAGTCGGCGCCTTCGACGCCCTCCCACATCCAGCGGCACTCGGGAAGGATCATGGCGGAGCCGGCCATGGCGGCATCGACGTGTACCCACAGGCCGTGGCGGCGGGCTACTTCGACAACCGCGGCGACGGGGTCGAGCGCGGTGGTCGTGGTGGTCCCCGTCGTGACCGTGACCGCGCAGGGGCGCAGGCCGCGTGCCCGATCGTCGAGGATCGTTTGCTCCAGGGCGTCGGCGCACATCGCATATGACGCGTCGTGGCTGACGTGGCGGATGTGCTCCCGGCCGAAGCCAGCGAGCAGCACCGCCTTGTCCACCGAGCTGTGCGCGTGCGCCGAGGTGTAGACGACGAGCGGCGCCTCGCCGGACTGGAGGCCGCCGCGGTTGGCACCGTAGCCGGTGGTCCGCTCGCGCGCCGACAGCAGCGCCAGCAGCGTGCAGGTGGAGGCGGTGTCCTGGATCACCCCGTCCCACTGGTCCGACAGGCCCACCATCTGCCGCAGCCAGCCGGTCGCGACCTCCTCCAGCTCGGTGAGCGCTGGGCTCGACTGCCACGCCAGGCCCAGCACGCCGAGGCCTGTGCTGACGTAGTCCCCGAGAACGCTGGCGAGCGACCCGTTGCACGGGAAGTAGCCGAAGAACTGCGGATGCTGCCAATGCGTGAGGCCGGGGACGATCACCTCGCGGAGGTCCTGCATGATGGAGGGCCAGGGCTCGGGCGCGTCTGGAGGCGTCGGCGGAAGGCGGGCTTTGACCGCTCCAGGTTGAACCTGGGCCATGACGGGACGTTCGGCGACGTGCTCCCGATAATCCGCGATGAAATCCACAACCGCATGCCCGAAGCGGCGGAACTCGTCAGGAGTCATCTGAGGATCATAGTCGGGAGCCGGGACCGGGGAGTTGGAGCCGGGGGCAAGTAAACAGATCGAGGACCGTCGAAAGTAGGAGAAGGAGCCAGGCGTCCCGGACCCGGCAAAAGCGGCTACGATGTCGGTCCGGCCCGGTCAACCGCTGGCCGAACAGGAGGACAACCGTGAAGCATGTGATGTGGGGAATGGCGGCCATCGTGATGGCGGCGGGGGCGTTGGGCGTGCAGGCGCAGCAGGCGAATCCGCAGATGAGCTTCTTCATCACGAGCGTCGGCTCGGGCAACGGCGCCAACCTGGGCGGCCTTGCCGGAGCGGACGCGCACTGTCAGAACCTGGCCAAAGCGGTAGGCGCCGGCAACAAACAATGGCGCGCCTATCTCAGCACCCAGGGCGCCGGTGCCGTCAGCGCCAAGGATCGCATCGGTCCTGGCCCGTGGTTCAACTCGAAGGGCGTGCAGATTGCGGCGAGCGTCGCCGATCTGCATTCGGACAAGAACAATCTGACCAAGGAAACCCAACTCACCGAGAAGGGCACTGTCGTCAACGGCCGTGGCGACACGCCGAACCAGCACGACATCCTCACGGGCTCGAACCTCGATGGCACGGGCTTTCCGGCGGGTGAGGACCATACCTGCAACAACTGGACGAGCCAGGACGCCGGCTCGGCGACCGTGGGGCACCACGATCGGCAGGGCGGTGGCGCGAACCCGAATTCCTGGAACAACGCCCACCCGTCGAAGGGCTGCAGCCAGCCGAACCTGGTGGCGACGGGCGGCAACGGTTACTTCTACTGCTTTGCCGTGAAATAGGCACGAAGGCGGCACGAAGGACACGAAGCAGGCACGAAGGTCACGAAGGTTAGCTTCCTTCGCGCTCTTCGTGCCCTTCGTGTTTCCCCAAGACCCAAGCCCCCGACCTACCGCCCGTCCAGCCTCTTCAACCCCGCTGCCACCTCCGCCAGTTTGACGAACTCCGAGCGATCGCCGTCGGGATCGGGCCCGCGGAACTGACGGGCGCGGGCGATGAGCCGGTCGAACGACGCGTCTGGCGCGTGGGACGAGTCGCGCAGCAGCATGCCCAGCTCGGCGACCGCGGATGCGAATCCGAGATTTGCGCCCATCGGCTGGACGCGATTCTGAATCACCGCCGAGATCAGCTCGCTGCGATCGCCGTCCGGTGCCTTGTAGCGCAGCTTCACCGTCAAGAGCTCGGCCGAGGAGCCCGGAGGTGACGAGGGTTTCGGATTTGGCTGGTACTTGAGCGGATCGACGGCCGGCCGATCCGACTCGGCACCGACCGGGACGATCTCGTAAATGGCAGTGACGGTGTGACCCGCGCCAATCTCCCCCGCGTCCTTGCGGTCGTCGTTGAAGTCCTCGCTCTGGAGCATGCGGTTCTCGTAGCCGACCAGGCGATAGGCACTGACCGCCGCCGGGTTGAACTCCACCTGCACCTTGACGTCCTTGGCGATGGTCACGAGCGTGCTTGCCGCTTCGCGCACCAGCACCTTGTTGGCCTCCTGCACAGAGTCCAGGTACGAGTAGTTGCCGTTCCCCTTGTCGGCGAGCAGCTCCATGGTCGCGTCCTGCAGGTTCCCTTCGCCGACGCCGAGCACCGAGAGGAACACGCCGCTCTTCCGTTCCCGCTCGATCAGGCGGAGCAGCTCTTCGTGGCTGGTCACGCCGACGTTGAAGTCGCCGTCGGTCGCGAGGATCACGCGGTTGATGCCGCCGCGCTCGAAGTGCTCGCGCGCGGTGGCGTAGGCGAGCTGGATGCCGGCCGCGCCGTTGGTCGAACCGCCGGCGTGAAGGCCGGCGATAGCGCGGTGGATGTCGGCCTTGCGATCACCCGGTGTCGGCGGCAGGACCAGGCCGCTGTCGCCCGCGTAAACGACAATCGCCACGCGGTCCTGGCGGCGAAGCGTGTCGGTCAACATCCGCATCGACGCCTGGACCAATGGGAGCTTGTCCTGCGGCTGCATCGACCCGGACACGTCGAGCAGGAACACCAGGTTGCGCGGGGGCGTTTCCGCAGCCGGCAACGCGCGACCCCGCAACCCGATCAACGCCAGGTAGTGAGAAGGATTCCACGGGCACGCCGCCAGCTCGGTCGACACCGAGAATGGCTGGCCTGCCGGTGCCTCGCGGTAGTCGAACCGGAAGTAGTTGATGAGTTCCTCGATGCGGACGGCATCGAGCGGCGGGAGGTTGCCGTTGGTGAGGAACCGGCGCATGTTGGCATACGACGCCGTGTCCACGTCGACGGAGAACGTGGACAGCGGGTCCGCGGCCACTCGGCGAAACGGGTTCTCAGTGATCGGCGCGTAGCCTTCACGGGAGCGTCGTGGGCCGCGCCAGACGGCGAGGTCGCCTCCGAGGCGGAATGTGGGACTGCCGGGCGAGGCCGCTGCGACGCCGGCTGCGCGCTTGCCGGCGGCGCGGGGAGACTCGCCCGTCACAGCTACCGTTTCGCTGAGGGTCGCCACCTCCATCGTCGGCGACCAGGTGGCCCTGGAGCCCTCCTTGACCTGCAACGCGGCCTGAACCGCGGTGAATCCGATGAGTTCGGCGGTAACGGTGTAGTGGCCAGGTTGAAGCGCGGTGAATTCATACCGGCCCCCAGCGTCACTGATCGTCGACGCGCGTTGAGGTCCCGTCGCGATCACCGTGACACCAGGCAGCACAACGCCGGAGCGATCTTTGATCACCCCCGACAGACGTCCCGTGGCTGCAGCCACCAGAAACGTAAGCGACACCACGACGAGTAGAGCCAGTCCAATGCGCATGCGCATGACTCACCCTCCAGGCAGGCGATGACCGAACGAGCAAAGCGCATGCCCGCGCGATCGGCTTGTTTTCCCTTTAGACACCGAGGCAGACAATTGGCCGCACGGTGTAATTGGATCGGTAACGCCCGAATCTTGGAGACCCCAGGAACTCAGGACCTCAAGACTGCTTGAGCGCGGTTACCTCGATCTCGATTTTCACGCGGCGATCGGAAAGGCCGGCCTCGATCATCGTAGCCGCGGGACGGATGTCGCCAAAGGTGCGTCGCAGCACCGGCCAGCACTGTGGGAAGTCCTCGGCGCGGGGCAGGATGTAATGCACCCGAACCACATCGCCCAGCGATGCACCCGCCTCGCTGAGCGCTTCTTCGATGTTGCGGATCGTCTGCTCCGCCTGAGCGACGACATCGTCTTCGATGGCCATGGTGGCGTAGTTGAAGCCAGTGGTGCCCGAGACGAACACCCAGTCGCCCGCCACGACCGCGCGCGAGTAGCCGATTTCCTGTTCGAAGGTCGATCCGGAACTGATCAGCCGACGCATCGCCATCCTCCGGCCCTCAACTCCTCGAAACCCCAAGACCTCAACACCTCAAGACCCAAGACCCCAAGACCTCAAGACCTCAATCCTCACTGCGGCAGCACGGCCTGATGCACAAGCGTCTGGAACTTGGTTCGGAGGTCGGTCGCATTCGGGATCTGATTGAGCATCAGGGTCATGACGAGGCGCGCCGTTGGGTCGACGCGGTACACCGACCCGTAGGCGCCACCCCACCCGTAGGCGCCTACCGGATCCAGACCGTTCCCGCCCACGCGTTCCGTGGTCTCGAACGCCAGGCTGAACCCGAGGGCCGGGCCGTTGTGCAACAGACCTGACTGGTTATGCGTCATCAGGGCGACCGTGCGAGGCGAGAGCAGCCGCGTGCCGTTCAGTTCACCGCCGTTGCGTACCATCTCGAGGAACTGGGCGTAGTCTCGCGCCGTCGACACGAGGCCGGCGCCGCCCGCGAAGTTCCGGCGCGGGCCGTCGATGTAATGCCCCTGTCCGCGCGGTCCGTCCGAAGCTCGCGCGGCGGTGTTCTGGGCCGTGCTGCTGTAGACCGTCACCAGGCGGTTCCTTTTCTCGACGGGCAGGAAGAAATGCGTATCCGCCATCCCGAGCGGTCCGAGGATGCTGGTACGGAAGAATTCGTCCAGCGGCACACCCGAGGCGCGCTCGACTACACAGCCGAGGATGTCGGTGTTGTAGCCGTAGACCCATTCCTCTCCAGGCTGGGCCACGAACGGCACCGACGCCAGCCGCTCCATCGTCTGACAGACGGGTTCGTCCTTGTCGGCGGTGTACCAGCCAAACCCTGCCGCCGGGCCCAATCCCTTCGGCTCGTACAGGGCCGCGACCTCCGCGCTGGTCCCGTACGAGATGCCCGCCGTATGCGTCAGCAGGTCCGTGATCGTCACCTGCCGCTTCGCCGGGACGATGTTGATGCCGCCGTCGGGCTTCCTCACGGCAACGACGGTCTTCGAGTAAGCCGGGATGAAGCGGCTGACGGGATCGGTCAGTCCGATTTTTCCCTCTTCCACCAGCATCAGCACGGCCACACTGGTGATGGCCTTGGTCTGTGACGCGATGCGGAAGATGCTGTCGGCGGTCATCTTCAGGTTCGATTCCCGGTCGCGCCAGCCCACGGCCTTTTCGTAAACGGGCTTGCCGTCCTGCAGCACGAACGCAACCGCGCCAGCGATCCGGTTCTCCTGCACGTACTGATCGAGCAGGTGATCGAGCCGCGTCAGCCGGCTGGCATCGATGCGGGTGACGCTGGTTGCGGGATGAGGCGCGCGAGCGGACTGCGCAAGCGGAATGCCGGTCGCGACTGCGACTGTAAGAGCGACGATCAGAAGAAGTCTTCGCATGACGTCGTCACCTCGCTAACACGGTGGGATCGAAGCCCCTCCCGTGGGTATAGCTGGCGCCCACCGCTCCGACGATGGCCGTATCCCTGGTGAGGCCGACCAGCTCGCGCAGGCGGTAAACGGCCTCGATGCCCGTGCAATGCGCGCCCATCAGATGGCGCACGCCGAACTCCTTGAGCTTCCCGGCAGTCCACGCCAGCGTCTGGTCGCTCGCGGCGAACAGATGGAACCCGCCCATGGCTGCATATACGGGCGCGGCGCGCACGGACTTCCGCGCGAACTCCATCGCGTTGATGATGCCCGAGTGGCCGCAACCGCTGATTAGAACCAGGCCCTCGGCGGTATCAACCACCAGCGAGGTGTCTTCGGGGACGTTGTCTTCGACGAGCCCCTCAGGTGTCTGCACCCGTCCGGTCTCGCCGCCACGTGGACTGCTCCAGTTGCGCTCGGGATGCACGCGCGGCACCGGCCCGAGCATCGTGACGCCGGGCATCACCACTGTCGGACCCGCGTGCTCGACGAACGTGCCGCCGGTGGTTTCGTACTGCGCTTTCAGGGGCAACAGCCCGTTGCCCTCGCGGCCACCGGGGCCCGGTCGCGGATAGAAGATGCCCTTCGGCACGTGCACGCGTGACAGCGCCGCGGGGTTCTTCCTGGCGAGCTCGCGCCGCAGCACGAGAAGGCCGCCAGTGTGGTCCGCATGGTTGTGGGTGATGACGAGATCCGTGATGGTGGACAGGTCGACTTTCAGTTCACCGGCGTTCTGGAGCACGGTCTCCGCTCGAGCGCCCGTATCGACGAGCAGGCGGCGGCCGTCCACTTCGAGGACGGCAGCAAAGCCCCACTCGCCGATGCCCGACGCGGCGTTGCCGACGAGCATCGTGGACAGGACTGTCACCTTGACGTCCTTCGCTGTCTGAGCGGAGGCGTCTGGGACGGCCCCAGGGATGAGCGGTGCGGCGAGCGCGACGAGGAGCAGCGCCGCGAGGACGTGTCGGGGCATGGCGTCGCTAATCTACCGTACCCCGATGGATGCTCACTCACCTGGCCTGTGGGGTTAGGATTCAAGCCTCAGGAGGCCAGATGTCACGCTTTTACTTGCTGCTGGGCGCGGCGCTGCTCGCGGGCACCATGCGCCCGACGGCGCAACAGGGTTCCCCGGGACAGCCCTCGGATGCCGAGAAGCCGGACACGGCCAAACCCGAGTCGCTGGCGCTCACCACGGCGGAGACGCTCGAGTTCACCACCGACGAAGTGACGTGGCCCTCGGTGGACGTCTCGCCCGACGGACGGACGCTCGTCTTCGACGTGCTCGGCGACCTCTACACGCTGCCCCTCGAGGGCGGCACGGCCACGCGAATCGTCGGCGGGCTGTCTTT
>DATLLC010000276.1:0-9786 GCA_035538015.1 Vicinamibacterales bacterium
GTCCGCGGGCGCGGCCGCCGGGTCCCGCTCGCCGATCTGCGGGTGGTCGGCGAATGCCTCGAGCCAATCGTTCTGGTCGAGGGCGTTCCACACCACTCGTGCGGCGCGAGCAGGCGGCGGTGGCGGCCGCCGAACCCGAGATTCGTCGCGCCCTCGACAAAGGCAACCGCGAATACGCGTCGAAATTCGGCTACATCTTCATCATTTGTGCGACAGGCCGATCCCCAGAATCGATACTGGCCGACCTTCGCCGCCGCCTGCAGAACGATGCCGCCACGGAAATTCAGGTGGCCGCGGAAGAACAGGCGCGCATCACCGCACTGCGATTGCAGGCCCTCACTTAACCCCTCAGTGAGCTGTGGGGTTAGATAGCGGTAGGATCGGGGCCATGGCCGCTCCGGTGGTGGGTCGCGCCGTTCCACGCAAAGAAGGCCGCTCGAAAGTCACCGGCCAGGCGCGCTACGTGGACGATCTGACAATGCCGGGCCTCCTGCACGGCGTCACCGTCAGGAGTCCGGTTCCGCGTGGACGCATTCGCGGCATCCGCTTCGAAGGCGGCCTTCCCTGGGACGAGTTCACCATCGTGACCGCGCGCGACGTCCCCGCGCCCAATCGCATCGCGCTCATCCTGAACGACCAGCCTTGCCTGGCCGATGATGTCATCAACCACGCTGAAGAGCCGGTCGTGCTGCTCGCCCATGCCGACAAAGGACTCGCGGAGCGCGCGCGGCAGTCCGTCGTCATCGATGTAGACCCGCTGCCCGCGGTACTGTCGCTGGACGAGTCGCTGTCGGGCCGCGAGGTCATCTGGGGCACGGACAACGTGTTCAAGTCGTACCTGGTGAACAGCGGCGATGTGGACGCCGCGCTCGCGGCCGCAGACATCGTCGTCGAGGGCGAGTACGAAACGGGCGCGCAGGAACAGCTCTACATCGAGCCGCAGGGCATGATCTCGATCGCCGATGCGGAGGGCATCACGGTATGGGGATCGCTGCAGTGCCCGTACTACGTGCACAAGGCGCTTACGACGCTGTTCTCGCTGCCGGATGATCGTGTGCGTGTGGTCCAGGCGGAAACGGGCGGCGGGTTCGGAGGCAAGGAAGAGTACCCGTCGCACATTGCCGCGCACGCCGCGTTGCTGGCGATGAAATCGGGCCGACCCGTCAAGCTCGTGTACGACCGCGCCGAGGACATGGTGGCCACGACCAAGCGGCACCCGTCACGGACGCGGCACCGTACCGGCCTGTCGCACGACGGGCGGCTCGTGGCGATGGACATCGATTTCGTCCTGGACGGCGGCGCGTACTGCACGCTGTCTCCAGTTGTACTTTCGCGCGGCACGCTGCACGCGGCTGGCCCCTACTACTGCCCCAACGTTCGCATTCGCGGCCGCGCGATGGCCACGTCGACGCCCCCGCATGGGGCATTTCGGGGGTTCGGCGCGCCGCAGAGCCTGTTCGCGCTCGAGCGGCACATGGACGTGGTGGCGGCGCGCGCAGGGCTGGCGCCCGACGATCTCCGCCGCCGCAACTTCATCGTCCAGGGCCAGACGAGTGCGATTGGCCAGGTGATGCGCGAGCCCGTGGAGATGGATGCGCTGCTCGATCGCGCGCTGGCCCTCTCGGACTATCACCGCAAACGCGAGACGTTCGATCGCGCCAACGGCCACAGCCCCGTGAAACAGGGCATCGGTTTCGCGTCGTTTCTGCACGGCGCCGGCTTCACGGGATCGGGTGAAGTGCACCTGGCCTCTGTTGTCGACGTGGAGGCCACGGCGGACGGCCATGTGCGCGTGCTCGCAGCCAGCACGGAAATCGGTCAGGGCACCAACACGATCTTTGCGCAGATCATCGCCGACACGCTGGGGATCGGATACGACCAGGTGGAGGTCGCACAGCCTGACACCGCGAACGTGCCCGACAGTGGCCCGACGGTCGCCTCGCGCACGGCAATGGTGGTGGGCAAACTCGTCGAGACCGCTGCACGCACGTTGCAACAGACGCTGGTCGACGCGGGACTCCTCGGTACCGGCGGCACCGGCGATGCGTTCATACACGCATGCCGCACCTACATCGGCACACACGGTGCGCTGCGGGCAAGGAGCATATACAGCCCGCCCCCCGGCGTGCAGTGGGACGACGAAGCGTATCGCGGTGATGCATACGGCGCGTTTGCATGGGCCGTGTATGTGGCGGCGGTCAGTGTGGACACGGCGACCTGGGAAACTCGGATCGATGACTTCGTCGCCCTGCAGGAAATCGGCCGTGTGCTTCATCCGGTACTTGCGGCAGGCCAGATCGAAGGCGGGGTCGCTCAGGCGATTGGTTATGCCCTCTTGGAAGAAGTGATCTGGCGCAATGGCCGCATGGCCAACGGGCAGATGACGAACTACATCATGCCCACGTCGATGGACCTCCCGCCGATCCGGGTCTTCTTCGAAGAACGTCCCTACGCGCACGGGCCGTTCGGCGCCAAGGGCATCGGAGAGCTGCCGATGGACGGTGTGGCGCCGGCCATTGCGAATGCGATCGCCCACGCCACGGGAGCCGCGGTCTCGAAGATTCCGATCACACCCGAATCGCTGATGGCCACGATCGATCGGCAGCTCGAGGCCGCCCGTGTCTGACGCCGCACCGTGCACGATCCGGTTTGTGGTCAATGGCAGAGCCGTGGACGTGGATGCCCATCCGATGGCGCGGCTGCTCGATGTGCTCCGTGTGGAACTGGGCCTCACCGGCACCAAGGAAGGCTGCGGTGAGGGTGAATGCGGAGCGTGTTCAGTACTGGTGAACGGCGAGCTGGTGAACAGCTGCCTGACACCGGTGCTGCAGGCCGCAGGCGCCACGATCACGACGATTGAAGGTATTGCCGGAGCGGACGCGACACTGAGTGCGCTGCAACAGGCCTTTATCGAGCACGGCGGCGCACAGTGCGGGATCTGCACGCCGGGCATGATCATCGCGGCGACGAGCCTGCTCGCTCGTCATCCCGATCCCACAGAAGCAGAGGTCCGGACCGGTCTGGCCGGCAATCTCTGCCGGTGCACGGGATACATGCGGATCTTCGAGGCCGTCATGAAAGCCGCGGCGCGATGAGGTCGTTTCTTCCCCACTACTCGCTGGTCGCGCCCTCTTCGCTTCCGGAGGTGCTGGCCCTTCTGGGAATGTCGCCGCCGAGGCGCCCGTTTGCCGGCGGCACCGATCTCATGGTGCTGCTCGAAGCCGGCACGCTGCCCGAGGGCGGGTACGTGGGGCTGTGGCATCTCCAGGAGCTCCGCGGCATCAAGGACTCGGGTGAGGCGATTGAGATTGGCGCGCTGACGACCTACACCGAGATTGCAAGTCACCCGTTGCTGCAGGCCGACTGGCCGCTGCTCTGCCGCGCCGCCGAGGAGACCGGCGGCGTGGCCACGCAGAACCGCGGCACGATCGGCGGGAACATCGCCAACGCCTCGCCCGCCGCTGACACGCCACCCGCACTTATCGCCTACGACGCGGAGCTCGAGATCGTGTCGACCCGCGGAACACGACGCGTGCCGTACGATCGCTTCCACACGGGTTACAAGCAGATGGATCTCGGCGCCGATGAGCTGATTGCCCGTATTCATCTGCCAAAACGCCCCGGCAGCTGGCGTCAGTACTACAGAAAGGTGGGGACGCGCCGCGCGCAGGCCATTGCCAAGGTGTGCATGGCGGTGGCGTGCGACATCAATGCCGATGGCGTGGTCGACGACATCCGCATCGCGCTCGGCAGCGTGTCGCCAACGGTGGTGCGGGCACGCGCTGCCGAAGCCGCGTTGCGTGGTCATGGACTGACCGATGCCACCATCACCGCCGCAGAAGCCGCACTGGAACGGGAGATCGCCCCCATCGACGACATCCGCTCCACCGCGCGTTATCGACTGCGCGTGGCCCGCGCGCTTCTTCGTGAGGCTCTGCGCCTGTGAAACCAGAACGTCGGGGCTGAAGCCGAATTCGAAGGTGCCGTCAAAGACCAGCCCCTCCCGGGCTGTTGATCACCCTTGCTGCCCGCGGGCGGACTGGCGATCGTCGGAGACCCGTTCGTCCAGGGTGAGTCGCAGATCCGATCCTGAGAGGAAGCTCGAGCCCGAGGATGAACCTGTGGTGGTCCACGCCCTTGCGGCAGCGTCCACATAGGACTCGTCTTCGAGGAAGCCGGCCATTCTGGCCGCGACCACCTGTACGAGGGCGATCTCCCATTCGGTGGCGCGACGTCCGGTTCGATTCACCACTTCCATGACGGCCGTGGTCGACCCGGCACGCACCAGGGGAACGGCGATCAGCGACGATACGTCGTCCGGCCACACGGCCGCGCTCACCTCGGCCACAGCGGCGGGGTCGTTGTGGATCATCACTGTCCGAGCCGTGTCGGTGGTCGCGGCAGCACCTGGCCGCTGATGGACCCGTTGACACTGAAGTCCCTCGCTCGCACAGAACAGCTGACGTGGGTATCGACCGAAGTGAACCAACGCAATTCCCTCTGCGTGGATCGCCAAGCGCAGGCGATCCAGGAGCTCGGAGACGAACTGAACAGCACCGAGCGAATTGAGAGTGGGATCCGTCAGATCCTGGAGCGTCAACAGCTGCCGCTGCGCCAGCTCTACCTCGCTGCGAAGCTGCGCGTGCGTCTCGGCCGTCGAGCAGTCAGCCGCGGCTCGCGCCTGCTGGGGTGTCAGGTCGCGCACGATCATCGTGAATCCGTCGAGTCCGTTCGGAGCGAGGGGGCTGACTTCGATCTCCGCTTCGAACATCGTCCCGTCAGCCCGCACCTGCCGGCAGCTGCGGTGAGCCGTGCCTCCTCGTGCCTCGGCGAGCAGCCGGGGAAAATCCATCCGACCAGACTCGTCAAACAGAGCGGCCGCTCCCGCGCTCACCATCTCGCGGCTTTCAGAACCGTAGAGGCGTGTCGCACCGGTGCGCCAATCGCTGACGTAGCCCGCCTGGTCGAGGAGGATCACAGCCGTGTCTTCCGGCGCCTGGTCGAGACGGCTCAGCGCACGGTCGAGGCGGGTACCTTGACGCTCGGCTGATTCGAGCTCGCGGACCGAACCCTCCAGACTCCGCCGCAACTCCTGGATCACCTTCGTCATACGAAGGACGACGAGTCCGATCATCAGCCCCTCGACGCCAAACAGCAATGCCGTTGACATCGGAACCGCCGACGAGAGGCGAGCCAACAGCACCGAGAGGAGTGTGGCGACGAAGGTTGCGGCCGCTCCCCCGTACGCAGCACTCAGGGCAATCGCGACGTGGAAAAGCCAGAACTGCGGCTCACCGGCCGCCCGGCCCAGAGTCCACTGCAGGAGAAAAGCGCCCGCAACAACGCTTGCGGCGAAGGTATGCGCTGTGAGGCGCCGATGCTGGTCACTCGCAGTGGAGTCGAAATGCGAAGCGACTCGGCCGTTCAGAGCCGTCCACAACTCACCTGCTCGCGCGAGCCAAGTGCGAGCCCGTCCAGACATGACCCTTCGCATGTGTCCTCCCATGCGCTAGATGTTTCGCTGAAGTCTGCCATCCTACGCGATCGGAGTGAAGGCGAAGGGTTACAAGGAGCCTGTTCGATCTGATGACCTGGTGATCTGATGAGCTGGCGATCAATCTGGTGATCTGATGATTCTGTTGATCGATCTGTTGATCTATCTGGTGATCTCGCTGACGATTCAGCGGATTCGATCATCAAATAGATCGTCAGATAGATCGTCAGTTCACCAGATCAGAAGATTGATCACCAGATCACTACATCACCAGATCAAGAGATTCGCCATCTCTTGATCCCCCCTACGCTGTCGTCTTGCGGTTGAAGGCGAGGTAGAACGCGGCGCTCAGGATGAAGGTGACGAACCAGGCGTAGGTATAGAGGGTGTCCAGGAAGGTGGGGTCGGGCACCGTGCCACCTGGCGTCGTGGCGGCGCGGACGAAGCCGGGCACGACGGGCAGGATGGCGAGCACGAGCGCCCACATGGCGCGCCGGTTCACCCCGTTGGTGTAGGCATAGCGCCCGTCCGGCGCGAACAGATCCTGGAGCGAGAGCTGGCGCCGCCGCAGCAGCCAGTAGTCGGCGATCAGTATGCCGCCGATGGCGCCCATCAGGCTCGAATACCCCAGCAGCCACGTGAAGATGTAGGCCGACGCGTCGGCATAGAGCTTCCACGGCATCATCAGGATGCCGATGGCCGCGGTAATCAGCCCGCCGGTGACGTAGCTGATGCGGCGTGGCGCGAGGCTGGAGAAGTCGTTGGCCGGCGACACCACATTGGCCGCCATGTTGGTCGTGAGTTGCGCCAGCAGGATGACGAGTGCGCCGAAGACGATCACCGGCGCGTTGCCGATACGGGCGATGAGCACCACCGGATCCCAGATCGCCTCGCCGAAGATCACCACCGTGGCGCTGGTCACCGCGACGCCGATGAACGCGAACGCGGTCATCGTGGCGGGTAGTCCCAACGCCTGGCCGAGCGCCTGCGACCGCTGGCTGCGCGCGTAGCGCGTGAAGTCGGGAATGTTCAGGCTCAGCGTGGCCCAGTAGCCCACGTTGGCGGTGAGCGCCGCCGGAAAGATCCGCCAGAACGGGACGTGGTTGGTCTGCAGACGCGTGCTCTCGCTGAGGATGTGTGCGAGGCCGCCGCCGCGGACGATCGCCCAGCTGAGCAGCAGCGCGCCGCCGGCGAGCAGCAGCGGCGCCGACCAGCCCTCCAGCTTCTTGATGCCGTCGAGGCCGCGGACGATGATCGCCACCTGCACCAGCCAGAAGATGCCGAACGCGATCCAGACCTGGCCAGGCACGCCCGCCCAGCCCGGCCACGCGGCCCCTAGCAGCGTGTCGAGCGCCAGCCCGCCAATCCAGGTCTGAATCCCGAACCAGCCGCAGGCGACGAGCGCGCGCAGGACGGCCGGCACGTTGGCGCCGCGGACGCCGAAGCTGGCGCGGCAGAGCACCGGGAACGACACGCCGTACTTGGTCCCGGCGTGCGCGTTCAGGATCATGGGCACGAGGACGATGGCGTTGCCGAGCAGGATGGTGAGCATCGCCTGCCACCACGTCATCCCCTGCTGGAGCAGACCCGACGCGAGCGTATACGTGGTGATCACCACGCTCATGCCGATCCAGAGCGCGGCGATGTGATAGGTGGACCAGGTGCGGCGCGCGAGCGGCGTCGGCGCGAGGTCGGGATTCCAGAGCGGACTGTGCGACACGTCCTCCGACAGCTCGACGACGTCGCGGTCCGCCTTCATCGACCGGGCGCTCAGCCTTCGGTGCTGGCCGCGGCTTCTGCGGCGGCGTAGCCTTCGGCGTCGTAACCGCCGCGGTAAGCTTCGCCTTCGGGCCGGCGAATCTTCGAGTGCACCACGACGCGGTCACGGCGCTGTCCGCGGAAGTCCTCGAGCGACGACCAGCCGTGACGCTCCATCGCCTCGCGCATGCCGGCGAGGAGCTGCTCCAGCACGTTCGGGCCGATCGCATGATCCAGCATCGCCGCGGTGCACACCTGCACGGTGCCGCAGCCGAGCAGGAAGTAGTTGAGCGCGTGCCCGAAATCGGCGATGCCGCCAATCCCCGAGAACGCGCGATCGGGAAACGCCTGCGTGAGCTGCGACATCTTGGCGATCGCCTGGGGCAGGATCGCGGGTCCGCCCAGCCCGCCGCTCGAGACCAGCCCGTCCACGTTCATCTCGAACTCGAGCGTCTCGGGGTCGATGAGCGGCAGCGACGGAAACGTGTTGGTGGAGGAGATCGCGTCGGCTCCGCCCAGGAACGCCCCGCGCGCCTCTTCGACGATATCGGTGGTGGACGGCGTCAGCTTGGCCCACACTGGCACGCGCGCCACTTCCTTCACGGCCTGCGTCACCACCGACACGAGCTCGGGGTCCTTGCCGATGTTCGAGCCCATGTCGGGCCGGTCCATGTGCGGGCACGACAGATTGAGCTCCAGCGCGTCGGCGCCTTCGTCCTGGCAGGCCTTGGCCAGCGTCTGCCAGTGTCGCAGCTCGGCGTCGCTGCCGGAGCCGGCCATGATCGACGTCACCAGCACGTGCGACGGATACGCCTGCTTGATTCGCCCGAGGCGCGGCACCCACCAGTCGAGCGTCTTGTCGGAGATGAGCTCCCAGTTCCACGACGAGTGCAGCGCGGTGCCGGAACGCTTCTTCATCGACAGTTGGTTCGATTCCGGCGTGGCGCGCAGGAACTTGGTCCTGGGACCGGCGACGTTGGCCACCGGGTGGAGGCCGATGGTCTTGGTGACCACGCCGCCCCAGCCGGCGTCGAAGGCGCGCGTGATGTTCGACTCGCTCTCGGTGGGTGGCGCCGAGGCGAGCAGAAACGGGTTCTCGAACCGCAGCCCGGTGAAAGAAACAGCCAGATTCGTAGCCATGGCGCCGTCCTTGGAAAAGACCGCTTGCCTATCCGTAACTATAATTGGTCGCTCGCCCGTACGTAGGGCGGACCTTCAGGTCCGTCGGCAGGGCGGTCTGAGGACCGCCCTCTACGTCCGGACCTATCGGTTCAACGAGGACGGTTCCGTATGCCGAGACGTGTCGTCGGCGGCCTGATCCAGGCGGCCACTCCGGAGATCTTCAACGGCCCCTGTTTCTGCCCGTCGCAGGGCGCCCGCTGGTACGATATGGCCGAGCCGGTGGCCGGGCCGACCACCAACGGCCGGCGGCCGGATTCCTACGGCCCGATGGCGGAGCAGCTGCCATGAGCACGCTGCTGATCAAGAACGGCACGATCGTCACGGCCACCGATCTCTACAAGGGCGACGTCTTCGTCGAGGGGGAACGGATCTCGACGATCGGCACGGCGCTGACCATGCCGGCGGATCGCACCATCGACGCCCGCGGGAAGTACGTGCTGCCGGGCGGCATCGACGTCCACACGCATCTGGACATGCCGTTTGGCGGCACCACCTCCGCCGACGACTTCGAGTCGGGCACGATCGCCGCCGCCTACGGCGGCACCACGACGATCGTCGACTTCGCGATCCAGTACCGGGGCCAGACACTGCACCACGCCTGGGAGACGTGGATGAAGAAGGCGGAAGGCAAGGCCGCGATCGACTACGGCTTCCACATGATCATCACCGAGCTCACCGACCAGGTGGAGCAGGAGATGGATGCGCTGGTCGCGCAGGGCGTCACCTCGTTCAAGCTGTTCATGGCCTATCCCGGAGTGTTCATGCTCGACGACGCCAGCATCTTCCGAGCGCTGCTGCGCACCGGGCAGAACGGCGGCACCATCTGCATGCACGCCGAGAACGGCGGCGTCATCGACGTGCTGGTGAAGAAGGCCCTCGCGGAAGGCAAGACCGCGCCGAAATATCACGCGCTGACCCGGCCGGCGCGCGCGGAGGCCGAGGCGACGCACCGGGCAATTGCGCTGGCCGAGATGGCCGGGGTGCCGATCTACATCGTCCACTTGTCGGCCGCCGAAGCGCTCGAGATGGTGACGGAGGCGCGCGACCGTGGCCTCCCCGCCTACGCCGAGACCTGCCCGCAGTACCTGTTCCTGTCCTACGACAACTACGAGGAGCCCGGCTTCGACGGCGCGAAGTACGTGATGAGCCCGCCGCTGCGCGCGCGCGAGACGCAGGATCGGCTCTGGCGCGGCCTCGCGTTCAACGACCTTCAGGCCATCTCCACCGACCACTGCCCGTTCTGCATGAAGGAGCAGAAGGTGATGGGTGAAGGCGACTTCTCGAAGATCCCCAACGGCGCACCCGGGATCGAGACGCGCATGAGCCTGGTCTACGACGGCGGTGTCGGCACC
>DATLLC010000277.1:0-8519 GCA_035538015.1 Vicinamibacterales bacterium
AACTGCTCAAGGGGGACTTTCCGGAGGCCTTCATGGACGCGCAGATGCCGAGGGCGGCACGGAAGGGATGGAGGAAGGAGAGAACGGAACCGCCGGGCACGGTCGAGCAACGGCGGCGGAGGAGCGAAGAGGGCGGCGCAGGCCGGGAGTCAATCTCGGACTCGTTCGGCCACACGCGGTCGCCGCTGAGCGGATCAGCGCCGATGCCCTGGCCGCGTGCCACGGCTAAGGTTGCGGCCAGCCCGGGCGCCGCGGCGACGCCGACGGACATTTAACCGCCAGCGATGACCTGCGGGTGCCGAACGTGGGTCGCGGCTTACCCAATCCGAATCCCGAGGGTTTGAAGGATGAGGCCGGAAGACGAGGGTTCGGATGCGCGTGGGGTCGAACGCCCGGGCTTACCTTGGCATGCCCCCTGCAAATACCAATGCGGAGGACATTGATATGAAGTACTCGGCACTTCCTTCTCTGCTGCTCGCCGGCACACTGGCCGTCAGCGTGGCCGCGTGCGATCGGGAGCCGCGGCGCACGGCGCCCCCGGCCAACGATCCGTCGGCTCCACCCGCCGCACGTGAGCCAGGCCCTGACGCCGCAGAAAGGGCCCGTGAAACCGGCCGTGATGCCGGCGCCGCCGTCGGCACCGCAGGCCAGGTCGCCGCTGGCGCCGCCGAGACCTTCGACGTCAAGGCGGCACTGATGCGCGACGACGGCGTGGACGCCAGCAGCATCAACGTGGACACCGACGGCGTGAAGAAGGTCGTGGTGTTGAAGGGGACGGTGACCACAGCCGCCCAGCGCACGCGCGCCGAGCAGATCGCGTCGAGGGAGGCGAAGGGGTACAGCATCGACAACCAGCTCGTGGTGCGCGCGCGGTAACGACAATCACGGCCTCGTCGCGGGCCGTGGCACAGCACAACCCGTGGGGCGCTCCGGGCGGCTGGAATGGCCGCCGGGGTGCTCTGCGGGCTGGTCGGGTGGAGGTGCATATGCCGTCTTTGCTCGAGTGGCTCGTGAAGGAGCGATGCCTGTGGCACGCCGAACCGATGTTCGACCGCGACCTGTCCGGTCACGCGATGTTCCGGTGCCCGCGCTGCATGGCAACCTGGCCGATCCTGCCGGATCACCGTCCGCGCCGGTCAATTACCGCACCACTCCCGTTCGAGGCGGCGTCAGTTCGGCGCATGGTCGGTCCAGCTACGACGCGAGCCCTCGCGTCAGGGCGCTGAGCACGTCGTATCCGGTGTCGGCACGGGCCCGCATCGGCTGTTCCGGTTGGAACTACAAGAGCTGGCGGGGGGCGTTCTATCCCGCCACGGTGCGGGTCCGCGACTGGCTGCCTCACTATGCATCCACTCTCGACACCGTCGAGGTGAACAACACCTTCTATCGACTGCCCGAAGCCGAGACGTTCGCCCTCTGGCGCGCCAACACGCCGACGGGCTTCGTCATGGCGGTCAAGGCCAGCCGCTACCTTACCCATCTGAAGCGCCTCAAGGATCCGCGGGAGCCCGTGACACGGCTGTTCGAGCGTGCGGCGGCACTGGGCAATCGTCTGGGGCCGGTGCTCTATCAGCTGCCCGGAGCGTTCACTCGCGATCTCGACCGGCTCTCGGCCTTCTTGGACGTGCTGCCACGGAAGTGGCCGATCGCCGGCGCTCGCGGCGCGGTGCCGCGGCGTCTCACCCACGTGCTGGAGTTCCGGCATCCTTCCTGGTACGTCTCCGAGACGTTCGACCTGCTCGCTCGCGCGAACGTCTCCCTTTGCCTGCACGACAAGGAGGGCTCGACGATCACCGGACCGCCCGTCGGTCCCGTGGTCTACGTGCGCTTTCACGGAACGAGCGGACGCTACCACGGCGGCTACGGGGACCGGGCCAGGGCCCGGTGGGCCTGCCGCCTGGCCGAGCACCTGCGAGATGGACGTTCGGTCTACGCCTATTTCAACAACGACCCCGACGCCGTCGCCGTGCACAACGCGCTCACGCTCCGGCGCCTGCTGGCGCAGGCGGGGTCATCGTAGCCCGGCGGTCTCGAGGCGGATCGCTGAGCGGAGGAAAACATGGCTAAGTACGGAAAGGCGGCGTCGAAGAGTGTCGAGTCGGCAATGCGGCGCCGGAAGAAGGGCACGCTCAAGAGCGGGTCCGGACGCACGGTGAAGAGCCGCAAGCAAGCGATCGCGATCGGACTCAGCGAGGCCCGTGAGAAGGGTGGGAAGGTGCCCGCGCCCAAGCGGAGCGCGAAGCGATCGGGTGGCCGGAAGACGTCCACATCCCGGTCTCGTAAGCGCGGCTGACGTGGTTCCCGCGCGGGGCGCGGGGGGATTCCTCCGCAGCGACGGCTGACATCCGACGTCAGGCGACGTCGCGGCGGGTCTTCCCCGCACGCCGGCCCGCCTTCGATGAGCGGCGCGCGGGTGAACGTCCAGTGCGCGATTTTGGTCGGGGCTTGGACCCCTGGCCGGCCGCGGCCAGGCTCTCGCGCAGTCGTGCGACGAGATCGAGGACCTTGGTGCTCTGTGGCGCCTTTGCCTTTGGCGCGCGCACGACCTCGCCTTCGGCTTTCGCCTCAATCACCTTCATCAGGGCCGATACGTAGTCGTCCTTGTACTGCGCGGGATCCCAGGCCTCGGCCATGCCCTGAATGAGCTGTCCCGCCAGGTCCAGTTCGCGCGCGGCCAGTTTCTGCTTTGATGGCGCCTCCGGCAACGCCACCAGATCCTCAGGGAATCGCATCGTCGACACGATGAGCCGCCCGTCGACGGTGAGCAGCCCCGCCAGGTGCTGGCGCTGACGCATCACGTACTTCGCGATGCCGGCGCGCCCGCTCTTCTCCAGCGCATGTGCGAGGAGCGCGTACGAATGTTCCGCGCCCTTTGCCGGAAGCGCGAGATACGGCGTGTCCCAGTAGCGCACGTCGATATCGTCGACGGGCACGAAGGCGAGGATGTCGATGCTGCGGCTGCGCTCGAGTGCGGCGGTCTTGAAGTCGTCCTGAGTGACGGCGACGAAACGTCCCGGCTCGATCTCGTACCCCTTCACGAGCTCGTCCCACGCCACGGCCTGGCCGTCGGTCTGGCAGACGCGCTCCATCTTGATCGGCGACAGGTCGGTACGATGCAGCAGACGGAACCGCGGTACGTGGCTGCGCGTGCCGGTGTGCAGCTCGACCGGGATGTTGACCAGACCGAAGTTGACCAGCCCTTTCCAAAGCGCTCGCGCCATGGCGGATTATGGAGCACGGAGCTGCTGGCGCGGGTGGTGGAGGCCCCACCCGCGCTTCGCTCGCGCGAGTGCCTACTTGCACTCGGCCGCGAGCATCTTGATCGACGTCACGGTCAGGGTCGGCTTGGCGGCCGCGCCCGCTCCGGCCGCGCCCGTCGTCCCGGTCGTGCCCGTGGGCGCGCCGGTCGTCCCACCGGAAGACGCCATCCGGCCGACCACCTCAACCTGATGATTCAGGTGCTGTGACAGGTTGACCGTCGCACTGTCGGGACGCAGCACGAACTCATCGTCCATCGCGCCCGTGCGGGGCGCTCCAGTGGTCCCGGCCGCACCACTTGCACTGCCGCTCTTGATGTCGGCGTCGGTGAGCAGGAACTGCGGGGCGGCGCCCGTCGTGCCCGTAGTCCCGGTGGCGCCGGTCGAGGCACTACCGCTGGCCGGCTTCAGGCATCCCTGAATGGTTACGGTCCCTGCCTGCGCCGCCGACGGCGCTGGTGAGGGGGGCTGCGACGGACTTGGAGTCTGCGCGGCCAGAGTGACGCCCGCGATGGCCAAGGCACCGCAGGCAGCGATGATATGTCGTCCCATGATTCTGCCTCCTCGGCCGACCGAGCGCACACGCTCGCCGGCACGCCTCCATCGGTGCAGGATTCGGGCCAGGCGTTGCTCGTGCGGATCCCGCATCGGTACTCACCAGGCTTGCAGCCCGGCACTCCCCGGCGACGCGCAAAAAAACGCCAAGGTCAGGCCCATAGCTCGCGGAGGTCGCTGGCAATCATGTTGCACTCGCAGCGATCGTGAGTCTCCCCACTCTGCCCGTGCTGGCGGGCGCGCACGTTGGCATCCGCTTTCCGATCGACACTACGTCCTCACCCGATTCCAACAGTGGGAATCCGTGTGCTCATCAGCGGCGGCGTGGCACCGATTGTCCACCAGGTCAGTACTCCTCTCTTGCTCCAGTAGCGCGGTCGGGCTTGTGCTTGTCCTCCACCACGTTCTCCGCGGTGTCGGCGACCGCTCGGGGCTGACCCAGCCGGTGTCGTCATGATCGCCACCGCTCCCCCCAGCGAGATGGCCCGGTGCGGGCGGCTCCCGCGTCTCGGCTTTTTCGGTGTCGGTTCGATCGGCCGCCAACGTCTGGCATCGCTCGCCACGAGCGGCGCGGTCTCGATCGATGTGATCGCGGATCCCTGCGAAGGGACGGCGCAGGCGGCGGCCCGCCTGGCCCCCGGGGCCGCCGTGGCACGGACGCTCGACGAGCTGCTCGCCGCCGATCTGGACGCCCTGGTCATTGCGACCGACGGCGGCGCGCACGCCGAGCAGACGGTAGCCGCCGTCGAAGGCGGGCTGGCGGTGTTCTGTCAGAAGCCGCTGGCACGAACGGGCGCGGCCGTTCGGCGTGTGGTCGACGCCGCGCGGGCGGCTGACCGGCTGCTCCAGTTGGACAGCTTCCGATACCTGACCGCTGGCAATGCGCTCGACGACCTGGTCTCCGGGGCCACCATCTCGCTGGCGTGTTCGTCCCATGCGTCGGTCGGCCCCGATCAGGTGATCCGCGTCGCCCTGCATGGCACGCGCGGCGGCGCCGCCCTCGAGAACATGAGCGGAGCCTTCCACGACTTCCGGGCCCAAAGGTATCGGTGCTCGACGACCGAAACGCTGAGCACGCCGCCAGACATTTGGGGAGGTCGTGCCGCGGTCGCGTGGGCCTGCCAGCTGGCGATCGATCGCCGCTTCGACGCCGGCGCCGAGCGGTTCGTGGAAGTGGCGTCAATTCTCGATTGGGTCTACGAATCATGACCATCCTGATGACGGCCGACTCGAGCGGTGGGGTGTGGACTTTTGCGATCGACCTCGCGCGTGGCCTTGCGGCCCGCGATGTGGGCATCGTGCTCGCCGTGATGGGCCGGCCGCTCTCGGTCGAACAACGGAGGGCAGCCGATCAGATCCCTGGGCTGACGCTCACGGCGCGGCCCTACCGCGTGGAGTGGATGGAGGAATCCCTGGACGAGGTCGAGGAAGCAGGCGCGTGGCTGCTCGACCTCGCCCGCGCGACGGCACCAGACGTGGTGCACATCAATGGCTTCGTCCACGCGGCACTGCCGTTCCAGGCGCCGGTGCTCGTCACCGCGCACTCTTCGGTGGTGTCACAGTTCCATGCCGTCAAACGGGCGGCCGCCTCGTCGGCTTGGCTGCGCTACGAGCAGGCGGTGAAACGCGGTCTGGCGGGGGCGCGACTGGTAGTGGCGCCGTCGCGCGCGATGGCGATGTCGATCATCCAGCACTACGCCCCGCACACGCCTGTGGTCCCCATTCACAACGGCCGCCACCCGGCGGGATTCGCGGCCGGCACGAAGGAACCGTTCGTACTCACCGCCGGCCGGGTCGCGGAAGAGGGCAGCGCAGAGGCCATGGCAGACGCGTACTTCAGGGTGTACGGACGGCTGGCCTCCACCCCATGGGTATCACCGTCCCGCAAACTTGCGTGCGCGCGTGATGCTCGTGACGCCAGCATCCTTCAACTCGGGCCCGCGGCGCGAACGACAACGAATTGGTGAAAGAAAGCGTCCCGAGCCGCCATAGCTCGCAGCGGCGGCAGTCGCGCCGCCTGCGTCGCTCACGGCTCGTCGTCCGGCCCGCCGGGCTTGCGTTCGCGCGCGCCGGGCGTGGGGCCGGTCGCCGGGTCGGGAATGCTCGACGGCGGATCGCTCGCCGGGAAAGAGTCCTCCAGCGTGTGATCCAGGTTCTCGTCTCGCTCGGCCGTACGGTCGTGATCCGGTGGGCCGACGGTGGGCGTGGGTGACGGCTTGCGCGCTGTCGGCTTGGATGCGTCTGAGGTCTCCATCCCTGTCGGCTATCCACGAAGAATGCCAGTGGCGGGGTGCGACGGGTCAGGCTTGCAGAAAGGCCCCAAGCCTGGCGGGATCGATGGGCTTCACGAGGTGACCGTCGAAACCCGCCTCGGCACTGCGGCGGCGGTCCTGCTCGTCGCCGAACCCCGTCTGGGCGATGACACGGATGCGTCGGCCCCATTCGTGCTGCCGCAACTGCCGGCAGACGTCGTAGCCGTTCAGTTTCGGGATGCCGATGTCGAGCAGAATCACGTCGGGGCGGAACTGTGCGGCTCGCGCCAGAGCCATCTCACCGTCGCCCGCCACCTCCACCTCGTGACCGAGCTGCTCGAGCAGCATCGCCAGCGCGGCGGTATTGTCGGCGTTGTCATCGACCACGAGTACGCGTCGCGGCACCGCGGTCCGGGTAGCGGGGGCCTCGCCAGACCCCAATCCCGGGGCAGCGACCTCGCCTTCTCGCGCCGTCGGGCGCGGCAGCCGCACGATGAAGGCGCTCCCCTTGCGCGGTCCATCGCTCGACGCCTCCACCGATCCGCCGTGGAGTGAGACGATGCCACGCACGAGGGCCAGTCCGATGCCGAGGCCCCCCTGCGACTCCTCGCTTGCCGGCGCCAGCTGCTCGAACTTCTCGAACACGCGAGGCAGGAACTCCGGCGGGATGCCGATGCCGTTGTCGCGCACGCGCAACTCGACCGACGAGGCGTCCTCGTCGACCTCCAGCGAGAGCCGTCCTCCTCTCGGAGTGTACTTGGACGCGTTCTCGATCAGATTCGCCACGACCTGTGCCAGCCGAGTGCGATCGCCGTCTACCGGGACCGGCGTGGCCGGCAGCACGACCGCCAGGTCGTGCCGCAGGCGATCCACGCTCGGCCGCGTCGCTTCGATGGCCTGCTCGACCACCTCGCGAAGGTCGAGGCGTTCGAGGTGGAGCGTGAGCTTGCCGGCGTTGATCCGGCTGACGTCGAGCAGATCGTCGATCAGGCGAACGAGATGGGTCATCTGCCGCTCGACCACGCGGTGCACGTCGGCACGCACCGCTGGGGATGTGTCTGGGCCCTTGAGCAACTCGACGCCGGTGCGAATGGGCGCAAGCGGGTTTCGCAGCTCGTGGGAGAGCATCGCCAGGAACTCATCCTTGTGCCGATTGGCCAGCCGCAGGCGCTCTTCGCTCTCCCGCAGCTGGGTGTTGGTCTGCGCCAGCTCGCTCGTGCGTACCGCCACCCGCTCTTCGAGCTCGGCGAGTGCCCCGCGTCGCTGCTGCTGGAGCTCTTGCATCCGCGCGAGGCCCCGCCAGACGACCGCCGTCAGCGCCCCCGCGAACGTGACGGCGGCCAGCGCGGTCGACAGCTCCGCGGCCACCCATCGCGACGACAGCTGCATCAACGGACCGAGGATGAGGGGCAGCGCGAAGGCACTGACGACCAGGCCGCCGTGCAGCGCGACGTCCGTGCCGGCATCGCGCAGCCGGGTGACGACCTCGCGCGATGCGGCGAGGATGCCGTAGCTGCTCAACGCAAAGAGCACGACCGTCAGCGCCGCCATGCCGGGGAATCGTGGCTGATCGCTGATGCGAGCCTCATCGAAGCTGATCGTCAGGACGGCGAACCAGCTGACGGCCAACGCGGCCCCGCCAGCCACCCGAACCGCGCGGAAGGCCCACCGCCTTGTCCAGGTCAGCGCGCACAGCGCCGCCGCGAGCAGCACGAAGACCAGCGACGTCATCGCCGACATGCGCCCGGCAAAGGGATTGCCGGCGCCGGCAGGAATGGGTGCGCCAAGCCAGTGCTCGACTCCCCACCGCATCCTGGTCGCGTACTCGAGGAGCGTAGCGCCCGGCAGGACCAGCATCATGGCGGCGAGCACGCGCACCGTCGCACGGGCCGAGCGTCGATTGTCGAAGGGGAGATCGGCCGCGAGCATGAGTCCGAGGCCAGCGCACAAGAACCCGAACGCGGTCGAGGGGACCATCACGCGCCAGCCCGTCACCAGCCTCGGTGCGTCGCTCAGGCCGACGCTCCAGGCGAGCAGCACGATAGCGGCGGCACTCGCAGTGAACACGCCGACGGCCTGGGGTAGTCGGCCGCTCATGAGGTGAATACTAGTTCACGTGCACAGTAGAGCTTCATCGTCCCCCTGAATCGCGGTCCGCGCACAGTGCCGTGACCTCGCGCCCGACGCAAGTTCAGCACCACCACTCAGCAGTCGAACGCCCTCATGTGGCACGCCTCGGCCTATTGTGGCTATGCCTCGCCTGTCGTCGCCGCGGAACACAACGTGCAGTACCGCCCGGATGGCGGCACATCGGCGTGCCAATTCGATGAGTCCCGCGAACCCGTCACGCATTTCAGAAGGACACCGTCATGGCGCAGATGCCTACGCTCGCAACCCATCTGTTCACGCACTCGCAGCCTCTCCTGCTGTCCCACCAGACCGATGCCTCCCACTG
>DATLLC010000278.1:0-12413 GCA_035538015.1 Vicinamibacterales bacterium
GCGTCCGCCTGCGTCTCCAGGATGCACGGCGCCAGCTGCGAGATCGGCACGCACACGTCCGTGGTCATGGCCCTCGCGCCCGGGCGCGATGCGAGCGTCGCATAGTAGGCATCGTGCCGCGCCTGCCACAACCGGGCGCGGTCCTCGGGCGTGCTCGCCCATTGGAAGCCGAGCGCGCCTTGCTCGCGGGCGATCTCGTCCACCATGCGGGCCTGATCGTCCACGACGCCCTGGCTGGTGCCGTGGAACTCGAAGAACAGCGTCGGCGCCTCCGGATAGCTGGTCTTCGAGAACCGGTTGACGAGGGCGAGCTGCGCCTCGTCGATCACCTCCATGCGCGCGACCGGGATGCCCAGCTGGATGGTCTGGATCACGGTATTGACCGCGCCTCCCATCGACGAGAACGGGCAGACGGCCGCAGCGATTGCTTCGGGCCGGCCGAACAGCCGCAGCGTCACCTCGGTGATGACTCCGAGCGTCCCCTCCGACCCGACGAAGAGCCGGGTGAGGTCGTACCCGGCCGACGATTTGCGCGCGCGGCTGCCGGCACGGATCACGCGCCCGTCGGCGAGGACCACGGTCAGCCCCAGCACGTTCTCCCGCATCGTCCCATAGCGAACGGCGGTGGTCCCGGAGGCTCGCGTCGCGGCCATGCCGCCGATCGTGGCGTCGGCACCCGGATCGATTGGGAACATGAGGCCGGTGTTCTTGAGGTGACCATCCAGGGTCTTGCGGGTGATGCCGGCCTCCACCGTGACGTCGAGGTCGTCCTGGCTGATCCTGAGCACGCGGGTCATGCGGGTGAGGTCGATGCTGATGCCCCCGTGCACGGCATTGACATGCCCTTCCATGGAGCTGCCCATGCCAAAGGGCACCATCGGGACGCGGTGCTCGGCGCAGGTGCGCACCACCGCAGCCACCTCGTCGGTGGAGACGGGGAAGACGACGCCGTCCGGCCAGGCGGGCGCATGCCACGACTCGGCGTGACTGTGGTGCTCACGGACCGCGTCGGTGGTGGAGACGCGGTCGCCAAGCAGCTGACGGAGCCGATCGATCAATGTCATGGTGCCTGGCACGGTGACCCTCGAATCTGCCTCAGTTTCTGCTATCGTCGCAGATTCTGCTGCGGTTTCGGCTGTCACCGTGCCAGTCCCCATGTTCACGAACAAGACGATTGCCTTCCTGCGCGCGCTCAAGAAGAACAACGACCGGGCCTGGTTCCAGGCCCACCGCACCGACTACGAGCGGCACGTCCGGTCGCCGATGGTGGCCATCGTGGATCGACTGGCCGGCGACCTCAGGACGATCGCGCCGGAACTGCTGGTCGACTCGAAGGTCTCGTTGTTCCGGCCGTGGCGCGACACCCGGTTCAGCGAGGACAAGGCGCCGCTCAAGACGAACATCGCCGCGGTGTTCCCGAACCGGACGCTCGGCCGGATGAACGGCGCCGGCCTCTACTTCGAGGTGGCCACCACCTGGGTCTGGATTGGCGGCGGCGTGTACGCGCCCGACTCGTCCCGCCTGCATGCCACCCGCGAGCACATCGCCACCCATCAGCGCCCGTTCGAGAAGATCATCGGGGCGCCGGCCTTCACGAAGCTCGGCGGGTTGAAAGGCGACCGGATCTCGCGGGTGCCACGCGGGTGGCCGAAGGACCACCCGGCGGCCGAATTCCTGATGCACAAGCAGTTCCTCGGCTTCCGGGAGGAGCCCGCGTCATTTTCGACGCGCCCGGACTTCTATAAGCAGCTGCTCGCCACGATGAAGGCGCTCACGCCGCTGGTGGCGTTTCTCAACGAGCCGCTGATCGAGCGCCTGCAACTCGACAAGCGCGCGCACATCCTCGAGGAATCAGGAAGTGCGAGGTAGGAGACAGAGTGCCGGGGGCAGCACGACGCGGGCTCAGAGGGTCGCGACCGGCCTTCGGTTCGCGATCGCGAAGAGGACGGCGCCCGCGACCAGCGCGGCCGCGCCCGCAGCCAGCTGCTCTGTCGTGGCGCCAAACAGGATACCCGCGGCGACGACGGTAGCCAGCACCGGCACGATCGGCCCGAGCGGGATCACGAACAGCGCCGGCCCCATCTCCTCGTTTGGCTGACGCCGCCGCAGGACCAGCGTCGACATGCACACGGCCAGATACATCACCAGGCGGGCCACCGCGCTCACCGCGGCGAGGAACACGAACGATCCTGAGAGCGCGAGGGTGAGCGCCACGACCGCGGTGAAGAGAATCGCGTTCTCGGGCGTGTGATAGTCGGGATGGACCCGCGCGAACCAGCGCGGCAGATCGCCGTTCTCGGCCAGCGCGAAGAGCGAGCGGGACCCGTTCAGGATCTGCCCCATGTTGTTGCCGGCCATCGACAGCGACGACCCCAGCGACACGATGAACGCACCGGTCGCGCCCAAGACCAGCGCCGCGCCCTCCGCGATGGGCGTCCGGCTCTCGGCGAGGCCCGGCAACAGGCCCGTGGCGATGGTCGAGGTCAGCGTCATGACCGTCGCCACGATTAACAGCGTCGTCACGAAGGCGAAGGGCACGTCGCGCTTGGGATTGGCGGCTTCGCCGGCCAGGACGCCAGTCACCTCGTAACCGCCGTACGCGAAGATCAGCAGCAGCGCCGCCGCGCCGAATTGCTGCGGCGTGACCGGCGGCATCGACGCCCATCGCGCGGGATCCACGAACCAGATGCCGGCAACGATGAACATCGCCAGGGGTACCAGCTTGCCAATCGTCAGGAGGTTGACGACCCACGACGATTGTTTCACCCCGACGACGTTGATGGCCGTCAGCGTGACCGTGAGCACCGTGATGATGGCCGTCCGCCACAGCCCATCCGCCATCGGCGGCCAGTAGAAGGCGAGGGCCAGTGCGAGCCCGTTGGCCACCGACGCCTGGCTCGTGACGCGGGTGAACCACATCATCCAGCCGACCTCGAAGCCGATGAAGCGTCCGAACGCCGCGCGCGCCGGCAGGTACGGGCCGCCCGTCCGATCGAAACGACTGCCGACCTCCGCGAAGCAGAGCGCGATGCACGTCGAGAGGAGGCCGACCGCGAGGAACGCGAGCGGGCCCCACGGCCCGATGAGGCGTGCGACGTCCGCCGGCAGGATGAAGATGGCGGCGCCAATCACCTGGTTGACCCCAATTGCGGTGAGGTCCCATCGGCCGAGCGCGCGTCGCAGTTCAGCCATGGTGCGGCTCCACGATGGGCGCGATCCAGTCCGCGTAGAGCTCGGGACGGCGATGGCGGAGGAAGAGCTGGCGGGCATGCGAGTGCGCGTTGCGCGCCAGGTCGACGTCCGCCAGCAGGATGTGGTCCTGCCCGAGCGGCGCGCGCACGATCACGCGGCCGTCGGCGTCGCAGACGAACGACTCGCCGGCGAAGTCCAGGCAGTCCTCGCGGCCGACGCGATTGCAGAGCGCAATGCAGTAGCCGTTGTGGAACGCCGCAACCCGCATTTCCCCTTCGTAGAGACCCTCCGGCCACTCGCCGACGGCGCCGGCCTGCGGCACGAACACCAGGTCCGCGCCGTTCAGTGCCAGCGCACGCATGTACTCCGGGAAGTGGCGGTCGTAGCAGATGGCCACGCCGATGCGCCCCGCCCTGGTCGAGTAGACCGGGGCGCCCGTATCGCCGGGCGTGTAGTAGCCCTGTTCGTGGAAACACGCGTACTCGGTGATGTGGACCATGCGCGTGACGCCCAGCAGCGTGCCATCCGCGTCGATCACGGGCGAGGTGTCGAAGGTGCGCTCGCCGTCGCGCTCGAACAGGTTGAGCACCGCGACCACGCCCAGCTCGCGAGCCTTCTTCTGGAATGCGGTGACGGTCGGGCCGTCGACCGGTTCGGCCAGCACGCGCAGATCGGCGGCACCGGCCGGACGCTGTGGGTAGAACCACTCGAAGGCCAGTTCGGCAAAGCCGACGACCTCCGCGCCCTGGCGCGCCGCGGCTTCGAACGCCTCGAGGCCGCGGGCCACGTTGTCGGTCTTGACACGTGTGGCATGTTGCTGGATGAGGGCTATCCGCATGCGCGCCTAGTGTACGTCGGGATAAAAGGAACGGCGCGCGAACCTGCGAACCTCAGAACCTCAGAACCTCAGAACCTCAGAACCTCAGAACCCCAGAACCTCAGAACCCCAGAACCCGACTGCCCCCTATAATTTCCCCGTGATCCTCATTGGCACGTCCGGCTACAACTACCCGGAGTGGAAGGGCAGCTTCTATCCCGCCGACCTGCCAGCCGCGAAGATGCTCGCCTATTACGCCGGCCAGTTCGACACCGTCGAGATCAACTACACGTTCTATCGCATGCCGACACCGAAGCTGGTGGCCGGATGGTCGGCGCAGGTACCCGACAGGTTCCGTTTCACGCTGAAGGCGCCGCGGCGTATCACCCACGACAAGCGGCTGCGTCCGGCGGAGGTGAGCGACTCGCTCAGAGGCTTCCTGACCGCGGCCGGCGAGCTCGGCCCGCACATGGGCGCCCTGCTGTTCCAGCTGCCACCGAACTTCAAGAAAGACGTCGGTGTGCTGACGGAGTTCCTTACGCTGCTGCCACCGAAGGTGACGGCGGCGTTCGAGTTCCGGCACGAGTCGTGGCTGAGCGACGACGTGTATGCGTGCCTCGGCGAGCGCAACATCGCACTCTGCATCGCTGACAGCGAGACGCGCGAGACACCGGTGCTGACGACTGCCGACTATGCCTACTTCCGCCTGCGCGACGAAGGCTACACGCCGGAGGACGTGTACCGCTGGGCCGAGACGGCGCGCGAGCTGGGCGGCCGCTGTCGAGATGTGTTCGTCTACTTCAAGCACGAGGACGAAGGTAAGGGCGCCGCGTTCGGTCAAATGATGCGGGAGCGGCTCACCGCGTGATCGCTGACGTCATCATCGTCGGCGCCGGTGGCATGGGGACCGCCGCGGCGTACCATCTGGCCGAGCGCGGACGCAGGGTGCTGGTGCTCGAGCGGTTCCATTTGGCCCACGATCGCGGATCCTCGCACGGCCTGACGCGGATCATCCGCCTCGCGTACTTCGAGCACCCTTCGTACGTCCCGCTGCTGCGCCGCGCGTTCGATCTCTGGCGGGCCCTGGAGTCCCAGACCGGCGAACCTTTGCTGCACGTGACCGGCGGGCTCGACGTCGGTAGGCCGGGAGGCGTCGTGTTCGAGGGGTCTCGCCGCTCCTGCATTGAGCACGGCGTGCCGCACGAGGTCCTGAGCGGTGCCGACCTCCGTCGTCGCTTTCCGGCGTGGTGCATCGACGATGGGGCGGCGGCGGTGTTTCAGCCCGACGGAGGTTTTCTCCTGCCCGAGCGCTGCCTCCTCGCGCATGCGGCCGGCGCACGGCGGGCGGGTGCGGTCATTCACGAGCAAGAGCCGGTCGTGTCGTGGGAGGCCGGCTCCGACCACGTGCGCGTTCGAACGTCCCGACAAATCTACGAAGCAGGTCAGCTCGTCCTGGCCGCTGGAGCGTGGATGGGCGAGCTGCTGCCGAATCTGGCGCGGCTCATGCAGCCCGAGCGGCAGGTGCTCGGCTGGTTTGCCACCCAGAATCCTGCGGTCTTCGCGCCAGGGCGATTCCCTGTCTTCGTGCACGAGGCGGAGGAGGGCATCTTCTACGGCTTTCCAGAGTACCAAGTTGCCGGCTTCAAGATAGGCCGTTATCACCATCTGCGTGAAATCGTCGAGCCTGGCACGCTGGACCGGACCTGTCGCCCCGACGACGAAGCGGCGCTCCGAACGGCGGTGGCCCGCTACTTCCCGGACGCGAATGGGCTGCTCGTGCGCGCCACGCCCTGCATGTTCACCAACACTCCGGACGAGCACTTCATCATCGACTGGCATCCCGATGCCGCCGAGGTGCTCGTTGTGTCTCCGTGCTCAGGGCACGGCTTCAAGTTCTGCAGCGTGATCGGAGAGATCGTCGCGGACCTGTTGACCGAGGACCGCACCGCGCACGATATCGCCGCCTTCAGACTGTCGCGCTTCGCTGAGACGGCGCATTGAACGAGGGAGAGCCATGAGGGACGCGATCAGCAAGATGCCTGGAATCCTTGCGCTCTGCGCCAGCCTGTCCTGTGCACCGGCGCACACGAGCGGCAGCGCCCCGACGGACGAGGAACCTGCGCGACCCGCCCCCGACGTCGTGGAATTGAGCGCCGCGGATGCGCGATCGCGGCTCGGCGCCGGGACGTTGACAGCGCGCGCCTTGACGCAAGCCTACCTCGATCGCATCGCCGCCATCGATGATGCGGGGCCGCGGCTGAACGCGGTCATCGAGCTCAATCCGGACGCGCTCGCCCAGGCGGAGGCGCTCGACGCCGAGCGCAAGGCTGGCACGGTACGAGGGCCCCTGCACGGACTCCCCGTACTCCTCAAGGACAACATCGATGTCGCCGGTATGGTGAACTCCGCTGGCTCGCTGGCGCTGGCGGACCATCGCCCCAGGCAGGACGCCTTCATCGCGCGCCGTCTGCGCGAAGCGGGCGTCGTGATCCTGGGGAAGACGAATCTCAGCGAATGGGCCAACTTCAGGTCCACGCGATCCTCGTCGGGCTGGAGCTCGCGCGGCGGCCAGACGAAGAATCCCTATGTCCTGGATCGCAACCCGTGTGGATCGAGCTCGGGGACAGGCGCCGCGATTGCCGCCAGTCTCGCGGCGGTCGGCATCGGCACGGAGACCGATGGCAGCATCATCTGCCCGGCGTCGGTGAACGGTCTCGTCGGTCTCAAGCCGACCGTCGGGCTCGTCTCGCGGACCGGCATCATTCCCGTCTCCGTCTCGCAGGACACGGCGGGCCCAATGGGCCGAACCGTCACGGACGTCGCGCTCCTGCTCACGGGGATGGCTGCCGTGGATGCCACCGACCCTGCCGGACCAGCCGCCGAAGGCCACATTGCCGACTACCTGGCGGCGCTGCAAGCCGATGCGCTGAAGGGGAAGCGCTTCGGCATCCTCCGGCAATCCATGGGCTACCACCCGGAGGTGGACGCGTCCGTGGAGGCGGCCGTCAAGGTGATCACCGCAGCCGGGGCCACGGTCGTGAATGCCACCATCGCCAACGACGGCCGCTGGAACGCGCCCGAGATGGACGTGCTCCTGTACGAATTCAAGGATGGCTTGAATGCTTACCTGGCGCGCAGCGGCGCGCCGCAGGCGTCACTCGAGACGCTCATCGCCTGGAATACGGCCCACAAGGAGCAGGTGATGCCGTTCTTCGGGCAGGAGCTGTTCGAGCAGGCCCAGGCGAAAGGCCCATTGACCGACGCCGAGTACCTCAAGGCCCGGGACACGGCCAAGCGGTTGGCGGGGAAGGACGGCCTGCTGGCGACGCTCGAGAAGGACGCGCTCGATGCGTTGATTGCGCCGAGCCTTGGGCCGGCATGGCCGACCGACCACGTGCTCGGCGATCACTTCAGTGGCGGCTCGGGCTATGGAGCCGCCGCGGTAGCGGGCACCCCAAGCCTGACGGTGCCGATTGGCGACGCGCGCGGCCTGCCGCTGGGCCTCACCTTCATGGGCCGCCCATTCACCGAGGCGGACCTGCTGGCCTGGGGCTACGCCTTCGAGCAGGCGACGAAAGCGAGAAGACCGCCGGCCTACAAGCCCTCCCTCGCCGAGCGGTAGCGCCCGGGCCGTTCTACTTGAGAATCGCTGACTCGCCGCGTGTCTTGACGAGCTTGTCGATCTCCTGCTGCATGCGGTCCCGACGCTCGAGAATCGCGCGCAGCTCGCCGCCGCCCATCCACTGCCCCACGGCCGGCTTCAGGGACGCTTCGTCGAGGGCCTTGAACTTTTCCCAAAGCGGACCATCGATGTTGTCCATCTTGTGGACCATCGTCTTCATCGACGTGAACGAGCGGGAGTGATCGATGAGCAGCAAGTGCCAGTCGGGATCGACGAGCCAGTTTCCGAGGTTCGGGTCCTTGTTGGCGATCAGGTTGTCGAACATCTTGGCGCGGATCACCTGACGCGTGAATTCGGCGACGCGCGCTCCGGGCGGCCCCGCCACGCCGGGCTGGCCCGGCACGCCGCCCATCTCCTTGAAGCTGCGCGTCGGCGAGGCCCACATCACCGCCGCACCAGTCTGGCGATCCACGTCGCGTTCCACCGTCGGCGGAACCATCCCGAGCTGCAGCAGCTTGTCCAGCTCATAGGCGGCGATCTCGGAGCGATAGCTCTCGTAGTATCCGTTCTTCATCCCGGGCGGGATCGGCTTCCACGCCATGCTCCCGAACAGGCCGTCCGGCGCGAGGTAGGCGCGGTTGGGACGCGTGACGCCCACCCCGATCTCCTTCATGCTGGTGACCTTGGCGGTCTTCAAATAGGCTTCGAACTCGGCCTCGTGCCCGAGCCAGGGCTTTGCGCACGCGTCGGCGGCAGAACCGGTTGCGGCGGGTGGCGACTGGGCGACGAGCGATGCGGCCGCCAGCCACAGGGTCAGGGCGGAGGCGACGATGCGGGCTGCTCTCATGGGGGCACCTCGGCAGGGGCAGGATACTCCAAATCGGGTGCAGGGTGCTGCGTGCAGGGTGCTGCGTGCCGGGTGCCGGGTGCCGGCTGCAGGCTGTGCTCCCGGGCGCCTACCCTGACATCAGGTGTGCGGCGAGAAACTCCACCACCACCCGTTCGGCGTAGTAGCCGTCGTAGCCGTTTGGAGGCTCGACGAACGCGCAGTGCCCGCCGTGCGGGCTGACGACGATGGTGACGTGCTGGTTGTCGCGGAGGGGAGGGGCGGCGAAGATGGTCGCGGGGACGAAGGGATCGTCCGCCGCGGTCAAGACGAGGGCGGGCCGCGCGATGCGGTCGACGACACGCATGGCGCTGGCGCGGTGATAGTAATCGCTGGCCCCGGCGAAGCCGTGATGGGGCGCGGTGTACCGCTCGTCGAACGCGCGGATCGACCAGATCTTCCACAGGCCCTGCAGGTCGAACATGTCCGGGAAGACGCGCGCCTTGCGGCGCATGCGGCCCTGCAGGTTGCGGCAGAAGTTCCATTCGTAGGCGCGGTTCTCGCGACGCTCGATCGCGCGCACGCAGGCCTCCAGCTCCAAGACCGGTGACACCGCGCAGAATGCCCGCACTTCTGGCAGGTCCGACGCGCCCAGCTCTCCCGCGAGCTTCATCGCCAGGTTGCCCCCCAGCGAGTAGCCCGCCACGCCGAACACACGGAGGCCGTCGTGCTCCCTGAGCTCGGTGAGCACGAACCGCGGGTCGGCGGTCAGCCCCGAGTGATACAGCCCGCGCGACAGGTGCTCGGTGCCGCCGCAGTTCCGCTGGTTGAGCCGGACGACGTTGAAGCCGCGAGCCCAGGCCTTGTCGGCCATGCCTTCGATGTAGTGGGCCTGGCTCGAGCCTTCGAGACCGTGCAGAAGGAGCAGTGTGGGATGCGCATGGCGATCGGAGTGCCAATGGCAATGCGCGAGCACGCGCGCGTCGGCGGCCACGTCGAAGAAGCGCGCCTCGGGCGGTGGCAGATCCGGAAAGCGCCGCGGGCGGGCCCAGGCGTATACGGTCATCTTGTGCCCGCCCGCCCAGCGCGGGGCCGGCGAGAACGGCGGCAGGGTGGTCGTCACGACTCTCGATCGATATTGTACCGTCCGGCGCTGCGATCGTGGCGATGGATGGGTGTGTCGTCGCGACTGCATGGGCGCGTGCAACCGTTACAATCCCCTGATGCGGCTGCCGGTGGCGGAAGTCGCGGAGGGAGACGCATGAGACGCGAGAGATACGTTGCCGTGATGCTGGCGCTGATGCTGACGGCACCGGCCTGGGCACAGACCCCGGCCCAGGCGCCCGCCGCACCGCCGGACAGCCCGAGACTGACGGCCCAGAAGCAAGAGGCCGTCAAGGGCGTCGACGAATTGTCCAAGCTCGCCCAGGAGATGGTGGACTCGGTGTTCAGCTTCGGGGAGCTCGGCATGCAGGAAGTCGAGACCTCGAAGTACCTCACTGGCCAGCTCGAAAAGTTCGGCTTCAAGGTGGCGCGCGGACAGTCAGGCATCCCCACGGCGTGGGTGGCGACCTGGGGTTCGGGCAAGCCGGTGATCGCGCTCGGATCGGACATCGACGGCATCCCGCAGGCGTCGCAGAAGCCCGGCGTCGCCTATCACGACCCGATCGTCACTGGCGCGCCCGGCCACGGCGAGGGCCACAACACCGGCATGCCGCTCAACATCGTGGCGGCGATCGCGGTGAAGAAGATCATGGAGCGCGACAAGCTGCCGGGCACGATCATGATCTGGCCGGGAGTGGCTGAGGAGCTCGTCGCCTCGAAGGCCTGGTTCGTGCGCGACGGCATCTTCAAGGACGTGGACGTCAACCTCTTCACGCACGTCGGCGCCAACCTCGGCGTGTCTTGGGGCCAGGCGGGCGGCACCGGCCTGGTGTCGGTGGAGTACACCTTCGAGGGCGAGACGGCGCACAGCGCGGGCGCCCCGTGGCGCGGGCGGTCGGCGCTCGACGCGGTGGAGCTGATGAGCGTGGGGTGGCAGTACCGCCGCGAGCACCTGCGCCTGTCGCAGCGCTCGCACTCGGTCATCACCAACGGCGGGGACCAGCCGAACGTGGTTCCGCGCAACGCCAGCATCTGGTTCTACTTCCGCGAGATCGATCAGCCGCACATCAAGGAGCTGTGGGACGTCGGCAACCAGATTGCCGAGGGTGCGGCCCTGATGACCAATACCACGTGGTCGTCGCGGATCCTGGGCACGGCCTACCCGCGTCACTTCAACAAGACTGTCGCGGAGACGATGTACGCCAACGTGCAGAAGGTCGGCTTGCCAGAGTGGAGCGAAGCGGATCAGACGCTGGCCAAGGCGCTCCAGAAGGAGCTCGGCAACGCCACGCAGCCGGGCCTGGCCGACAAGCTCGGAGAGCTGGGTAAGCCCCTGCCCCTGGAAGACAACTACGGCGGCGGCTCCGACGACATCGGCGACATCTCGTGGAACATGCCGACCGTGACGCTCAGCTACCCGTCCAACATTCCGGGGCTGCCCGGGCACAACTGGTCGAGCGCGATTGCGAGCGCCACGCCGATCGCTCACAAGGGCGTCGTGGCCGGAGCCAAAGTGCAGGCGATGACGATTCTCGACCTGCTGACCAAGCCGGAGCTCGTCACGCAGGCGTGGGACTACTACAACAACGTCCAGACCAAGGACGTGAAGTACATCCCGTTCATCACCAGGGACACGCCCGCGCCCACGCACCTGAACACCGAGACTCTGGCGAAGTACCGGGAGCAGATGCGGAAGTACTACTACGACCCCACGCGGTACCCGACCTATCTCCAGCAACTCGGCATCACCTATCCGACCGTGCGGACCGACACGTCGAAGCCGCAGCAGGAACGCTAACTGGCATCGAGGCATCCGGGGCCGTGGGCCCACGATGCCGCGGTTCTGCGATGACATCCACCGACTTCGCGCGCGCTCTCGTGGCCTCTTTGACGCCGGCGCTGCCTCCAGGCTTCGCCGCGAGGGTCGAGGGAGATGTCATCCGGCTCGAGACGCCTGACGGCCTCGGCGCCTCGACGTCCTTTGCCTATCTCGATCCCGAGGAGGCGAACGCGGAGGACTACGCCGATGCCGCGTGGAACGTGCTGAGCATGGCGCAGGACGTCGTCAGTGAAACGGCGACGGAACCGTGGCCGGCCGCGATCGGGCCCGGGCTGGACCTCCCTGAACCGGGCACGCGCGTGGAAGGGCAGACGGTGCACCTCTACTTCGGTACGGAGGAGCAACCCGTGTTGACATTGGCGCCGATTCAGCTCGATCCATGACGCAGCGTACGGCGGGCGCCTGACGCTCATCGGGCGCACCACCCCTTCGGCCGCGCAGGCGTCCACGCACCGGCGATCCTTCAGGGTGACGGCTGGGCGGCTACACGCCGTTCTTGAGATACCGCGCCAGCCCCGCCAGCAGGCGGTCCACTTCCGCCGGGCTGTTGTAGAAGTGCGGCGACACCCTGAGCCCGGGTCGATCCTTACCGCCTCGCGTGGTGATCGCCACCCGGTCCTTCTCATAGAGCGCGGTGGCCAGCTTGTTGGGGTCGAGCGCAGCCGGCGCGAACGACACGACCGCGGCGCGCCGCGTGGGTTCGGTCGAGGTCCACATCTTCACGTCCGGCAACTTCGCCAGGCCGTCCATGAGTTGGGTGGTCAAGCCGCGTGCCCGTTCATCGATGGCGGCCCGGCCGACCTTGTTCTGGAAGGTCAGGGCCTCGCGGAACGCGATCATCGTCGCCTCGTCACGCTGGCCGAACCCCTCGAACGTGCGCGAGAAGCCGACCGCACCCTGATACGCGCTGTAGAGGGAGGGCCACAGCTTGCTCTGGACGCGCGCGCTGACGAAGAGGACGCCGCACTCGCGTGCCCCGCACGGCCACTTGTGGGCGCTGCCGCTGTAGAAG
>DATLLC010000279.1:0-57392 GCA_035538015.1 Vicinamibacterales bacterium
AGTAGTCCGGCTGGGGGTGCCGCTCACTTCAACCGTGAGACCGCAAGTCGCCCGATCTCGCAATCGCCCGATGCGTCAATCCGAATGAGCCGATGACGCAATCCCCAATCACCCGATAAATCGCTCAATCGCCAATCATCAACCGCAAATGGACGCGGCCCGAGTCACCCGCGGTCGAAGGGGATGCCCACGTAGAGCTCCGCCTGCTCGGGCCTCAGTATCATCCAGGTGAACATGAAGCGAATCGCGGTCCGGTTGTCCACGCGCGAGACCTCGATGGCCTGCTGATAGCGCACGTGCCAGTCGTACAAGTCGGTGAAAATGCCGGGACCGATCTCGCAGTAGTCCGGATACTTCTGGTTGGATTTCAAGAAGATCCCGAATTGACGACGGATTTCCACCAGCACCCCGTGTGCCACCGACGGACCGATGAACGCGTCGCGCATCAGCCGCCGGATCTCGACGATCTGGTCGGCGATCTCCCTGAGCGCCTGCGCGCTGACGAGATCCGGTGGCTGCGCCGCCGTGACGTCGCCACTCGCCGCTGCAGCTGCCCCGTCTCCTGCCCCGCCGTCGGCCGCGGCCGCCAGCGCGCCAAGCGCACCCGTTGTTACCACTTCGCGTCGCGTCACCATCGAGACCTCCTTGCGGACCTGTGTCGAGCCTACTGTAAGGCCGGACGCGGCGGGATCTTCGCAGTGGCCGGCGGCGGGTCATTGTGAACGAAGCTCAGCCCAGTGACCCCGCTGTGGGAACTTTGCCGGGTATCTGGTGGGCCACGATGGCCGCCTGCGCTCTCTCTTCGGCAGCCTCGGCGCGCCTGCCAGCCCGGTGCTGACCAGCGCAATCGGGCAGGTGCTTGGCGAGCCCGTCCCCAAGGGTGATCGTTGACCGTCGACGGCCCCTTGCCAAGGTGGCCGCTGGTCCGTCGATGAGCCGCCCGGTAGAATGACGCCATGGCTCCGTTCACGTCGATTCTCTGTGCGGTCGATGCCTCGGGCGGCGCCCCACGCGTGCTCCGCCACGCAGCGGCGCTCGCCAGCGTCAGCGCCGCGCGCCTCACGGTGCTCACGGTCACCGATGGCGACCGCCGTCAGAGCGAGGCCCAGCTCGAGTCGCTGGTGTCGACCGTCCTGCCCGAGCGGCTTCTGGAAATCGGCGAGCCACGGCTTCGAGTCGCCCGCTTGACCCAGGGCGGTGTCGCCGACGCCATTCTCGAGCTCGCCCGCGAAGGCACCGACCTCATCGTCGCCGGCACGCACGCTCGCAGCGGATTGTCGCGATGGCTGCTGGGATCGACGAGTGCGGCCATCCTCGAACAGACCTCGTGCGCCACGCTCCTCATCCCTCCAGGCCAGGTCGACCTGGTGGCGTTGTCGCCGCAGGGCGCCCGCTTGAACTTCGGCGCTGTCATCGCCGCGGTGGATCTGTCGGAGCACAACGAGAAACAGTTGCGGCTCGCCAGCCAGATCGCGGCCATGGTCCGTCTGCCGCTGGTGCTGATGACCGTGGCCAGCCCCGAGGTCACCGAGCAGCAGGCCGAGCGGGGGCTGGCGGAGCGGGCGGAGGCGCTCGGCCTCGTTGGCGTGCAGCAGATCGTCGTCCGGCGCGGGTCGGTGGCCGAGGAGATCTCGCGCGCAGCCGTCATGGAACCCGCCGGACTCGTGGTGATGGGTCTGCGGGAACGAGGCCGCGGCCCGGCCGGCGAAATCGCGACGCGCGTCGTCCATGGCAAGGACACCGTCGTGCTGGCAGTGCCGGCGGGGTGACAGTCTCTTCATTGAATGAGGTTCCTGCATGCGATTCGGAGTGGCACTGGTAGTCCTCATGGCACTGGCGGGCAGCGCAGGTGCGCAAACCTCCACTCCGGCGCCGGGCGTGCCGCTCGATGTCGCCACGCGGCGTGCGGCGGTCATCTTCGACCTCGGCTACGACCTGTCGCTCACCATCCCCAAGGCCCTGGCAGATCCCATCACCGGCTCCACGCGCATCACGTTCGACCTGCGGGACAACACCACGCCGCTCGTCATCGACTTCGAGACCAGCCGTGACCACGTGCGGTCGGTCAAGGCCAACGACGCGATCGCCGCCTTCGAGTACGTCAACGGCCACATCGTCGTGCCCAACACGGCGCTGAAAGTGGGCCGCAACATCATCGAGATCGCCTTCACGGCCGGCAACGATTCCCTCAACCGGAGCGCAGATTTTCTCTATGCGCTGTTCGTCCCCGCACGTGCACGGCAGGCAATTCCGGTGTTCGATCAGCCGGATCTGAAGGCCCGGTGGACGCTGACCCTCATCCACCCCTCGGAGTGGAAAGCCGTCAGCAACGGCGCCGCGAGCGGTGGTGCCGTCTCCGGCGTCAGGGATCCGAACGGCCGGGCAGTGGCCGGGCCCGCGACCGTGCGTTTCGCCGAGACCGAGCCGCTCTCCACCTACCTCTTCTCCTTCGTGGTCGGCGATTTCAAGGTGGAGTCGGCCGTCCGCAACGGCCGCACTTTCCGGATGTTCCATCGCGAGACCGACGCCCAGAAGGTCGAGCGGAACAAGGCCGCGATCTTCGATCTCCATGCGACAGCGCTGGCCTACATGGAGCAGTACACCGGCATTCCCTACGCGTTCGGCAAATTCGACTTCGTGCTCATTCCCGCGTTCCAATTCGGCGGTATGGAGCACGCCGGCAAGATCCTCTACAACGCCACCGGGCTGCTGCTCGACGAGTCGGCCACTCAGAACCAGCTGCTCGGCCGCGCCTCGGTCATCGCCCACGAGACTGCCCACATGTGGTTTGGCGATCTGGTGACCATGCGGTGGTTCAACGACGTGTGGATGAAGGAAGTCTTCGCGAACTTCATGGCGGCGAAGATCGTCAACCCTTCATTCCCGGACGTGAACCACGAGCTCCGCTTTCTGCTCGCGCACTACCCGGCGGCTTATGAAGTGGACCGGACGCCTGGCGCAAACCCGATCCGGCAGCAGCTGGACAACCTGAACGAGGCCGGCAGCCTCTACGGCGCGATCATCTATCAGAAGGCGCCGGTGGTGATGCGCCACCTCGAGGCGCTGCTCGGCGAGGAATCCTTCCGCGACGGCCTGCGCGAGTATCTCGGCGCGCACGAGTTCGCCAACGCCACGTGGAACGACCTGATCGAGGTATTGGATCGGCGCACGCCCGCGGATCTTCGGTCGTGGAGCCGCGTGTGGGTGGAGCAACCCGGGCGGCCGGTGATCGCGACGGAGCTCGATGCCCCTGGCGGCCGCATCGCGCGACTATCCTTCGTGCAGCGCGACACCTGGGCCCGCGGTACCGCATGGCCGCAGCAGCTCCGCGTGGTGCTTGGATACGCTGACGGACCGAAGACGGTGCACGTCGCGCTGGAGGGCGAGCGTGTGGACATGAAGGAAGCGATCGGGTGGCCCGCGCCGTTGTACGTACTCCCCGCTGGTGAGGGCTGGGCCTACGGAGAGTTCGAGCTCGATCGCGCATCGCTCAGCTATCTCTCGCGCTCGCTGGCCTCGATCGGAGACCCGCTGACCCGAGGCAGCGCCTGGGTCACGCTCTGGGATGCGCTGCTCGAGGGCACGCTCTCGCCTGATGCGTTCATGGACCTGGCCTCGTCCGCCCTGCCGAATGAGACCGACGAACAGCTGACGGCGCGGGTCCTGAACTACGCGGGCAGCGCCTGGTGGCGATTTCTCACCGCGGCGGAGCGGACCCGTCGCGCCGCCCCCCTCGAAGAGCTCCTTCGACGGGGGCTCGCCCAGGCTGCCACCGCGAGCCAGAAAGCCGCGTGGTTTGGCACGTTGCGGACGGTCACCCTGACACCCGAGAACACGGCCTGGCTGCGGCGTGTGTGGGCCAAGGCCGAATCGGTCCCGGGCCTGCCGCTGGCGGAATCCGACTACACGACGCTCGCACTCGAACTGGCCGTGCGCGAGGTCGAGGGGTGGAAAGCTCTCCTCTCCGAGCAGCTGACGCGCATCGAGAATCCCGATCGCAAGGGCCGCTTCGCGTTCGTGATGCCGGCGCTCTCCGCCGATCCCAGGGAACGTGACGCGTGGTTCCGCTCGCTGGCCGACGTGAAGAATCGGAGGCGCGAGCCCTGGGTGCTCGAAGGGTTGACCTACCTGCATCACCCGCTGAGGGCGCGTGCCTCGTCCGGCTATGTCGCGACCAGCCTCGACATGCTGTTGGAGATTCAGAAGACCGGCGACATTTTCTTCCCCAAGCGGTGGCTCGATGCCACGCTGGGCGGCTACAACTCATCCGAAGTCGCCACTGCCGTCCGGCAATTTCTCGGCTCGCTGCCACCAAACTACCCCGAGCGGCTGAAGAACATCACGCTCCAGTCGGCGGACGAGCTCTTCCGCGCGGAGACAGTGCAACGTGCCGTGGATCGGCGCTGAGATGGCGGAGATGAATGTCGGCGCGGGAGGACACGCCCCCCGCGGCCGGGGCTGGGGTATGGCTTGGCTGGGCACTCGCCGGCACCTGCCTGATCGCCGTACCCGAAGCTCGACCAGATTGTCGGCCGGCGTCTTCGTTTCCGGCGTCGCCCCCGCGGGACTCGTCTTGGCGAACGTGCCATCGGCGTGCAAGGACCAGGCTCAGCCGCCAGAAACCCACCGTTGCTCCAACTGAGCACGGCCCTTGCTCCATTCGGCATCGAGGTACCCAACCAGGGGACTTCGCGTTGCGACGCTCCTCAGAGGGGCTGCTGGCCGGTACCCCGTGAAACCTCCCGCACCAGCTCCGCCACCTCAGGTGGTTTCCCCGCCCAGGCCACGTCGGCCTGCGCGATGATCCCGACGCATCGGTCCTCGTCGTCGATGACCGGCACCCGCCGGATCCGATGCTTCTCCATCGTCGACAGCACCTCCTGGAGGGAATCGTCGGCCCGGACGCTCACCACGGGCTGGGACATGCAGTGCTCGGCGGGGTACCCGATCGGGTTCCTTCCAACCGCCACGACGCGGCAGACGATATCGCGGTCAGTGACCACGCCGATGAGCTCGTCCGATCGGTTGATCACCGGAATCTCCCCGCAATCGTTCTGGATCATCATCTTCGCCACCTGTTCAAGGGGCGTATCCGGCGTGCAACACGCCGGTGCCGGTGTCATCACGTCTTGTGCTACCTGCTTCATGTCTGGTGCCTCCCACCGGTGTCGGTGCAAGGCAGGTGCCGTCGGCCCGCGAATCCCTGAATTCTCCTCACTCTCATCCGTGCAATCGGCGTAATCTGCGGATCCCATGTTCCGAATCATCCTGGCTTGCATCTGTGTCATGCCGCTCTCGGCATGGGCGCAGCCGTCAGCGATCACCATCAAGGCTCAGCGGGTCGTCGATGGCGCTGGCGGCGTGGTCGAGAACGCCATGGTCACCGTGCAGGACGGGAAGATTACCCGCGTCGGGCCGGTGCAGGGCGTGCCGACCATCGACCTCGGCGACGCCACGCTGCTACCCGGGTTCATCGACACCCACGTCCACATCGACTGGCATTTCGACGCGCAGGGCCGTTACCACACCGGCCCCGAACCCGCCGAACAGAACGCGCTCTACGCGGCCGAGAACGCGTACGTCACGCTGATGGCCGGCTTCACGACCATCCAGAGCGTCGGATCGCCACGCGACAAGGCGCTGCGGGACGCCATCGCGCGTGGCGTGCTGCCGGGGCCTCGACTGCTGACCTCCCTCGGGCAGATCAGCGACCCCAAGATGACGCCGGACGAGATGCGCGCCGAGGTTCGAAAGAAGAAGGCGGACGGTGCCGACCTCGTGAAGATTTTCGCCTCAGCCAGCATTCGGGACGGGGGCGTCCCGACCCTCTCGCAGGAACAGCTCGATGCGGCCTGCGGGGAGGCGAAGGCCCAGGGACTGCGGTCCATGGTCCATGCCCACAGCCCGGAGTCGATGATGCGTGCGGCCCGCGCGGGCTGCACGGTCGTGGAGCACGGCGGGCTGGCGACGCCCGATGCCCTGAAGATGCTGGCCGAGCGCGACGTCTACTTCGATCCGAACATCGGCCTCGTCACGCAGAACTACCTGGAGAACAAGCCGCGGTTCCTGGGAATCGGGAACTACACGGAAGAGGGCTTCGCCTCGATGGAGAAGGCGCTCGTCCTCAAGGACGCGATGTTCACCGCCGCGCTCAAGACCCCGAACCTCAAGATGGTGATGGGCACGGACGCGGTCGCAGGGGCGCACGGCCAGAACATGCGCGAAGTGCTGGAGCGCGTGAAGTCGGGCCAGAAGCCGATGGACGCGATCGTCTCGCTGACGTCGATCTCCGCGGCGTCGATCGGCATGGGGAAGCAAATCGGCGCCGTGGCCCCTGGCATGGCCGCCGACCTCGTGGCCGTGGCCGGCAACCCGATCGCCGACGTCGATGCGCTGCGCCGGGTGCTGTTCGTGATGAAAGGCGGCAGAGTGTATCGCGGTGTCACGGGGACTGGCACCGTGACACGCTGATCCGTAGCAGAGTCTGCCGACCCGGAACGCACGGATTCGTGAGATGGCAGTTCCTGCGGCGTTCCGTCATGTCACGGTGCCAGTCCCCGTTACAATCAGCAGATGCGCAGCTCGGCGGAGGTCGTCATCGTGGGTGGGGGCTGCATGGGGTGCAGCCTGGCCTGGCACCTGGCCGAGCGGGGCCTCACAAACGTCGTCTTGATCGAGCGAGAAGCGCAACTCGGCGCTGGTTCCACGGGCAAGAACGCCGGCGGCGTGCGGCACCAGTTCTCCCACCCGGCCAACATCCGCCTCTCGCTCGAATCGATCGCAATGCTGGCGGACTTCGAGGCGCGGGTCGGCGCGCCTATCGACTTCCACCAGGACGGGTACCTGTTCCTGGTGTCGAAGTCGTCCAACGTCGCGGCCTTTCAACAGAACATCGCCTTGCAACGCCGCATGGGCGTGGACGTGCAATGGCTCGCGCCCGACGAGGCGTCCCGAATCGCGCCCGGCATCGAGATCGGCGGCATCCGGGGCGCCGCCTGGTGCGCGGCCGACGGCGTCGCGGACCCCAACGGCGTGACGATGGGCTTCGCCAGGGGCGCGCAGGCGCGTGGCGTCGAGATCGTGCGCGAGACCGAGGTGACTGGCGTCACGCTCGACGGCCATCGCGTCGCCGCAGTCCAGACCTCGCGCGGATCGATCAGCACTCCGGCGCTGGTGAATGCCGCCGGACCGTGGGCAAAGGCCATCGGCCGCTATTGTGGAGTGGACGTCCCGGTCGAGCCCGAGCGCAGGCACATCTTCATCGCCGCTCCGGAGCGAGGCGGCTCGTGGGACGCGCCGGAATGGGAAGGCCGCGTGCCGCGCTCCCGAGTGCTCGTCATCGACTTCGAGAGCACGTTCTACTTCCACCGCGAGGGGCCGGGGCTGCTCTTCGGGATGGGCGACCCTGACGAGAGACCGGGCTTCGACATCACCGTGCGCTGGGACTTTCTGCCCAAGGTGACGGAGGTCGCGATCACCCGACTTCCGGCAATGGCGGACGCGGCCGTGTCACATGCCTGGGCCGGCCTTTACGAAATGACGCCCGACCACAACCCCATCATCGGGCCCTCCGGTGATGTGACCGGCTTCTACACGATCGCCGGATTCAGCGGCCACGGCTTCCAGCACGCCCCGGCAGCGGGCCGGATTCTCGCCGACCTGATCACGGGCCGCGATCCGCGGTTCGACGTCTCGCCCTTCGCCGCCGACCGCTTCGCGAAGGCGACCCGCAGCGGCGAATTGAACGTCGTATGAGCCGACGCCGGGAACCGGCATCCTGAGTCGCTTGGTCACTGCCTGTAGACGCGCCCGCCCTTCATCACGAACTTCACGCGCCTCAAGGCGCCGATGTCCCTCGTCGGATCGCCGTCGACGGCAATCAGGTCCGCCAGCAGGCCTTCCCGCACCTGGCCAACCAGTCTGTCCAGGTGAAAGAACGAGGCGTTGCCGGAGGTCGCCGCCGCCGCCGCCGCCAGCGGCGTCATGCCCCACGCGACCATGAGCTCCAGCTCGCGCACGTTGTCGCCGTGTGCGTAGACGCCGACGTCGCCGCCGAAGCACATCTTCACGCCGGCCGCGAGCGCGGCCTTGAACGTCATACGCTTCCGGGCAATCCGCTCGGGCTCGGGATCGACGCCCTTCTTCCACCCGGCGTACTGCGCGGTGGCGTCGGGGGCCGCCAGCGTCGGGCAGTAGGCCACACCTTTCTCCACCATCAGCTTCCATATCTCCGGCGTGCCCTCGTCGCCGTGCTCGATCGTCTCCACGCCGCCGAGGATGGCGCGGCGCATCCCTTCCACCGTGCCCGCGTGGGCCACGACCGGGCGGCCGCTGCTCTTCGCCACCTCGACAATGCGCGCGATCTCGTCGAGGGTGAAAGTGGCGCGCGACTCGCCATTGGGCCCCCAGCGGTAGTCCGCGTAGATCTTGATGAAGTCCACGCCGTGCCCGATCTGATCGCGGGCCACCCGGGTGACGCCCTCCAGACCGTCGGCTTCTTCGGCCCCCTGGGGCACCCGCACTTCGGTGGCAAAGCCCTTGGGCCCGTAGCTGCCGGTTGCCACCATGGCCGGGCCCGCCACCAGCATGCGCGGTCCGGGCACCAGGCCTTCCTCGATGGCGCGCTTCAAGCCGACGTCGGCGTACCCTGCGCCCTCGGTCCCGAGATCGCGCACCATCGTGACGCCGGCCATCAACGTGCGCTCCGCATGCGTGACGGCGCGCGCCACCCGGTAGGACAGCGGCTCGCGCAGAACCTGGTCGTTCCAGGTCGTCTCGTTGTACGGATGCAGCAGCAGGTGCGAGTGGCCCTCGATCAGGCCCGGCATCAGTGTGAGCGTGGGCAGTCTTACTTCCTGCGCCCCCGCCCGGGTCAGTGAGCCGGCCGGGCCCGCCGCGACGATGCGATCGCCGGTCACCACGACTGCCCAGCCGCGCTGCAGCTGAACTCCGTCGAACACCGCCTCTGGGACGAGGATCATGGTCGGCGTCATGGCGGGCTGCGCGGACGGCGAGATCGAGAGAGCCACGGACAACACGGCCACCACTGAAAGCAAGAGCTTCATGGGCGCGAAGTATACTGCCGGCCCGGACGGGGATCAGGGGTCAGGGATCAGGGATCAGGGATCAGGGATCAGGGATCAGGGATCAGGAGTAGGGAGCAGGACCCAAAGCGCAGGACCCAAAGACCCCGGACCGAGACCTCGAGAACGCGGGACCCAAGGCCCCAGGACCCAATGAAGAACGTGTTGGTCGCGCTGATCGTCGCAGTGGTGCTCGGTGCGGGTGCGCTATATCTGCAAGGTGGCGCGCTGCGTGAGGGGGCGCGCCCGACCGTGAGCCGCGTCGTGAACGCGCCGGAGCCCGCTCCCGTGGATCCGGCGCCGTACCTCGCCGCGTTTCCCTTGACGCCGCTCGAGGCGCCGCCCGTCACCGGGACCACGCGGGTAGCCAAGGCGCTCGACAAGGCCCTTGTCCCGTATCGCAGGGGCGACTACGTGGCGGCGGCCTCGGCGCTCGACGGCGTAAAACTCGACCACCCCGACGATCCGACCGTCACCCTGTATCTTGGCATCGCGCGGCTGTTCATCGACGAGCCAGCGAACGCGCTCGAGATCCTTCAGACGATGCCCCCGAACGCCACGCCCGAGGTAGCAGGCGAAGCCGCCTGGTACTCGCTGGTCGGAATCGCGCGCCTGCGCAACCCCACTGATGTCGAAGTCCGGGCCCGCACGCTGTGTGCCTCTCCCCTTCCAACGGCCCCCCGCGCGTGTGACGCGATTGCACGGCTGTCGACAGCGCAGACGAAACCCTGAGCGCGACAAGGGTTCGCATTCTGCGGCCGGGTCTGCGGCCTTGTCTGCGGCCTTCTCTGCGGCCATACTCTTGGGTTGATTCCGCCTCTTCGAGGCGTCATCAGTGATGAGGTCCATGACCATGTCTTGCCGTTTGCAGGGCGTTGCCGCGCTCGTCGCGCTGTTTGTCGTCTCTGCTGCGCCGTATCGGGCCATGGTGGTGCGTGCGCAGTCCGATCCCAACGCCGTCGTACCGCCAGCGGCCTTCGACGATCTGAAATGGCGTCTCGTCGGCGCCACGCGCGGCGGCCGCGTCACCGCGTATTCCGGCGTGCGCCAGCAGCCGTACACCTTCTACATGGGGGCCACTGGCGGCGGCGTGTGGAAGACCGACGATGCCGGAATCACGTGGACGCCGATCGGCGACGGGCAGTTCGCGACCGGGTCGATCGGATCGATCGACGTGGCCCCGTCGAACCCCAACCACGTCTGGGTGGGCACGGGATCCGCCGCTATCCGCTCGAACGTCATCATCGGGCGCGGCGTCTACAAATCCACCGACGCCGGCAAGACCTGGGCGTTCGTCGGCCTGAAGAACTCGGGCCAGGTCGGCGGCCTCAAGGTCCACCCCTTCAACGCCAGCACGGTGTGGCTGGCGGCGCTCGGGTCGCCCTTCGGTCCCAACGACGAGCGCGGTATCTTCAAGACCACCGACGGCGGCAAGACGTGGAAGAAGACGCTGTTCGTGAACAACGAGACCGGCGGCCGCGACATCGAGGTGGACTGGGAGAACCCCGACATCTTGTACGCCGCGATGTACAAGGGCTTTCGCAAGGGCTGGGACATCATCAGCGGCGGCCCGGCGTCCGAAGGCGGCATCTACAAGTCCATCGACGGCGGCGAGACCTGGAAGAAGATCACCGCCGGCCTGCCAGACGACCTGATTGGCAAGATCGACATCGACATCGCCCGCAGCAACCCGAAGGTGCTCTACGCGATGGTCGAGGGCCTCGGCGCCAAGGGCGGCCTCTACCGCTCGAACGATGCCGGCGAGTCGTGGTCACTCGTCAACAACAGCCAGCGCCTGCGCGCGCGCCCGTTCTACTTCCACTACGTCACGGTGAACCCCAAGGACGAGAACGAGGTGTGGGTGAACGAGCTCGGCCTGCACAAGAGCGTCGACGGCGGCAAGGCGTTCACGTCGGTCGAGACGCCGCACGGCGACAACCACGGGATGTGGTTCAACCCCGACAACCCGAGCCTCATCATCCAGGTGAACGACGGCGGGGCCAACGTGAGCCTCAACGGTGCCAGGAGCTGGTCGTCCCTGCTCAACCAGCCGACGGCCGAGTACTACATGGTGTCGGTGGACGAGCAGTACCCCTACCGCCTCTACATGCCGCAGCAGGACAACAGCACGCTGATCATCCCGAGCGTACCGCCGGTGTCGTGGGGCTTCGAGCATCCGGCCCAGGCCTGGCAGCAGGCTTCGGGCTGCGAGACCGGCATGATCTGGCCGAAGCCCGATGGCCAGGTGGTGTGGGGGGCGTGCAAGGGCGAAGTGGGCCGCTACAACGTGCGGACCGGCCAGGAGAAGCACTACTGGGTGTACCCGCAGAATCGCTACGGCCACGACCCCGACGACATCAAGTTCCGCTTCCCACGGCAGACCGTCGTCTACGTCTCTCCGCACGATTCACGCGTGATCTACCAAGCGTCGCACGTGCTGCACCGCTCGATCGACGAGGGCGTGTTCTGGGAGGTCATCAGCCCCGACCTGACGGCGAAGGAGCCCGAGCACCAGATCGTGTCGGGCAACCCGATCACGCGCGACGTGACCGGCGAGGAGGTCTACTCGACCATCTACGCGATGGTCGAAGCACGCAACGAGAAGGGCGTGATCTGGGTCGGCGCCAACGACGGGCCGGTGCACGTGTCGCGCGACAACGGCAAGACGTGGAAGAACGTTACGCCCAGGGGCCTCGTCGGCGCGCGCATCCAGAACATCGAGGATTCGCCGCACGCCCGGGGCCGCGCCTACATCGCCGCCTATCGCTTCCTCCGCGAGCACGATTTCAAGCCCTACATCTATCGCACTGACGACTACGGCGCCACGTGGATGCTGCTGACCGACGGCGGCAATGGCATCCCCGATGAATACCCCACGCGTGTAGTGCGCGAGGATCCGAGACAGCCGGGCCTGCTCTACGCCGGCACCGAGTTCGGGTTCTTCGTTTCGTTCAACGCCGGGAAGAACTGGCAGCCGCTGCAAATGAACCTGCCGGTGACACCGGTCACCGACCTGCGCGTGCACCGGAACGATCTCGTGATCTCGACGATGGGCCGGTCGGCCTGGATCATGGACAACGTGACACCACTGCAGCAGCTGGCGGCGATTGCGCAAGGCACGTCGCGGGCCGCCGCAGCCGGGTCATCGGCGTGGCTGTCCGGCCCGTCCGCCCTGGCCGATTCCTCGGCCCCCACGAGCCGCGGCGGAAGCTGGTCGGCCGCCGAGCAGGCGCCCGCGACGCTGCCCGCGATGCTGATGTTCGCACCGCGGGAGACCGTGCGGCTTCGCAACAGCTCCGCGCCTTCTTCGGGCAGCGAGCCGGAGTACCCCGGCGCGATGGCCCAGATCGACCTCTACTTCCAGACTGCCCCGCCGGCGGACGCGAAGGTGGAGATCACCGACGCGCGCGGCGGGGTCATCAAATCATGGGGTGTGCTCCAGCCGCGGCAGGGCGCCGGCGGCGGACAGGAGATGCGTGGGCTCATCCGCCGCGGTGCGGTGAGCTCCGCCGGCATCCTGCCCGAGGCCGGCATGCAGCGGCTGGTGTGGGACATGCGCTACCCCGGGCCGTGGGCGCCGAACGCGCCGGAGGGAGGGCCTGGCGGACCGCTGGTGCCACCCGGGAAGTACACACTCAAGCTGATCGCGGGCGGCCAGACCGCGACGCGCACGCTGGAGGTGAAGTCGGATCCGCGACTGGCGGCCGACGGCGTCACCGATGGCGACCTCGGCGAGCAGGTCAAGTTCCAGTTGAGCGTCCGCGATGCGCTCAGCGACGCGCGCAAGCTGCAGGCGAGCATCGAGGAAGCGATGAAGGCGCAGGGCGTCAAGCCCGTGCCGCCGGCGCCTCCAGGCGCCAGCCCGGCTACAACCAAGTACGACCACCCGCTGCAGAAGCTGTGGGCGCAGGTGGTGGATACGCCGGGCATCTACGTCCAGGGCATGCTCATCAGCCAGCTGCAGAACGTGCAGCGCATGGTCGGTCAGGCCGACCAGAAGGTGGGCAAGGACGCCTACGATCGCTTCGGCGATCTGCAAACCGAGCTGGCCAGGCTCCAGGCTGAGTTCGCGAAGACCGGAAAGTAACCAGCGGCCAACACTCGAGGTCCGAACGTCGGGGCACGCGCCCCGGCGTTCTTGTTTTCAGAAAGATTGCGCGCTCGCGCTTGACGGTCTCGCGCCGCGCGTGCTCTATTTCCAATTGCGCCATTCGTCTTGCTCGCCGGTCAGCGGAGTCCAACCAGCCGCCGCCGACGCGCACTGTGTCTATCTTCTGGACGGAGGCTACCAATGAAGTGTGGACTGTCCGCTGCCCTGCGCAGCGCGTCAATCGGCGTGGCAATCGGTGCTGCCCTGCTCTCACAACCCACGCGTGCAATCGCCCAGTCTCTCCTGGATCCCGACCTCGCAGTCTCTACCGTCGCCACGGGCCTCAATCAACCGATCGCGATGGCCTTCATCGGTCCGGACGATATCCTCGTCACCGAGAAGGCGACCGGGATCGTCCAGCGCGTTACTGGCGGCGTCGTCACCGGCGCCGTGCTCGACCTGGCGGCAGCACCCTGACCTTCGATCGCAACATCAGGGCCCGGTGCCTGATGACGATTTCGGCGGCCCCTTGCCAGACAACGCCCACCTCACGGGAGCCATCCTGCGCCTGAACGATGACGGCAGCATTCCCGGCGACAACCCGTTCCACCAGTCCGGCCAGCAGACGGGACGCCGCATCGGCGGCGCCCTCGGCGAGGAGGTCGGGCTCAACCTGCAGCGCCTTTACGCCTACGGCGTGCGCAACAGCTTCGGGATGACCTTCGATCCGGTAAGCGGCGTGCTGTGGACGACCGAGAACGGCGGCTGGATCCAGTTCATGGGCCCGCTCAGCCGCGTCGCCGACTTCAAGGCCATCGAGCTCGCCTCCAGGGTGGGGCTGAACGGGCCGACCGGACTGCAGCAGCTGCGCTTCCCCGCCGAGCGCATTTCGGACACACCTGGGGACGCCAGGAAACGCCTGTTCCACATGCCGGCCGCGCAGCCGCGCGATCCTCAATTCAGCTGGAAGAATGTCGTGCCGCCTGCGGCCCTTGGCTTCATCAGCGGCGGCGGCCTGGGGCCCGAGTATGAAGGCGACCTCATCGTGGGATCGGCGGTCGCGCGCGCGACGAATCCGGGCAACCTGTACCGGTTCCGTTTGAACGGCGGCCGGACGAAGTTCCGGTTCGACGACGACCGCCTAAAGGACACGGTCGCCGATAACACCGCGTTGGACGACTTCACTACCGAGGGTGAGGAGATTCTGTCCGGCACGAGCTTCGGGATCGTCACCGACATCCAGACCGGACCCGCCGGGGCGCTGTATCTCGTCGGCCCGGTACCGGGGGAGATCAGGAAAATCTCCAGGCCGTAGTCAGCGATCGCCGTACGCCTTCAGCATCACGTCTTCGCCTGGGGCCTGCAGCACGTAGTTCGCGGCGAACGCGTCCGCGTCCGGATAACGGGTGGCGCGGATGCGGTTCGCCGCGGCCTCGAGGTCGTAGTGCGTATGCATGAAGCGGGGGCCGCCGGCATCGAGCAGCAGCCAGTGCGCTCCCGGCGTGTCGAACGGCATGCCGACGCTCCCGGCATTGAGGACGCGGAAGGTGCCGACGTGGCGATCGAAGGTCATATGCGTGTGCCCGCAGACCACGACGGGAGCGGTGACGTCCGCAAACGCGGGAGCAATCCGAGTATCTGGCGTGAGCCGCGTAAAGACGTCCACGTCGTTCCGCGGCGTCGCGTGGCAGAAGAGAACCGCCCCCAGTCCCTCGACCTCGACCTGCAACGTTCTTGGCCATTGCCTGAGGCTCGCGATCTGATCGGTGCGCAGCTGCTCGGCGCCCCACTTGACCATCGGCTGGTAGGCCGGCGGCACCGTCGTCATCTCGCGGCCGTCCGCCGCGGCAAGCGTTTCGCGATCACCGTTGCCGGTGAGATAGCGGACCGGTAGATCGAGCGCCGCCAGTAGGTCGAGCGTCTCGACCGGCATCGGCCCGGGCAGCACGTCGCCGCCGACCACAATCAGATCGGCCGCAGCCTTACGGACCTCGCGCAGGACGGCTTCGAGGGCCGGCAGGTTGCCGTGGATGTCATACAGGGCGGCTAGCGTCATCAATGATTCGACGGCCATGCCGCGTGTGGGCGGCCGAACCAAACCCAGGCGATGTAGTCCACCAGCGGCGGCGTGCCACCGACTTCGCGCAGACGCATGTTCACCTGTCCGCGGTGGTAAAGCGTGTGCAGCGCGACCTGGAGCATGGTATCGCCCATCGTGGTCATCGCCGGCGGGCGCCCGATCTCTTTTTCGACCATATCGACCCATGCGTGCGGCCGTGGCGCCGTCAGGGCATCCGGGCCCAACGTGGCCAGCTCCGGCGGCGCGTCCCGGTGGAACGCTCGAGCCCACGCCATGATCTCGCGGGGAGCGTCGAAGGTAGGGAACGGCGTGTCACGGGGCTCGCCGCGCCACATGCGCAGGAACACGTGCTGCACCATGTGGGTGTGGTACAGCAACTCGCGCAGGCGCCCGTCCGCCGAAGCCCGTTCGTCAGCGAGCACGGCCGACCACACCGTGGCATCGGCCCACTCCATGTGCGGGTAGAGATCGGAGAGGATAGTCGCATCCATCACGGATGCGACCATCCTACCGGACGGCGCTCACGCCTGGGCGAACGGATTCTCGTCGGCGCTCGGGCCGTAGACCGAGGGAATCGGCACGTTGAGCTGCCGCAAATAGACGACGAGCTGGCCGCGATGGTGGTACCAATGGTTCAGCATCACCGCGCGGAGGAAAGCCGCGCGCGGCATCGCCATCAGCTCGCGATTGCCGGCCACGAGGCGCCAGGTCTCCTGCATGGCGGCATCGCTGACGGGGGCGAGCGTCGATTTCGCCGTCTCGACGCTCGCGTGCAGCGCGGGCAGCAGATCCGCACTCCGCGCGGCCCGCTCCTGGACGAACTCCGGCGGCGTGGCCGGCGAGTGCATCGCCAGCGTCGCGACGGCACCCGGGATCTGCGCCACATGCAGGGCCAGCTGGCCCAGGCTGTAGGACTTCGGATGCGGGCGCCAGTCCAGGTGCGCGTCGGGCACCCGCTCGAGCACGCGCCTGGTCGTCTGCGCTTCCTGCTCCAGCTCCTGGAGGAGTCCTTGAACAATAGGCATGGTCGTTCTCCTTGCTACTTCTGCTCCGCGACGCGCTGGATTCGCGCGTGCAGCGCATGCCATCCATTGCCGAGGTTCTTGCGGACCTCGTCGGGCACGAAGCCCAGCGCGGAGTGACGGAACGTGATCAGGGTGCCGCCCTCGACGGGCGTAAGTCGATACTGCAGGTTCGACATCACCGGGGCCGAGAGGAAGAGCGGCCCGCAGATCTCGAGCAGGCTCGGCCGCTTGATGGCCTGCACGACACCCCAGAAATGGCCGTCGTCGGCACCAAGGTCGCGGAACCAGCGCCCGCCCGGCCAGGGCTCGATACGCATCGGCAGCTTGTCGCCATAGGGCGTCTCGTTGTGCGGTCCCATTTCCTCCAGCAAGGTCTCGAAGGTCGTGTCGAGCGACGCGCCGACGCGAATCTCCTCGGTGACGGTGAGCGTGAGCTGTTCGAGCGAGAGTTGATCGATCATCGTGCCTCCGCGCGCGCTTTCACGCGCGATAGTTGGTGCCGCCACATCTGCTGGAACGTGCCCGTCCATTCGTGCACGGGCCGGATTGCCTCCGCGTTGGTGCGGTAGAGCACGCGCTTGCCGTCGCGGCGCGCCCGCACCAGCCCGACGTCGCTCAGCACGCGCAAGTGCTTGGACACTGAGGGCTGCGCGCAGTCGAGCGCGTCGACCAGCTCGCCGACCGAGCGTTCGTCGGTCGCCAGCAGGGTCAGGATGGCGCGCCGCCGTGGTTCGGCAATGGCGTTGAACGTGTCGGACGTGGTTGCGGCACGGGCCACAAACGCGATCATATTCCATTATTGGAATATGTCAACCGCGCCGGCAGAGCCGGCCGCGCTATCCTGTGTGAGATGCGACAGCGCCTGGTCCGCGCCCTCACCTGCCCCGCGCTCGTGTTCGCCACCGTCGCTCTCGCCCACGCACAGGACCTCGCCCTGTCCTCACCCGATGCGCGACGAACACTGAAAGCCGTCGAAACCGCCGAGCCGCCGACGATTGACGGCGTGCTGGACGAACCGCTGTGGCAGCGGGCGGAGCCGGCCACCGGATTCGTCCAGGCCGATCCCCTCGAAGGCGAGCCCGCGACCGAGCAGACGGAGGTGCGCGTGGCGTTCGATCGCAACTACCTCTACATCGCGGCGCGCTGCCTCGACTCCGATCCCTCGGGCGTGATCGTCAACGAGATTCGCAAGGACTTCGTGCCCCGCGAGCAGGATGCGTTCGAGGTGCTGCTCGACACGTTCCTCGACCGGCGGAACGGATTCGTCTTCTCCACCAACGCCGCTGGCGCGCGCGCGGACACGCAAATCGCCGACGAAGGGCGCGAGGTCAACACCAACTGGGATGCCGTCTGGTGGGTGGCAGGCGCCAGGACGGCGGAGGGATGGTCGGCGGAATTCAAGATTCCCTTCAAGACGCTGCGCTTCGAGGGCGGCCCCAACCGGTCGTGGGGCATCAACTTCGCGCGGCGTATCCGGCGCAAGAACGAAGTCACGTACTGGTCGCCCGTGTCCCGTGCGTTCTCCATCTACCGGGCCTCGTCCGAAGGCGACCTCACCGGCCTGCCGCCGCTCAATCCTGGCCGCAACATCCGCGTCAAACCGTACTTGCTCGAGGGCGCGACGCGCGCGGTCGGCACCGACACCTTCGACAACGACGTGAGCGTTGGCGTGGATATGAAAGTGGGGGTTACCCCATCGATGGCACTCGACCTGACGGTGAACCCCGACTTCGCGCAGGCCGAGGCGGACGAACAGCAGGTGAACCTCACCCAGTTCAGCCTGTTCTACCCGGAGAAGCGCGAGTTCTTTCTCGAGAACTCCGGCATCTTCTATTTCGGAGACATTCCCCGGAACTCACGCCAGGCCGCCCGGTTCCGTCCGCCCGAGGAGGACCTCCTGCTGTTCTTCAGCCGACGCATCGGCCTGACCGACAGCGGCGAGCCGCTGCCGCTCTACGGGGGCGTGCGGCTGACGGGCCGCGCCGGGCCCTACGGCCTCGGCCTGATGACCATGCAGGCCGAGCCATTCGCCGGTCGGCCGAGCGAGAACTACAGCGTCGTCAGGGTGCGGAGGGACGTGCTGGCCAACTCGGACGTCGGCGGCATCGTCGTGTCGCGAGAGCCCTCGGGCGCCGGGACCGACTTCAACCGGGTCGCCGGCGTGGATGCGAACTTCCGGTTCTACCGCTACTTCAACATCAATGGTTTCGCCGCCAAGTCGGAAACGCCCGGCGAGACACGTAACCAGGGTACCGCCAAGCTCGCTCTCGGCTGGGAGGACAGCCTGACGCGCTTGCAGGCGTCCGTGCTGCACATCGGCGAGGGCTTCCGCGACGATCTCGGCTTCGTGCGCCGCACCGGCGTCTTGCGCACGTTCTTCGACTGGGCGTGGATGCCGCAGCCGGAGTCGCTGCAGCGGAAGGGCATCCGCCAGTTGCAGCCGCACGCGCGCGTCTTCACCTATTACGACCCGTCGGGTGACGTCGCCTCGAGGCTGGGACACGCGGCGTTCCAGATCACCTGGAACAACGGATCCTGGTTCGAATATGCGTTCGAGCCGAGAACCGAGGCGATCACCACGCCCTTCAGGCTGCGACCCGACGTGGAGCCGATTCCGGTAGGCCGCTACGATTGGACGCAGCACCTGTTCGCGGTCGAGACCGATCACAGCCGCGCTTTTTCCGCCGCCGCCCGTGCCACGCTCGGGGAGTTCTGGAGCGGAGACCAGCGCACCGCGCAGATCAGCCTGCTCTATCGGCCCACGAGCCAGCTGATGTTCGATGCAGGAATCCAGGTGAGTGACATCTCGCTCCAGGTGCCGGTCGCAGCCTTCACCACAACGTTGGTCAACCTGCGATCCGGCTTCGCGTTCAACACCAACATGTTCCTCGACGCCCTGGTGCAATACCGCACCGACGTGAAGCAGTTCTCGGCCAACGTCAGGTTCAACCTGATTCACCACCCCTTGAGCGATCTGTTCGTCGTCTTCAACGGTCAGGACTATCCCGACCAGCGCGTGCTGGCGGGACGCAGCGTGGTCGTGAAGTACACCCACATGTTTGCGTTCTAGGCATGACAGCTGCGCGGCGCCGTCATGGTCGTGCTTGACATGTGACCATTAGGTCACCTATCATCGCGACCGTGGACGATGTGTTCAAGGCGCTCGCGGACCCGACGCGCCGGCAGCTCCTCGATGAACTGTTCAGGAATGACGGGCAGACGCTGAGCGCACTCGAGCAGCGCCTCCCGATGACCCGGTTCGGCGTGATGAAGCACCTGCGCGTGCTGGAGCACGCCGGGCTCGTCGTCACCAAACGGCGCGGACGCGAAAAGCTGCACTACCTGAACGCCGTGCCGATCCGCCTGGTCCACGACCGCTGGGTGAGCAAGTATGCAGAGCCATGGGCGGCGGCGCTGAGCGACCTGAAAACCGGATTGGAGAAGACCATGGAGAAAGTGTTCGAGATTTACATCAAGACCACGCCGGAGCGGCTGTGGGCGGCGATCACCGACCCCGCGCAGCGCGCGAAGTACAACTTCGGGGCCTCGGTCACGAGTGACTGGAAGGTGGGATCCCGCTACACCATGGGCGCGCGCAACGGTACTGTGATCCTCGGCGAAGGAGAGATTCTCGAGGTCGATCCTCCTCGGCGGCTGGTGCAGACGATGCGCGCGTTGTGGGACGAGGCGGTCACCAGTGAAGGCACATCGCGCGTGACCTGGGAGATCAAGCCGGTCGGCGACTCGTGCTGCCTGACCGTGACCCACGATCAGCTCCGCGAGGGCGCCAACGATCAGCTGTACGGTGGCTGGCCGATGATCCTGTCCGGGTTGAAGACCTGGCTCGAGACCGGCGAGATGCTCACGACGCCGGGATCGCTGCTTTATCTCGAGCCGTCGCCAAGCTCCGCTTCATGAGAACGTAAGGCGCAAGGGTGAAGCCGCACCGGTCGTAGACGCGCCGGGCCCTTGTGTTGACCTCGTGCGCGTACAGACGGAGATCGAGCGCCCCGTTGGCAGCCGCGGTCTGGGCGAGGTGGTCCAGCAGTTGGTCCACCAGCCCATCGCCGCGGTGCGACGGGTCGACGAACAGGCTCTGCACCCACCAATAGTGGCCTCCGTGGAAGTTACTCCACTCGGTCGTGACCGACGCGCTGGCGACGACCTCGCCATCTGGCGCCTCGACGACCCAGTAGCGGGCGAGGGCCGGATCCTGCAGCGCCAGGGCGACGCCGCGCCGGACACGGGACGGATCCAGAGACACGCGCTCCGCGTCCTGTGCTTCGTGCAACGTGAACCCCACGAGGACCTCGACGTCGTGCGGTGTCGCCGGTCGAATCCGATAGCCGGAGGTCACACCAACACCTCGCCATGCCGCGATTCGCGATCGAAATCCACCATCATCTGCTGCACGTAGTCAGGCACGACCGCGCTGAGAAATCCATCGAGGCGGGCCAGCGCGGGGAAGGTCTTGGCGCGGAGGTGAGCGATGTCCGCCTCGGCGCGATCCGGCCGGGCAAGGCCACGCCAGTGTCTCGCAATCATGAGTTCGGCTCGACCGGCGAGAAGTCCGCGAACAGCTGGGCCGCCTCCGGGACCTGGGCAATCGGCACGTAGTCGCAGACCGTGGCGTACTGTTCCCACATCTTCACCGACGCATTCTACGCCGCGGGTCAGGCGCCTCGCTTCGCGCGAGCCGTAACCCGTCGTCGGACACCGGCACTGCTCAGCTCACGCAACGCATCCTTTCCGACCCATGTCGCAGCCGCACTCCCGGACGCAGCCAGCCCCCCGGCAAGGTCCAGCGCAGCCGCGTGCAGGACCGCATTCCGCTTGCCGGTCGCCCTGAGTGCCATGTTCACGGCCTTCTTGACGAAGTGCCTATCGTCATCGGCCGCCCGGCGAATCAGCTGGAGTCCCTCGAGGAACGGCGCGTCGCCGGCCTCCTTGTCGTGTACGGTCAGGCCCCAGAGGAGGGCGAATGCGGCGCGTTTCTCGTACTCCGCGTGGCGGCCGGCCCAGGCGGACACCTTGGCCCAGGCGTGCGGCGTGCGATCGAAAAGTGCGAAGCAGACCGTGTCGCACACGCCCCAATTGTCGAAGTCGCGGCACCATCGATCCATCTGTGCCGCGGTCACCTGTCGTGGGTCGTCGACATACGCGGCCAGCAGGCGCGCTTCGTAGACGCCCGTCTTCCACAGACCAGCCGCCAGAGTATGGTCACGGCCGATTTGCCGCGCCAGTGCCTGGATGTCCCTCATCGCGACGCCCAGCGCGCGATCCGAAATGATGGCGTAGCGCGCCATCGCGTCGAGCGTGGCCTTCCGCGCGTGACTCTTCAACCACCGCTGTGCTCCCGCGACATCCCATTGGTTCGCTCGACTCATGGTGTGCACCACAGAACGAACGCCGTGCCAGGCCTTCAGGTGAGCGACCAGAAAGGGCCGTCGAGTCCGCAGCGGCGGAACATCTGCTGCGTCTGTTCCACTCCGGCCCGCCGCCACCCTCGCTCCATGCGCGTCCTGTACCAGTCGCGCCCGAGATCGTACAGCGCCTGCGGCGACACCGCGGCTCCCCGCGTCAAGCCCTGCGCCGAAAGATAGTCCTGAAGCTCGCCCTCCGACCGGAAGGCGCAGATGTTGGCTCAGGTGAAGGCGATGTCATCCCAGAAGCGCGCGGCTGGCACGAGGAAATGCGCCACGCCATCGCCGTTCACCACCCCGTTGGTCACGTCGAAGACGATGGACGCGCCCGTCGCCGGTGAGTGCATGTCGAGCCGCCCCGTGCCGCCGAACAAGCTCACGATCGCCAGGCCATCCCAGACGCAGTTCCCGAACCATTGCCGACCGCCGATGGTGACGAGGGTGTCGGTCGGGACTGCCGAAAAGGGATGGGCCATGCGCACCGACTCGCCGTCGGGCTGCAGGACCAGGGCGTGCTCCTCGCCGAGGCGACGGAGCGCCGCCCCGACCTCAGCGTCGCTCGCGCCAAGCATGGCCGCGAGCTCGGCGACCGAAGGACTCCAGCCCTTCTCGCGGAAGCCGTGGTAGACGGCCGCTCGGACGTCACGCTCGAACTCGGTCACGCGCGTGTGACGGTTTGCCAACCCGAGCCGGCCGCCTCGTTCGCTCTGTTACTTGACGACCACGCCGCACGCGATCCGGTCGCCGGCGTTGCCCGACGGGTCGGTCTTCATGTCGTCCGCCGCCGCGTGGACCACGATGGCCGTGCCGCCGCCCGCGAATACGGAGTTGGCGTCGGCGCCCATACTGACGGTCTTGTTCGTGACCGATCCCTTGGCCATGCCATTGGCGGCGACCGTGAAGTTCGGCATGTCGCCGGCATGCGGCCCCTCGGGGTTCTGCGTGCCGTGCTTCTTGCCGGCGGGGTTGAAGTGCGGTCCGGCCGTGGCGAACGGCGGTTCGCACTTCGCCACCTGGTGGATGTGCAGGGCGTGCTCGCCGGGGGGCAATCCCTTGAAGTCGTAGGCCACGGTCACCCCCCCGCCGGAGGCCGGGGAGAGCATGACCATGCCGACTTCCTTGCCTTGTGCGTCCTTCAACGTGACGTGGGTCATCTGTGCGCTGAGGGTCAACGCGGAGGCAGCGAGGATGGTAACGACGACCGTAACGGTTCGAGTCATGGCGCTCCTGTGGGTGAAAGGTGAGACAAGAGTAATCCGTGTCGCGCGACCGTCTCAAGCCCGGCACTCGACCGGCTCGTCCGGCCGGCCGTGGCTCGGCCCGGCGTTTAGGGACTGCAAGGAATCCTGCGCGCTCCGTTCTAGGGAGCGGAGGACGTCAGATGCCGTTGGCCCGACTCGATCGCTGGCTCCGTGCCGACCCGCGGCACGGGCAGATTGCCACCCTCGCCGCGCTGCTCGGCTACGGCATGGTCTGGCTGGACTTCGACCTCACCATCTCCCAGGCCATTGTCACCATCGGCACGGCGCTCGGTGTCCAGGCGCTGGTTGACAGCTGCTCGGGCCGGCCACTCGTCCAGGGCGCAAAGAGCGCGCTCATCTCGGCCCTCTCGCTTTGCCTGCTCCTGCGAACGGACCATCTCCTACTGGCCGGTGCCGCCGCAGGCGTCGCGGTCCTGTCGAAAGTCCTCATCCGGGTCCGCGACAAGCACGTCTTCAACCCCACCAATTTCGCGCTGATCGTCATGCTCGTAACGACCGACGCCGCCTGGGTATCGCCCGGGCAGTGGGGGACCAGCGCCCTGCTGGCGTTCGCATTTGCGTGCGCGGGACTGTTGGTCGTCCATCGGGCGACGCGGAGCGACGTGACGCTGGCGTTCCTCGCCTCCTACGCCAGCCTTGTCGTGGCGCGGTCCCTTTGGCTCGGCGAGCCGCTCGCCATCCCCCTGCACCGGCTCGAGAGCGGCGCATTCCTGCTCTTCGCCTTCTTCATGATTTCGGACCCCAGGACCACTCCGGACTCTCGAGCGGGGCGCGTGCTGTTCGCCACGGCGGTCGCACTCGGCGCCGCCTACGTCCAGTTCCGGCTGTTCCGGACCAACGGCTTCCTGTGGTCCCTGGTGGTGCTCTCCCCTGTCGTGCCGTTCATCGACCGCTGGATGCCGGCGGCGCGCTATCACTGGCCCGGGGCACCAAGACCCGCCGGGCCTTCTCCCTGGAGGTCTGCGATGGTTCGACGCGTAGTGACGGGGCTGCTTGGATGGGTGGTCATCGTTTCGAGTGCGAGTGCGGCCGAGGCTTTCTGCGGATTCTACGTCGCCCGCGCCGATACCCGGCTGTTCAACAAGGCTTCGCAGGTGGTGCTGGTCCGCGACGGCGACCGGACGGTGCTGACCATGGCCAACGACTTCCGCGGCGACCCGCGCGAGTTCGCGATGGTGATCCCGGTGCCGACTCCCATCACCAGGGGCCAGATCAACGTGGGTGAGAAGGCGGTGCTGGACCACCTCGACGCGTTCACGGCGCCTCGGCTAGTCGAGTACTACGACGCCGATCCCTGTGTGGTCTTCGAACGCCGATTCCGCAGCGGGGCATCGATGTTAGCTGCTCCTCAGATGGAAATCGGGGATCGGAGCAGCGCGCGCAGCCTGGGCGTCACCATCGAAGCGCAGTACACCGTTGGGGAATACGACATCCTCATCCTGTCGGCGACCCAGAGCTCGGGCCTGGAACAGTGGCTCCGGCAGAACGGATACCGCATTCCGCCCGGTGCATCGACCGTACTCGGCAGCTACATCAAGCAGAACATGCGCTTCTTCGTCGCGCGCGTGAACCTCGCCGAACAGTCGAAGCTGGGGTACGCCACGCTGCGCCCCCTGCAGGTGGCCTACGAATCGCCGAAGTTCATGCTGCCGATCCGCCTCGGGATGGTGAACGCCGATGGCCCGCAGGAGCTGTTCGTCTACGCGCTGACCCGCAAGGGCCGGGTCGAAGCGACGAACTACCGCACCGTGAAGCTGCAGACCGACGTCGAGATTCCGGTCTACCTCAAGGACCCAGCCGAGTTCGGCCGCATGTACCGGGCGATGTTCGACCAGCACGTGAAGCGGGAGCAGATGCGCGCCGTGTTCCAGGAGTACGCGTGGGACATGCGGTGGTGCGACCCATGCGCGGCGGATCCCCTGACCGCTGACGAACTGCGACGCCTCGGCGTGTTCTGGAGCGACGACGGCGAGCCTTCACAGCCGACGTGGCGCGGGCCCTCGGCCTCGCCCCAGGAGGTCTTCGTCACACGCCTCCATGTGCGTTACGACGAGGCGCACTTTCCCGAGGACCTCGTGTTCCAGGAGACGGGCGACCGCGCCAACTTCCAGGGACGGTACGTGCTGCGCCACGCCTGGAAGGGACCGATGCGGTGCCAGGCGGGCACCGCATACGTTCGGGAGCTGCCTGCGCGTCGTGAGCGGGAGGCCCAGGCGCTGGTCGCGCTCACCGGTTGGTCGATCGACGATGTCCGCCGCCGGATGACCGACAACGGCATGGCGCCTCTGCCGGCCGATCCGGCCTTGCCGTGGTGGCGCCGACTGTGGGGCGGCTGGTAGGGCCTCCGATGGTCACGGCACGGGCCTCACACTCGTGCCGTGGCGACGTTGGTCCGGGTCTGGCATCCAGCAGTCGGCAACCGGCACCGCAGCCGGCATCCGGCAGTCGGCATCCGGGGGCGACGGCGGCGGCATTTGAGCCTTCAGGGCGCGCCGCCGCGCGGGGGGTCGTGCACGGCAACCTCGCCTGGCTCTTCCCACTGCACGTTCTCCTCGTTCGCCCAGCGCTCGCGAATCTGCCTCGATCGCTGGCGGCGCCGCCGCACGGCCAGCGCCGCGAGGGCAATCACGCCGAGCCACAGCGCCGTGGACGAGACGATGAGTGGGACCCAGATCGTCCAGGTTCGTTGGCCGCGCCAGAACTCCTCCTCGAAGCGAGGCAGCGACTGGGCGGTGAGGCTCGCGACGGCGAGGTCGAACGAGCGCCCGCCGGCCGCCTCTCGCAGCACACGGCCGGGCGCGTCACCGCCGTATTCCCGCATCAGATGCCGGACGAGTGCGGTCGACAGCACGTACGCCCGCTGCTGTGCGGCCTCGTCACCCGCGAAGTGCGCGTCGATTTCCATGAGGCCGAGACGCGGGCCAAAGAGCAGCGCGGACGCGAGACGCGTCCGATCCTCAAGATCCCACGGACGCTCGACGGCGACGGCCAGCCCCTCGTGAAACCAGCGGGGCACCGGATGCCCGGCCGCCGCGCGACTGATCAGCACGTGCGCCACCTCGTGGCGGAGCACGTCTTCGAGGGTGTCGTGGGGGTAGAGCGGGGAGCGGGACGGAAACAGCACGACGAGGCCTGCTTCTCCGATTGCGAAGCCGGCCGCCCACGGCGGGACCTGCCGCGCCCACTCGCTGCCGTCCTCCGCCAGGACAACCCGCATGGGCGGTCCGGGCGCGTCGAGACCGACGGCCCGGACGATGGACGAGAGCGGGCGCCGGTCAAAGCGCTCGAGCCGGGTCCGTGCGGCGGCGAGCGGCGCCGGCGCCTCGATGAGCAATTCGGGCGGGGACTGCGCCAGGGCCCGACCGCCGGTCAGCAGGGCGACGATCAGGACCAAGGCGAGGCGCATGCCTCCAGATTACGGGCGTTGCGCCTCCCACGCGAACCACAGAACGACCGACTGGTCGGAAGCCAGCCGATACGTCCAGCGCTCGGAGGCGGTGATCGATCGGCCGTCCTCGGAGATCTGGCCGGTCACGTAGGATTCGAACTCGTAATCCACCCGGGCGCCGCCGCAGGGCTGGTATCCCGGCCTGCTCGTCGTCGCCTCGAACCGGTCGGCGTCAACCGTCCCCACCAGCTCGAGGTGATCGGTTGGATAGTTGCGGACGTCGTAGAGCAGCGTGATGGACTCGCCGTCACGGCGCACGTCGAGCAGCGCGTCCGACCGGGCGCCCAGCGACCCGCGGCGATCGAAGCACACCGAGGCCCCGGCCACTGACGTCAGCGTGGTCGTCAGCAGCCAGTAGCGGCCGGCCGGCGGCGCGACGGCTGCCGCGCTGGAGGGCACGGACGAGGGACTGAAAGGCGTCGCCGCTCTGGAATCACAGCCGGCCGACACGCCGATCGCCGCCAACGCGGACACGAGAATGAGCCGTCGCATGTGGACGCGCCCTGCCCAGGCAGGAAACTCCTGCTACTGAGACAGAAAACGTCCGCGAGCTCCGGAACGAACATTAACGCCCGGAAGCGCATGCACTGTGACGCCGTGTGGCTCAGCCCGCGACCACGCTGACTCGACTGTGGGAACGCGAGACGGCCCTACTGTCTGGCCGCCAACGGGCCCGCGGTCACCTTGCCCTGCGTGTTGGCCAGCGGACCCAGCTCCGCCGCCACTCCCCGGGCGATGGCTGCCGTCTCGCTGCCCGCCTGGAAGCACGTGAAGTCCGGACGATCCCGCCAGGCGAACGGACCGCAGAGGCGGACGCCGGCGTTGATGGCAGCATCGTGGACGATGTTGATCGCGCGTTCGTAGTCCGGCTGGCCCTGCCGGTAGCCGGTGAAGTTGGCCAGGTCGCCGCTGGCCGCGAACACTGCGGTCACGCCCGGCACCTTGGCGATGCCAGCTGCGTTCTGCAGACCTTCCAGCGTCTCGATCATCAGGATCACCACGAGGTTGTCGTTCACGGTATTGCGATAGCCTCCGGGCACGCCGCCCCACATCGCGGCGTCGAACGCCTGGCCGCCGCCGTTGCTGCGGCGTCCGAGCGGCGGGAAGTAGGCCCAGTTCACGACCTCGCGCGCCTCCTCGACCGTGTCCACCGTCGGCACGACGAGCACGAGGGCGCCGGCGTCCAACGCGTGTTGAATCTCCCGCTCGTCGGTGTAGGCAACGCGCACGCCCGGAACGGCCTTGGCGTGCGGGCACGTGCGCCACAGCCGCGCCACCGTCTCCCAGTCGCGCTGATCGTGCTGCATCTCGGTCCAGATGAAGTCGTAGCCGGCGTTGGCCATCGCGCAGTAGGTGCTGGGGTCGGTCGCGGCGAAGAGCGTGCCGCCCGTGACCTTGCCACCCTCCTGCATCTTCACCCTGACCGGGTTCCAGGGCGCGCCCTTCGCCGGCGGATCGAAGGCGGCGCCGTACTTCCAGGTCGCCGGGCTGAAGGGTCCCGAGTTGGTCGACAGTGGCGGCGCAGTGTCCTTGGCCTTGCTGTCCACGCCGGCGGGAGCCGCCAGCGGGAAGTTCGCGGCGCCGGGCGCGGCGTTGGTGGCGTAGGGGTCGGCGGTTGAGGTTGGCGTTTGCGGGCGCGGCGCGGGTGGCTGTGGTGCGGTCTGGGGCGCCTGCGCGCCCATCGCCAGCGACAGGGTGCCGGCCAGCGTGAGTCCAAGAGCGAGTCGCCTCATGAGGATCCTCCCTGAGGCGTCGAGTGTAACGCGGACTTCGGCGATGCGACGATGGAACCGTGATTCCTGCCTTACTCGACCGAAGCGTCCTGCTCGCGGGCGCGCTCGTAGACCGCCACCATCCGTGCGTAGCTGCGGAGCACAGGCTTCTCGATCAGCTTCCCGCCGACGACCAGCAGGCCGGTCTCGCCCTGGGCGAACGCGTCGAGCACCCGGCGCGCGTGGGCAACACTGGCCTCGTCGGGCGTGAACATCCGGTTCAGGTCGGCAATCTGCCTCGGGTGAATCGCGCCCTTGCCGGTAAAGCCGAGCTCCGCCGAGAGGGTGGCCTCCCTGATCAGGCCCTCACGGTCGTCGAGATCGAGGAAGGGGACGTCGATGGCATCGAGCCCGGCCGTGGCCGCCGCATGCACGATGCGCGAGCGCGCGTACTGCAAGGCCATCCAGGTGCCCTTGCAGCGCAGGTCGGCGGCCATGTCCACGCCGCCGAAGAAGAGCGCTTCGATGCGGTCGCTCGCCTGCGCGATGTGGTGGGCCGCCTCGAGCGCCTCGTTGGTCTCAATGATCACATGAAGCCTCGTGTCCTTCCGGTACTCCGTCAACAGGTCGGCCAGGTTCCGGACCTCCTCGGGTCCTTTCACCTTCGGTAGCATCACGGCCTCGACCGGCTGCGGATACGTGAGCAGCGCCTGCACGTCAGCCATGCCATCGAGCGTGCGGAGGCAGTTGATGCGGATGACGCGTTCCACCCGGGCTGGACCGGCCGCGATCGGCAGGTGCGAGAATGCCGCCTCCCGCGCGATGGCCTTGTCCTTCGGCGCGACGGCATCCTCGAGATCGACGCAGACGATGTCGGTGCCGCTCGCCAGGGCCTTTGGGTACATGTCGGGGCGGGGCCCTGGGGCGAAGATGAACGTACGGCGCGGCCGCGGCCGGCGATCAGTGAGGGACACGCGGGGAGTGTAGCGCGGCCCGAACCGCGAACCTACGGCCTGGGCGAGCGCTCGACCGGGTAATCCTTCCTCGACCAGTCCTCGAACGAGCCGTCGTAGAGCAGGACCTTGAGTCCGAGCGTGCGAGCGGCGAGGATCACCTGCGTGGCCTGTTGCCCGATGTGGCAATAGGCGACAACCGTGTCACCGAGCTTCACACCGCCGACTCCGAAGAGCTTCTGCAACTCGGCCGCGGGCCTCAGCCGGGAGGCCGCGTCGAGCGTGTCGCTGAACGGCACGCTGCGCGCGCCTGCGATGTGGCCGGTCTTGTGTGGCGCCCCCGGTCCACCTCCGGTCTGCGCGCCGCTATAGAAGGCGGCGTTCCTCCCGTCGACAATCGCGATCCCGCGAGTGGCGAGATTCGCCTTCACGAACTCGGCATCCACAATGAGAGGCCGCACCGTGAGCGGCTCGAGCGTGCCCGGCCGATCCGGCGGCGATTCGGTCGAGAGCGGATGCCCGGCCTGCACCCACGCGCCGAGACCGCCGTCGAGTACGGATGCCCGGTCACCAAGGCCGGCGTAGTCCAGCGTGAACAGGACGCGCGCGGTCGGCGACACGTAGGGGTTCTCGCGCCCGAAGTAGACGACGATGCGCGAGTGGGTCGAGATGCCAGCAGCGGCCAGGCGACGCCTGAGCTCGTCGGCGGGAGGCATCTGCAGCGTCAGGCCCCCAGCCGATCGATCCGTGACCGCCAGCTGCTGATAGTCCAGATATCTCGCGCTGCGGATGTGTCCGGCGTCGTACTCGGCGCGGGGACCGATGTGCAGCACCACGAGATCCGGATCGGGAAGATGCTCGGCCAGCCACCCGGGCTGCACCAGCACGCGCGCACGCGCGTCGGGCGCCTGCGCATCAGCGCTCGCGGCGGCCAGAAGCAAGGCGAGGCAGATCGTCTTGTAGGTCATCGACAGGAGACTGGCATCGGCCTTGTCGAATGTCAACAAGAGACGGCGAATTTGTGGGGATGAAGAAAGGGATGGCTCACCGCGGGCCTACCGAGGCGGTACCAGGGCGACGCGGAAGCCGATGAACGCGCGCCGCGCGCCGGGCTCGGCGCCACCGCGCACCGTGGTACGCACCATCCGCGCCGGGTCGCCGTAGTGGCCGCCGCGGATCACCCAGAGGGCGTCCGCCTGCAGGTTCGCGCGATCGTTGGCATCGGTGTAGGGGTACGGCTGATACGGGCTGCTCGTCCACTCCCAGACGTTGCCGCTCATGTCCCGCAGGTCGTGCGGACACTCGGGGCACGGGAACTGTCCGACCGGCGTCACGCCGGCGCTGTCGAAGTTCGCGCGGTCCCGCCGCGGCTCCGCGCCCCACGGATACCGGCGCCCGTCGTTCCCACGTGCCGCCTTCTCCCACTGGGCTTCGGTGGGGAGCCGAATGCGCCAGCCGGATTGCAGGCGATCGACGACGGCCCCCGGGACGCCGGGCATGCGGGCGAGCGTGCCTTCCAGCCAGCGGCAATAGGCCAGCGCTTCGGGCCACGAGACGAAGGTCGCCGGGTGTGCGGGTGGCACCGCAATCGCGCGGGGATCGGTCGGCCGGTGGGACGCATGGACGAAGGCGGCAAACTGCGCCACGGTGGTCTCGGTGCGCGCGATGAAGAACGTGGGTAGGTCGACCGTACCCTCGCCGGCAACCGACGACCAGCGTTCGTTCTCGAAGGCCTCGCCATCGCGATCGACTCCGGCGCCCATCGTGAAGGGGCCACCGGGCACCTCCGCGAGGACCGGAACGCTGACGGCGGCGAGGGAGGCTGGGGCCGCGGTCTGCGACAGCGGGGCCGGAGCGCCGGCGAGCCCGGACGCGACGACGAACAGGACAGCGGGAACCCGTCGGCGCGTCACCTTGACGCCGACGCCTTGTCGCAGGCGAAGGCCCACCCATGACGGCAGGCGCGGGCGTAGAGGTCGGGCTCGGTCATGTCCATCAGGTTGAGTCCGCCCTGACGCAGAAGCAGGCGCAGGTCCATCGTTCTCGGCTCGGCTCGCGCCACATCCGCCTCGTCGAGCAGGTTCAGGCAGCCCGGCTGGAAGCGCGCCTCGCACGCGCGTGCGAAGTAGGCGAGCGCGCCCTCCCGATCGACCGGTACAAGACGGCCCTCCAGGGAGTAACGCCCCAGCTCGTTGCAGGCCCAGCCAGAGTTGTCGAGGCAATACGAGGCCTCGATGTTCAAGAGCCGCTGGCAGGCCTGCGGTCGATTCTCGCCGCACGCCTGCTGCCAGAACGGCAGCGCGTCCCCGCGATGCATCCCGTCAGTGGCGCCGAACGCGGTCATCACGGCGAAGAAAGCGACCCACACCGCCATGTGCGCGAGGTTTCCGCGTCCGATCGGACCCTCGAGGCGAAGCGCGGTGACGATCGGGCGCGTCCGCCACTTCTCCACCGCTCGGTCGATGGCTGGTACGCAGAGGTTGAGGAGTGGCACCGACAGGAGCTTGTCGTAGAAGGTCGGCAACCCGAGGGCGCCGAGCACACCGAAGAGTGTCAGGACCCCCACTCCGTACATGACCCCGAACACCGCGCGGCCGATCGGGGTCCTCGGCGACGTGGAGGGATCGGTGACCAGGAGGTGCAGCCCGAGAAACACCGCCGAAGGGATTTCGGAATCGACGAAGTACGGCACCCCGGTCACTGCGTAGTAGATCGCGCTCCCAGCGAAGAGCGTCGCCGCCGCGGCCGCCGTCACCGGCGTGATGGCGAAGAAGTACATGACGACGAGCCCGATGAGGAAGAGCGCCAGGTAGATGCTCGGGCCCAGGCTGAAGGTCGTATTGATCTCCTGCGCCCAGGTGAGGCCGGTCGTTCCCGTCGCGAGCAGCACAAGGCTGAAGAGCGCCAGGGTGAACGCCGAAGGGTTGAAGATGTGCACGTCGCGGCCGTCGCGGCGCCAACGCACGAAGGCCTTGCCGAGGAAGCCGACCGCGATCAGCACGAACTGCAGGGCGAACCAGTCGTCGCGGAACCACAGGAACAGGTTCGTGCTGAAGACGATTGGGAATGGTCCGAAGCCGAGGGCGTAGGGCTGGCGCCTGGACCAGGCGAGCAGCAGGTCGAAGGCGTACGCGAAGACCAGCTGCCCGAGTAGTAATGGCGAGTAGGCGTAGACCGGTGGCCAGAACCAGCCCCAGTAGGCATAAACGCCGAGCTGGCAGAGGCTCTGGACGTAATGTTGCGCCCGGGGCCGGGACAGTTCGAGCCGTGGCGCCGGCGTTCCCCACTTCCACAGAAAGATGGCGGCCTGCCAGGCCAGCAGTAAGAGGGCCGCACCCCAGAACGACCACGCCAGCGGCTCGCTTTGCTGGATGCGCGGCAGCCGGCCCAGCACCAGCAGGCCGCCGATGAGGGCCATCGGCACGATGAACACGCCCGGACCCGCGTCCGTGCGCTCGCCGGCGTGCGCTCCCTGAGTCCCCTTCACGTTGCCTGTGCCTTGTACACCACCAGGATCCGGGGTGCAACCAACCGGCGGAACTCTCATTCCCGGTTGCTCGCAAGCAGCGTTGCGTGCGTATCGCGCTTTGTCGTTTCTTCGGTTCCCGGGCGATCCGCGCCCGGGTTCGGGTTGACAAGCGCCGGCCGTCCAAAGCATCCTTGCCCGGCCTTTTACGAAGTCAGTGTCCCTTCGCCAACCGAGGTGCTCATGAGGACTGGACCTTCAGGGAAATGGGCGGCTCCCGCCCTGGGTGGTGTGCTGGCCGTAGTGATCGGCCTGGCGATCGCGGGAGTACCTGGGAGCGCCCAACAAAAGGGAGACTGGCCAGCCATCACCGGTGGCGATACGGCGACCCGCTACTCGGCGCTCGATCAGATCAACGCTTCGAATTTCAACAACCTCAAGGTCGCGTGGGAATGGCGGGGCGAGGTGCCCGGCATCGAGATCGGCGAGATAAACGGCCGTGGGCTTCCGATCTATGTAGACGGGATGCTCTACACCACCTCGGGCCCGCGCCGGACCGTCGTCGCCATGGATCCCGCCACGGGCAAGACCGTGTGGGCTTTCCAGGAGCCGCTGACCCCGCGTCACGAATACTCGATGCGATCCAACCACGGCAAGGGCGTGACCTTCGCGCGCATCAACGGCCGTGGCGCGATCATCGTCGTCACACCTGGATTCTTTCTGCACGTGCTGGATGCCAAGACCGGTCAACCTCTCGAAGGCTGGGGCGGCAATGTGCCGGTGGCCGGCTTCCCGAAGTCCGGGTCGATCGATCTGCTGAAGGATCTCATCGCCGACTGGGATCCGTGGACCTCGGCCAAGAAGCCGTACGATGCCGCGGCGGGACTGCCCCTCGAGATCGGCTACATCACCAACTCCTCGCCGCCGATCGTCGTCAACGACGTGCTCGTCGTCGGCAATTCCGCCGAGCAGGGCTACAACCAGACGCGGATCGAGAACGTGCCGGGCGACATCCTCGCCTACGACGTCAAGACCGGCAAGATGTTGTGGAAGTTCCACGTGATTCCGCGCCCGGGCGAGTTCGGCCACGAGACGTGGGAGAACGACGCGTGGAAGTGGACCGGCGACATCTCGTCGTGGGCGCCGATGTCGGCCGATCCGTCGCGCGGCCTCGTCTACGTGCCGACCAACGGTCCGACGATGGATTACTTCGGCGGGTTCCGGCCGGGCGACAACCTGTTCAGCACCAGCATCATCGCGCTCGACGTGAAGAGCGGCAAGCGCGTCTGGCACCAGCAGCTGGTGAAGCATGACATCTGGAACTACGACGTGCCGAACGCGCCGATGCTGCTCGACGTCAACGTCAACGGCACGCGGGTGCCGGGAGTCTTCGCCATCACCAAACAGGCGTGGGTCTATTCCTACAACCGCCAGACGGGCGCGCCGATCTGGCCGATTGTCGATCGTCCCGTGCCGGCGTCGCAGGTGCCTGGTGAGAAGCTTGCGGCCACCCAGCCATTCGTCACCAAACCGGCACCGTACGACCTGCAGGGGCGCACGGAAGATCAAGTCATCGACTTCACGCCGGAGATCAAGAAGCTGGCGCTGGACCGGGCGAAGCAGTACGACCTGCTCGCCCCGCTCTTCGCGCCGCCACGGCATCGTGGCAACAGCGAGGGCAAGGGTCACGTCAACATCTGCCCGGGCGGCGGTGGCGGCGCCAACATCACCGGGCCACCGGCAGCGGACCCGACCGCCGGTATTCTCTTCATCACCTCGACCAGCGGCTGCTCCCCCACCATCCTGGCACCCGCGATCGAGCGCGACACGCCGCGCATGACCGGCAAGACCGTGGCACAGTGGGCGACGGCCCGCGGCAGCAACCCGCCGGCGCCAAAGCCCGATCCGAACGATCCGCTGGCCGGCATCCCCGACCTCTTCAAGGGCCCGCTCGGCCGCATCGTCGCGATCGACATGAACACGGGCGAACACCTGTGGACGATTCCGCACGGTGACATGGACGCGAAGGCCCAGGAGGCATTCAAGAGCAACAAGCTCCTGCAGGGCCGCACCATCGACACCAATTGGGGCCGGCGCGGGCACGCTGCGATGGCCGCCACGTCCACGCTGCTGCTGGCCACGGGGCAGACCGCCAACGGGCAGGCGCAGCTGTTCGCGATCGACAAGAAGACCGGCAAGCGCGTCGGTCAGGTGCCGACCACGCGGCTGGGCGGTTACGGATTGATGACCTACATGCACCAGGGCAAGCAGTACATCGTCGTGCCGCAGAACGGCGGCTACACCACGCTGGCGCTGCCCTAGGCGGGCGTCGCCGCGGCGAGCTCAGACGGCCGGTCCGACGTGGCAGCGCCGGACCGGCCGTTCGTGTTTCTGACGCCGCTGAGGATAATGGGCCCATGTGCGACTTTGGCCGCCACGGTCACGACCACCACGACCATTCCGACGCGGCGGTGCCGCACTTCGGATTCCTGGTCGACGTCCCCGAGATTCGTACCCTGATTGCTGAAACCCGCCAGCTCACTGCCGAGATCGCAGACACCGCCGCCCGCGTGGAGGCGCTCAAGCCGGCGTTCTCGAAACTCCTGGCCGCAGACGGATGGCTGCCCGAGGAGTACGCGTCACCAGATCTGAAGAGCGGTATGGGCGGTGGGATCGGCCAATATGCGCTTTATCGCGCCGAGGACCTGTGTCTGTTCTCGCTGGTCATTCCCGCCGGCGCGGAGACGCCGGTGCATGACCATCTTGCATGGGGCCTCATCGGTGTGTATCGGGGGCGGCAAGACGAAACCGTCTACCGCCGCCTGGACGACGGGCGTGTTGAAGCGCGCGCGACGCTCGAGGTGTCGAAGCGCCAGACGATGGACACGGGTGAGTTCTATGCGCTGCTGCCGCCGCGCGACGACATCCACTTCGTGAAGACCGTCTCCGAGGTCCCGTCCATCTCGATTCACCTGCTCGCGAACGACACGGCGTGCGTGTGGCGCCACCGGTTCAACCCCGCGGCCGGAACAGTCAACGCGTTCAGGTCCGGGTACAGCAACGCACCGTGTCCTGAAGAGGCGCGCTCGTAGCGCGTTGGCAAGTGAGTGGGGCGCCGGCAGCAACGGCACCGGTGTCCGGCGATGTCAACGGTCTGACGCGGGCCGTCGTTCGAGATGATGCCGGAGATGCTGCACGGCTTCATCCGACGTGGCGACGATGCGCAGTTGCTCGATGCTGGTGACCTTGGTGATCTCCAGCAGGCGTTGCAATTCGGTGGCGGCCTCGCCTGTCAGCACGATCGCACAGGGCGCGACCCAACCGCGCACCCAGGCCGCAATCGCCGCGAGCAGTGCCCCGAGATCGGCCGACGAGAAACGGTAGCCGTAACCGCCGAAGTCCAGGAGCACACCGGCGTATCGCATCCGCCCATCACCCTGCGCGTGGAGCATCTCCGCGACCGCGTCAGCCTTGAGCGTGATGGCTGCTTGGGGACGCGAGAGGACCAGCACCTGTCCGAGCGGCGCCATGTCCATCGAGTGTTCGGTCAGGGACTGCGCGCCGGACCGGCTGCCCAGCAGGCCACGAAAGGCGTTCAGCATGCGCGCCCCGGCGGGACGCGGCCGCGGCGCGGCCCGCGGGTCATTGGGCGGCGCCCAGGGCGCCAAGCGTTCCGTGGGTGTGGAATACGCACGTGGTCGGCGGGCCGAGCGGCGCCGTCTCAGGGTTCACGCCCGTGACATGCATCACGCTTTCCTTGAACCAACGATCGAAACCGTGGCTCGAGGCAGCGTAGTCCTGGGCCGCCACCTGCATCGGCTTGCCGGAAAACTGCGTGACAGCGATGACCCACAGGCCGTCCGGCTGCTCCTGTTCGTACCAGCTCTCGTGGGAAATCCCCATCCGGCCGTAGAACTCGGCCGCCTCAGCGGCGCGGGTCGTCTGCAGGTCGCGCGCGAACTGTCGCATCTGGTCTTCCTGGCCCGGGAGAATCGGAAAGGCACGCACGAGGAGCTCCATGACTCACGCCTCCTGTATCGAGTGACCGAGCGGGATTGTGCCACAGGCGGCTACCGGCCGACGGCCTTCCGCATGAACACGCAGGCAATGGGCCGTCCGGACTGGAGGTGCGTGTCGCCGCGGCCCACCTCGACGAATCCATTCGCTCTGTAGAAGTCGACGCCAGCCAGCGAGGCTTCGATGTGAAGGCTGGTGGCGCCGCGGCTGACGGCGTCGGCCTCCGCCAGCGCCAGCAGCGCTGAGCCGATACCGCGCCGGGCCGCGGCACCGCGGACATACACGGATGTGCCATAGCGCGTGCCCTCGATCGGGTAGTCGCTGGCAAACCCGAGCACCACGGCTGTGTCATCGATGTGGCCCGTGGCGATGAAGAACACCTCGCCTCGTCGCATCGCTGCGAGGTAGAGCCCGCCGGTGACGCAGTCCTCCCAGTCGTCGACCACTGCCGGCGAGTAGAACCTGGGACCTATCGATCGAATGGAATCACGGTGCGCGACGCCGATGGCGTCGACATCGACCTCCTCCGCTCGCCGGATCTGCAGATCGCCGGTGTTCATTCCGGTTCGATCCCGCGGCGCGGCTGCTTCCGCGGCACATCCCACGCGCCGGGAGGCAGGTAGTGGAAGCGAATCAGAAACACGTTGTCGCCGGAACCGTGCCTGGCTACGCCGAGCAGCTCATCAACACTCTCGAAGCCAGATTCGCGCGCCAGGTCGAAGGTGATATCGCCGAGGGCAATCGGCACGATGGAATCGACGACGATGTGCCCATCGTCCATCGGATAGTGTCCGCCCACCTTGACATGAGGATGTTTCCAGATGCGAACGCTGCACCGGATCCGGCCGCGGCGGATTCCCTCACGGAGTCGTTTGGTGAACACCATGCGGAACTCGCGGACCGATGAAACCATACCATCCCGCAGTCGCGGCACGGCCCCGCCCGAGCGGCTCCTCCAGGCGGAGTCGCGCTGTCAGCGTCGAAACACCGCCTTCGGAATCTTCCCCTCGATGACCTGCGAAAGGTCGACGGCCTCGGCGACGTGGAAATCGCCCGCGATGCTGGCCGGCGTTCGCCGGACAAGCTCGAAATATTGACAGTTGCAATGCGACAGTCAACTGTATATATTAACCGTCGATGAGCGGGGACACCGCGCGCTACGGCATCGACGAGCTCGCCGAACTGGGCGGCGTGTCCCGTCGCACGGTGCGCTACTACGTCCAGGAACAGCTCCTGCCGCCGCCCCTCGGCGTCGGCCGCGGCCGACACTACGGCCGCGCCCACCTGGACGCGTTGCTCCGCGTCAAGTCCATGCAGGAAGCCGGCCTCACGCTCGAAGCCGTCCACCACGCCCTCTCGAGCCGATCCGCCGCGCCGCTACTCGCGCGCGAGGCTTTCGGCCGCGAAGTCTGGCGCCGACTCGCCCTGGCCCCCGGCCTCGAGCTGCACGTGCGCAGCGACGTCCGGGTGCCGCCCGCCTCAGCGCTCGCCGCGCTGTCAGAGTGGTGCCGCATTCACCTCGGACAAACGGGAGATCGCCACCATGCCGACGACTGAACCCACCCCCGCATCGCGCGTCCCGGCCGGCCTCCTCGCCGCGGGCACACCGGTGCCCCTCGAGGGCGTCTCGGTGAACGCCCTCGTCACCAGCGCGAGCGCGCGCGTGACGATCGCCCAGCGCTATCGAAACCAGGAGCGACAGCCGATCGAGGCGGTCTACGTGTTCCCGCTGGACGAAGGCGCGGCCGTCTGCGGCTTCGAGGCCGTCACCAGCGGGGTGCACTACGTCGGCGAGGTCAGGCCGCGGGACGAGGCATTCAGGGTCTATGACGAGGCGCTGCTGGCCGGCCACGGGGCCTACCTGCTCGATGAAGAGCGGCCCGACGTGTTCACCGCCAGCATCGGCAACCTCCCGCCCGGCGCCGAGGTGCTGATCAGGCTCACCTACGTCACCGAGCTTGCCACCGAGGGGAACGCCCTCCGCTTCACGCTCCCGACCACCGTGTCACCCCGCTACGCGCCACACGAGGACCGCGTCGGCATCGGCCGCTCGCCAGACACGACGCTGAACCCACCCGTGGCCTGGCGCGTACCCTACGGCCTGGATCTCACGATCGCGCTCGACCTGCCGGGCGCCATCACCCGCGTCGAGTCGCCATCGCACCCGATTGGCCTGACGCTCGATGGCGCGCGCGCCACCGTCACCCTGGCGCAGACGAAGGCGGCGCTGGACCGCGATGTAGTGGTGCTCATCGAGGCCCAGGGGCTCGACGCGCCGCACGCCATCGTCGAAACCACCGCGAGCGGGGAGCAGACGGCAGTAGTCGTCTTCCAGCCCAGACTCGAGGCGGCGCTGGCTCCAGCCGACGTCGTCTTCGTCGTGGATCGATCCGGTTCGATGAAAGGAACGTCGATCGAGGAAGTCCGCAACGCTCTGCAGCTCTGCCTGCGCTCACTCGTCCCCGGCTCGCGCTTCGACATCGTCGGCTTCGGCGACCGGTTCGTGTCGTTGTTCGGCAATAGCGTCCCGTACGACGAGACCACGCTGGCCCGGGCGGCGGAACACGTCGCCCTGCTCCAGGCCGACCTGGGCGGCACCGAGATCCTGCCGACCCTGCAGGCGGTGTTCGACCGTCCGCGATCGGAGCTGCCCCGCCAGCTGGTCATCTTCACAGACGGCGAGGTCACTAACACCGATGCGGTGCTCGCGCTCATCGGCCGGCAGGCGTCCCACTCGCGCGTGTTCACGTTCGGGATCGGCCGCGGCGCCAGCGCACACCTCGTCCGCGGCATGGCGCGGGCCGGCCACGGCGCCGCGGAGCTCATCTACGCCGGCGAGCGGCTCGAGGCGAAGGTGCTGCGGCAGTTTTCGCGGGTGATGACCCCGGCCCTCACCGACGTCACCGTCGATTGGAGCGGCCTCGCGATCCGCACCGCCCCGACCATCGCCCCGGCGGTGTTCGCCGGTGGACGCGTGCTGGTCTATGCGTGGCTGAGGGACGCGAGGCCGGGAACGGTCACGCTGTCGGCACGCGGCCCGCGCGGGACCGTGTCCCACACCGTGACCATCGATCCAGGTCGCGCCGCGGCAGGGACAACCGTGGCCAGCCTGGCCGCACGGACCCGCATCCGGGAACTCGAGGAAGGCCAGGAATGGCTCGCGCGCCGCGGATCGCAACAGATCGAGCGGCACGCCGGTCAAGTCCGTGAGGAAATCGTTCGCCTCGCTTGTGCCTATCACCTGGCGTCGCGGGAGACATCGTTCATCGCGGTGGAGCAGCGCGAAGTGCCCGTCGAGGGCGAGGTGCAGCTCCTCCGGATTCCCGTGGCGCTGACCAGCGGATGGGGAGGCGTCGATGAACAACCGCGCGTGGGGGGGAACATATTGGCCCTCCACGTTCAGGACTGGGACGCGACCAACGACGCTCCTGGAGTCCAATTCCTGCGCCGGTCCGAAGCGGCCTATCCACCTCCAAAGTCAACCGGGGCCTCTCAGCTCGCTCTGCGCGTGGGGCGCAGCCTGCGCGAGCCCTTCAGTAGAGAGAGCCCTGGGCAGAGGGCCGCGCGACCTCCGCTCGACGCGGTGGTCGCTCTTCAGCGTGCCGACGGCTCGTGGGAGCTGACCGAGAAGCTCGCGAGAGCGGTCGGCGTGGAGTGGACGCACCTCACCTCTGCGTCCGCCGAGGTGAGCGGCACCCCCGACCACGGTCGCATCTGGGCCACGATGGTGGCACTGGCGTGGCTGGCTCGACACGCGGACGAGTCGCGCGACGAGTGGCAGCTGCTGGCGCAGAAGGCGGAGGGCTGGTTATCCGCAACGGTGCGGGATCAGGCGTCGCTGGCGCGCTGGCGGCAGGCCGCGGACGCGCTGGTCAACGCCTGACGCCAGGCGGCCGCTCGAATGACATCTCAGGTAACGATATCTGTTGATGTCTCGAGGTGATGATCTGGTGATCGATCGGGGCGATTTGGCGATCGACCCGATCTATCTCTCGATTTATCTGGCCCGGATAGATGCGTCAGATGATCAACCAGACCATCCGATCGCCAGGTCCATCACAATGTCACCCGATCAGGAGATCTTCAGATTACCGATTCAGCGCTTACTAGTTGGGCGGCGTCTCGGGCGCCGCGATGAAGTGCCGCGTCTGCACCTGCAGCGACCGCCTGATCTGGCGGATCGCGCCGAGGTGATAGGCCGTGTGCGCGACGATGGCGAGACTGTCGGCGACAGCAGCGTCGCTCCACGCCGGGAGTGTGTTCAGCGACGCCCGCAGCTCGTCGTACTCCAGCCGCAGCTGTGACCTCAGTGCCTCCCACTCGGCGGCGCCGACACGCTGTACCTGCCAGCTGGCCGGCCAGTCCAGCGGCTGCTCGCGCCCGACGATGACGTTGTGATTGGCGCGCAGATAGTAGCCGAGATGCGCGCAATGCGCCGCAATGCTCGGTGCCCCATCCCACGGCGATCGCGAGGCTACCTCGGGTGTGATCGCCTCGAGCGTCGGGAACAACCCCGCCCCTTTGTCTAGATAGTAGCTGCCGCCCTCTTCGAAGGTTTCCTGCAGCAGCGTGAAGAGGTTGGCGGTGAAGTGCTGCGGCTCGGGACGCGTCATGGCGTCCTAGACTGCCACAGAACGGCCGGCGTGCCCTCGCCAGAGTACAATCGCGATCACGAGCGCACCACGGGCCCTCATGTCCACGAAAATCGCCAACAACATTCTCGATACGATCGGCCGCACGCCGCTCGTCCGCATCAACCGCATCACAAAAGGCAAGATTGCGGCCGACGTGCTGGCGAAGATCGAGACCTTCAATCCGGGAAACTCGATCAAGGACCGCATGGCGGTCAAGATGATCGAGGACGCCGAGAAGGACGGCCGCCTCAAGCCCGGCGGCACGATCATCGAAGGCACCTCGGGGAATACCGGGATGGGCCTGGCCATCGCGGCCGTGGTGAAGGGCTACAAGTGCATCTTCACCACCACCGACAAGCAGTCCAAGGAGAAGGTGGACGCCCTCCGCGCCTTCGGCGCCGAGGTCATTGTCTGTCCCACCGACGTGGACCCGGAAGATCCTCGCTCGTACTACTCCGTCTCCTCACGCCTCGAGCGCGAGACGCCCAACAGCTGGAAAGCCAACCAGTACGACAACCCGTCCAATGCCCAGGCCCATTACGAGCAGACCGGGCCTGAAATCTGGGACCAGACCGACGGCAGGGTCGATCACCTTGTCGTCGGCGTCGGCACCGGCGGCACGATCTGCGGCGTCGGCAAGTTCCTCAAGGAGCGGAAGCCGTCGGTCAAGGTCTGGGGCATCGACACCTACGGCTCGGTGTTCAAGAAGTACAAGGAGACGGGGGTCCTCGACAAGAACGAGATCTACCCATACATCACCGAGGGCATCGGCGAGGACTTCCTCCCGAAGAACGTGGACTTCTCGATCATCGATCACTTCGAGAAGGTGACCGATCGCGATGCTGCGATCATGACCAGCCGCATCGCCCGTGAGGAGGGCATCTTCGCCGGCAATTCGGCCGGATCCGCGATGGCCGGACTGCTGCAGCTCGCGGATCGGTTCAAGCCCCGCGAAACGGTCGTGGTGATCTTCCACGACCATGGCACGCGCTACCTGGGCAAGATGTACAACCCGGACTGGATGCGCGAGAAGGGGTTCCTCGACAAGAAGGGCCTCACCGCGAAGGACCTGGTGGCGGATCGCCAGAAGGCGCCGCTGACGACCATCGAATGCAACCAGCCGGTGGCGCAGGCCGCGCATCTGATGACCGAGCACGCCTACTCGCAGCTCCCGGTGCGAGCCGGCGGTCGGCTCGTCGGCTCGGTGAGCGAGAGCCACCTGTTCGGCGAAATCGTGAAGAACCCGGAACTATTGAAGGGGCCGGTCGAGGCCATCATGGAGCCGGCGATCCCGTTCGCCGACATCTCGACTGGTCTGGACGCGCTGGCCGGCATGCTGACGGACCAGAGCCCCGCCGTGCTCGTGCGGGACTTCAAGAGCGACGAGACGTACATCATCACGCGGTGGGACGTCATCAGGGCGCTCAGCTAGAGCCACGTGGGTTCAAAGCACGGCGGGTTCAAAGCACGGGGGGTTCAAAGCACGGCGGGTTCAAAGCACGGTGGGTTCAAAGCACGGGGGTTCAAAGCACGGGGGTTCAATGCACGGTGGGTTCAATGCACGGGGGGTTCACAGCACGAGATGCCTGTCACGGCCTACAATGGCCGGATGACTGAGCGATTCGTGAAGACTGCGGCGATCGTCGCGACCTCTGCGGCGCTGACCGCGTCGCTCGCGTGGGCGCAGGAGACGCAGACCGAGCGCGAAGCGGCCAAGGACGTGCTCCAGAAGATGGCCACCCTCGAGAAGTCCCTCGATGTGCCGTCGATGGTCGCCAGACTTTCGACCACGAGCGCCACACGCGATGCGGTGGCTGCGCGCGCCAAGCAGTTGCTGGACACGGAGCTTCTCGCGCTCTCGGACGACATCTGCACGCACCCGGAGATCGGCTACAAGGAGACGCGGTCGGTGCAGAAGCTCGTCGAGGCGCTGAAGAAGCACAACTTCGGCGTCGAGGTGGGCGTCGGGGGCTTCGAGACGGCGTTCGTGGCCCGCTACCGAGGCGGCGGCGGCGGCCGGCCGCAGATGGGCGTGATCGTGGAATACGACGCGCTCCGTGGCACCAACGGCGCGTTTCACGGCGACCAGCACTGTTCGCAGGGGCCGATTGGCCTTGCCGCGGCGGTGGCCATCGGCGAGTTCCTGGACAAGGCGGGGCTTCCGGGCACGGTCACCGTCTTCGGCACCCCGGCCGAGGAGCTGCTCGAGCCCTCGGCCAAGGCGACGATGCACAAGAACCACGTGTTCGACGGCATGGACGTCATCGTCCGCAGCCATGCAAGCACGAACACGTCGAGGCCGGCCCCCGGCTTCGGCACCTGTTGCCTCAACATCGACGGCGTGAAGTACACCTTCAGCGGCGCGCCGGCCCACCAGATGACCGCCTGGAACGGACGGAACGCCCTCACCGCGGTCATGAAGCTCTTCGACAACATCGACGGCGTGCGCAGCAACATGCGTCCCGAAGCGCGGATCCAAGGCGTGATTACCGAAGGAGGCGCGGCGCCCAACGTGGTGCCCGATCGCACGCAGGCGGACTTCTACATTCGCTATCCGGACGAGGTCTACCTGAAGCAGGTGCGCGAGTTCGTCGACAATGCCGCGAAGGCGGCCGCCCTGGCGACGGGGACGAAGGTGAAGATCGACAACTACGGCAGCAACCGCGACGGCATCTCGGTCGCGACACTGGCGGAGCTGGCGTTCACCTACATGAAGCAATACGGCGGCGGCAAAGTGCTGGACGCTCCAGGCAAGCCGCAGGGCTTCGAGGAGAGCGGGAGCGTGTCGCGCGACATTCCCGGCATCGGCTTTGCGGCCTATACGTCCGACTGGCCGAACCACACTTACGAAATGGAGCAGGACAACCTGAAACCGGTCGGGCACAAGGGCTTCACGGTCCAGGCCCAGGCCATGGCGGCGCTGCTCCACGACTTTGCGACCAACGAGGGCTACCGAGCCGCCGTGGAAAAGGAGTTCGCAGGCATCAGGGGGCTGTTCGGCGAGTACCTGCAGGCCCTGGAGACGGTCTATCAGGTGCCGAAGGTTGCCGACCCGAAGTAACGGACTCGGTCAATGGCCGCTCCGATATTCGGCGCAATGCCAAGACCACGCCTCTCGTTCGTGCTGGTAACCGGGGGCGGCACGGCCGTGTCGAACGAACTTGGTCGTGATGGTGCCGTAGGCGTCCCGGCCGGCGGCGATAGAATGGGCCGTGCTCGACTACCATCGCCGCATGCTCGCGTTCGACCACTGGGCCAACGTGGTGTCACTGGATGCGGTGGGACCGGTGGTCGAGCGGGTGCCGAAGTCGCTCGCCTGGCTCAATCACATCCTCGGTGCCAAGCGCATCTGGCTGGCACGCGTGACCGGCACGCCGATGCCGTTTGGGGTGAACCCAACGTTCAGCGCCACCGAGCTACGCCAGGAGTTCGAGGCCGCAGGCGAGGGGTGGGAGCAATTCCTCGGCACCCAGACGAATGGCGACATGGTTCGCGTGATCCAGTACACGAACCTCAAGGGCGACCCATTCCGGACCCCGCTCGCCGACATCCTCGCGCACGTGCCGATCCACGGCCAGCACCACCGCGGCCAGATCAATGCCGACCTGCGCGCCGCCGGCATCGCCCCTCCGGTCATCGACTTCATTCACGCCGCCCGCTCCGGACTGCTGGACTGAGGACACCATAGATCGACCGGTCGATCAATCGATAGATCACCGCCTCACCAGATCTCCAGATCGATCAAGACATCACCAGATCAGAAGATCATCAGATTCGCCTATCTATCCCAACTCCCTCCCCCTTGTTTCCGGCCCCAGCCACAACAGAATCAATACCGCAATGCCCGCGCCGCCGATGCATCGAAGCATCGCCGATCGAAGGTCCAGGCCCCCGTCCTGCATCGCCCCGATCAGATAGGGACCGAGCGCACCGATGCCGACCCCGACGTGGTAGGCGAAGCCGGTCCCCACACCGCGCGCTTCGGTCGGGAAGCGTTCCGAAAGGTAACCGGGAACAATCCCCCATGCGCCGGAGGCCATGAACCCGATCAACCAGGCGCCAGCGAGGAGCCCGGGGGCGGACGGGGAGAAGAGATAGAGTGGCGCGGAGGCGAGGCCGAGCGCGACCCCCAGCGTCGCGGCCCCTCGTCGGCCACCTCGCCACTCCGACAACGCGCCGAATGCCACCGACCCGATCAGGCCGCCGGCGTTCAACAGGATCAGGAACACAAGTGGCTGCTGCTTCAACTGCGTCAGCAGCGTCGGATACCAGAATGTGGTGCTCTGGTACATGAAGACGAAGCCGCCCATCAGGAGCGAGGTGTGCAGCGTGACCGCCCTCAGGTCGGCGTCGAACAGGCGCGCGAGCGACAGGCGCGGCGACGCGCCGGTCGCGGACCGTGCGCGCTGCTGTTCGAGCCACACGGGGCTCTCCGGCACCCGGCGCATCGCGAAGAAAATCAGGATGCCGGGGATGACTCCCGCCCAGAGCATGAAGCGCCAGGCCCACTCCGGCCGATCGCTGATGAGCGGGTAGCCGAGCTGGTAGACGAGGGAGGAGAGCAGGAAGCCGGCCGAGTAGCCGCCCTGCAGGATGCCCGAGGCAATGCCGCGAAAGCGGGCGGGCCACTGCTCCAGCGCCAGCGGCATCCCGGCGGCCCACATCCCGCCCATGCCGATGCCGAACAGCCCCCGGAAGGCGAACAGCATCACGTAGGTGGTGGAGAGCCCGCTCAGGAACGCGAACACCGTGTACCAGGCGATCGAGAAGAGGATCGGCCCTTTCCGCCCGTAGCGATCCGCGGCGGTGCCGGCGCCGATGCCGCCGAACATCCGGAACAGCAGGGTCACGGTGCCGAGCGCCCCCGCGAGCGCGCGGTTTACCGAGAAACTCTGCTGGATGTCGATGAGAACGAAGGTGAGGATGGTGAAGTCGAACGAGTCGAGCGTCCAGGCCGTGAACGTCGTCAGGAACGTCTTCCACTGTTGGCCGGTGACCTGGCGATACCACGGAGCGTCGGGCGAAACCGTCATCGTCGAGCTTCAGTGTACTCGGATAGAATCGCCGCCATGGCGCTCTGGCGGCTGATCCTCGCGTTGATCGCCCTCACCTATGCGGGATTCGGGTTCATCTTCCTCTTCAACCCGGATGCCTGGGGCACGACGTTGTCGATCGCGTTCACCTCGCCGGCGGGCCGCACCGATTTTCGGGCGGTGTACGGCGGGCTCGAATTCGGCGTTGGTATCTTCCTGCTGCTGTGCGTGCTGCGCCGGGAGTTCGTGCGCATCGGGCTCTTCGCGAGCGCGTGCGCGCTGGTTGCGATGGCCACCGCCCGGTCCACGGGCCTGCTCCTCGACGGATTCGATTTCCTGCAGGCGTTCGTCGTCCTCACCGAGTGGATCGGGGGGGCCGTCGCTACCTGGGGGGCATTGATGGCCAAGCCGGAGCGTGATTCCGTGCCGACGCCGCTCCAGGATCCAACCCCCGACAGACCGCCGCCCGCCGCGTGAGGTACTCGATGCCACGTGCTTCCGGTCTGATCGCGCTCTGCGCCTCAGCCGTTCTCGTCTCCGCCGCAGCTCCACGCGCCCAGGCGTCGCGCACCCATCGCCTCGAGGCCACGCCGTCGAGCGTGGCGTACGGCTACTACTGGTCGGAGGCCAAGCCCGTGCTGCGCATCCAGTCAGGCGACATCCTGGACGTGGATACGCTGCTGACCTCGACCCCCGATCGCCTGGAGAAGGCCGGCGTGAAGCCCGATGACGTGCAGGCCTCCCTCCGCGCCATCGTCTCGTCCGTGACCGACCGTGGGCCAGGTGGACACATCTTGACGGGACCCGTCTTCGTGGAGGGCGCCGCCCCTGGTGATGCCCTCGAAGTGCAGGTCGTGTCGATTGACCTCCCGATCGCCTACGGCTACAACGGCTGCAGCGGGTTCATTCGCGAGAATTGCGATCAGGGCCGGCCCATCGCCATCATTCCCCTGGACCGCACGCGCATGATCGGCACGTTTCGGCCGGGCATCGAGATTCCGCTGAGGCCCTTCTTTGGCAGCATGGGCGTGGCGCCGCCGCCAGCCGCCGGGCGGATCAGCAGCAGCCCGCCGGGCATACACGCGGGGAACCTGGACAACAAGGAACTGGTGGCGGGCACGACGCTCTGGATCCCGGTGCACGTCCCGGGAGCGCTCTTCGAGATCGGAGACGGCCACGCCGCGCAAGGTGACGGCGAGGTGGATCAGACGGCCATCGAGACGTCGCTCCGCGGACGCGTGCGGCTCACCGTACGCAAGGGCTTGACACTGAAGTGGCCGCGCGCCGAAACCCCAGCCCACTACATCAGCATGGGCACCGACGTAGACCTGACGGCCGCCACGCGGATCGCCATTCAGGAAATGGTGGACTTCCTCACGGCGGCCAAGAAGCTCGACCGTCACGCGGCGTATCAGCTGACCAGCCTCGCCGGCGATGTCGCGATCACACAACTCGTCGACGGAACCATGGGGGTCCACGTGAAGATGCCGAAGAGCGTGTTCAAGTAGGGTGCGGACGGGTGCGGACAGGTGCGATTGGGTGCGGACAGGTGCGATTTTTCGTCTTGATTGTGGCATTCGTGGCGGGCTGTTCGCCGGCTGCGCCGCCACCAGGGTCTGAGACGGCGGTGGCGCCGCAGGATGCGCAGCACGCCGGCATCACCGAGCCACACGGCGATCACACGCCCCATCACGGCGGGCTGGTGCTGATGAACGGAGACGTGCACTACGAAGTGGTCATGGATCCGGCGGGAAAGTACGAAGTGTGGTTCAGCGATGCCGTGCGGACGGAGTTGCCGGCCTCGGTGGCCGAGAAGGCCCGCGTCGAAGTCACGCGCCCGGGGGGCGCTACTGAAACACTGGCGCTCGCAATCGACGAGTCCGGCGAGAGCTGGATCGGTACGGGTCGGCCCGTGACCGGCGAGGGGGTGATGGTGAAGGTCACCTACGCGCTGAAAGGCGCGCCGAGCGAAGTCGAGATTCCGTTCGTCGCCGCCAGGCGCTGACCCCTGGCGCAGGGGAGCATCCCATGTCGAAGGCCCGCGTCCGACCGCTGGTTCTGCTGTTCGTCTCGCTCGTCTTCGTGTCGGTCGGCGCCCAGGCGCCGGCGGCGCCGCCCAACATCGACGCGATGGTCGAACGCGTCCGCTCCACTTTCGACGTGCCCGGCATCAGCCTCGCCGTCGTCAAGGACGACAAGGTGGTGGTCGCGCGCGGCTTTGGCGTGCGCAAGCTCGGCGACCCTGCGCCCGTGGATGGCCGCACCCTCTTCGGCATCGCCTCCAACAGCAAGGTCTTCACCGCCGCGGCGCTGGGCATCCTCGTCGAAGAGGGCCAAGTGGCGTGGGACGCGCCGGTGATCCGCTACCTGCCGTGGTTCCAGCTGTCGGACCCGTACGTCACGCGCGAGCTGACGGTGCGCGACCTGCTGGTGCACCGGAGCGGCCTTGGCCTGGGCGCCGGCGACCTCCTGTGGTGGCCGCCGTCCACCTATACCCGCCGCGAAATCGCCGAGCGGCTGCGCTTCGTCCCGCTCGAGACCAGCTTCCGCAGTGCCTACGCCTACGACAACGTGCTGTATCTCGTGGCCGGCGAGGTGATCGAGACGCTGAGCGGGCTGAAGTGGGAGGACTTTATCCGTACCCGGATCCTGGCGAAGGTCGGGATGGGCACGTCCCACCCGCGATTCGACACCACCGTCAACGCCGGTAATGTGGCCACGCCGCACGCGCGCGTCGACGAGCGCGTACGGGTCGTCCAGCCGTTTGCCTCCGACAACACCAATCCGGCCGGCGGCATCCTGTCGAACGCCGAGGACATGGCGAAGTGGATGCGGGTCCTGCTGCGCCGCGGCCGGCTCGAGGACGGCACACGCCTGTTTTCGGAGGCCACGTGGCGCGAGATCTCGTCCCTCGTCACGCCGATGCCGAACTCGGATCCACCGCTGGAGCTGGCGCCGCTCGCCAGCTTCGTCCAGGGCTACGCACTGGGATTGAACGTGCGCGAGTACCGCGGCCACGGCGCGCTCACGCACACCGGCGGCCTGGTCGGGCTCGTGTCACGGGTGCTCCTGATACCGGACATCGGGCTCGGCGTCTCGGTGCTCACCAACCAGGAGTCGGGCGAGGCGTTCAACGCCCTCGCCTATTCGGTGGCGGATCACTATCTCAAAGCCCCACCCGTGGACTGGGTGGCGCAATTCGCCGCGGTGCGAGCGCGGAACCTCGCCCGGTTAGCCGATGCGGAGCTGAAGTCCACCCAGGCTCGCGACGCCTCGTCGAAGCCGTCGCTGCCGCTGGCCAAGTACGCCGGCACGTATACCGACGCCTGGTACGGCGACATCGAGATCGCCGAAGCCTCCGGACGGCTGTCGATCCGCTTCACGAAGACGCCGTCGCTCGCCGGCACGCTCGAGCACTGGCAGCACGACACGTTCGTCGCACGGTGGACCGATCGCGAGCTGCGCGCCGACGCATTCGTCACGTTTGCGCTCGAGCCGGACGGTTCGATCGAACGCGCGAAGATGCAGGCGGTGTCGCCGGCAACCGACTTCAGCTTCGACTTCCAGGATCTGACGTTGGTGCCAAAGATTTCGAGATAGGCACAGGAGCGAATCTGTTGATCTCTTGATGTGAGGATCTCGTGATCCATCTTGAGATATGGAGATCTCGGGATCTATCTGGGGACCTATCTGGCGAGCTTCTCAGTCCCGGTCCAGGTGGAAACGGTGCAGCACGTGGGTCGCGATGGGCGCTAGCACCAGGCCCACCGTCGCGATGAACACCACGCCGCAGTAGATCGCATAGGCACCGGCGAAGACCTTCACGGTGTCGTTGGTCAGGGGAGTCACGGGGCCCATACCGCCGAGCAGCATCGAGGCGTTGAGAAAGGCATCGATCCACGTCATCGGCGCCAGCCAGCGGTAGCCGACCATCCCAACCGCCAGCGAGACGGCCAGCCCCCCTCCAGAGATGGCTGCGTTCCGCGCCAGGTGCGACCGGAACCGCTGTCGCAGTTGCTCCGGGGTGACTTTCTCGCGGGGCGTCCTACTCATAGCGCAGCGAGTCGATGGGGTCCAGCCGCGATGCCCGGCGTGCGGGATAGTAGCCAAAGCCGATACCGACCGCGGCGGCGATGCCGAAGGCCAGCCCGATGGTCGGGGCCGTCACATGCGTCGGCCAGTCGAGCAGGGCGGTGAGCCCGCGCGCGGTGACGATGCCGGCGAGGACGCCCACCGCGCCGCCGATCAGGCTCATCACCAGCGCCTCGACCAGGAACTGGACGAGCACATCGCGCCGTCGGGCCCCGACCGCCAGACGCAACCCGATCTCCTTGGTCCGCTCGGTCACCGACACGAGCATGATGTTCATGATGCCGATGCCGCCCACGATGAGCGCGATACCGGCGATGCTGCCGAGCAGGGCCGTCATCGTGCCGCCCGCCCGGGCGAGCGTGCTCGACATCTCCTGCAGGGTCACCTCGTCGAGTTTGGCCATGTTCGCCAGCGCGAACGCCGCCACCGACGTGTAGAGGCCCTTCGTCACGTTCGCGGCCGCCTGCGTCTTCACGGTGAAGTCGTCGACGGTGCCGGCCGACCCGGGCCCCTGCAGCCCGCCGAGCCCCACCGCGCTGGACGTCTGGCGCCCCCGGGCATGGCGCTCTCGCAGCAACGTGGTGATGGCCTCTGCAATCAGCGTGGCTTCGCCCGCCTGTTCCACGGACACGGCGATCGTGTGCAGGTGCGGGATCGATTGCAGCTCCTGTCCAGCCCCCAGGGAGATGAACGCCGTCTCGTCCTGATCGGCATCGCTCGTCCGCACGACGCCGGCCACCGTGAACGCGCGCTCGCCGATCGTCACTCGCTCACCCGAAGCGCTGAAGCCCTCGCCGAAGAGCTCGGCCGCGGCGGTCCGTCCCAGCACGACCACGTCGTCTCGCGACGGGAACTCGCCCTCCAGAAAGGTCCAGCCGTGCACGTCGGCCAGCGTCGGATCGGTGCCGCGCACCTGGCCGAAGAACTGACGGTGCGGCGCCTTCACCCATGTTCGGTTGCGCACCCCGCCGGCGACGTACTGGACGCCGTCGAGGCCGCGGATCGCATCGCGGTCCTCGACGGTGAGCGTCGTCGCCGAGCCCAGGCCGCTGGCGATGTTCATCGACTCGCCGCCCCGCGTGAAGTTCCCGGCGCTGACCAGAATGATGTTGGTGCCGGCCGACCGCAGGGAGCGCTCCACCGACGCTCGGGCACCACTCCCGAGCGCGACCATGGCGATGACGGCCGCGACGCCGATGATCACGCCGAGCATGGTCAGCACGGTCCGCATGCGGTTGCGGCCCAGGGCGCGGAGGGCGATCTGTGTCGAAACGATGACGCGGCGCAGCATGTCTGGATGAACGCGGCCGGTGGTTCGGCCACCCCCGACCATCACTCCCGGCGTAAGGCCACTATCGGGTCGAGCATCGACGCGCGCTTCGCCGGGTACCAGCCGAAGAAGACACCGATCAATGCCGCCACGCCAAAGGCGAGGACGACAGAGGCAGGCGAAACCACCGTCGCCCAGTTCAGAGTGCGCGCGATCAGCGCGGCCGCGACCACGCCGACGAGGATTCCCACGACGCCGCCGGCCAGGCTGATCGTCACGGCCTCGAGAAGGAACTGCCGCATGACGTCGCGCGTCCGCGCACCAACCGCCAGGCGGAGGCCGATTTCGCGCGTCCGTTCGGTGACCGAGAGCAAGGTGATGTTCATGATGCCGATGCCGCCCACGACCAGCGACACGGCGGCCACGGCCGCCAGCAGCCACGTCATCGTCCGGCTCGCGCGCTCCAGCGTGGCGGCGAGCTGCTCGAGCGTCACCTTCTCCAGCTCCGCGACGTTGCCAGCCACGGCCCGGGCGACGCTGGGTGGCAGGCCACCGGTGGTGAGCGCCCGCGTCGCCTGCGTCAAGACGGTGAAGTCGTCCGGCTGGTTCTCGCCGATGCCGTGCCTTTGCCGGAGCAGCTTCGTGATCTCGCGCGCCAGCCGCGAGACGTCGCCAGACGAGGCCGCCGTGATCGTGACGTCGTTCAGCTTCGACAGGTTCAATAGCCGATGGGTGGTCGTGTACGGCATGTAGACGGCGTCGAACTGGTCGTCGCCGGGAGCCGGCTGCACGACCCAGGTGGCGCTCGTCATCACGCCCACCACCTCGAACGGCTGGTTCCAGAGCTTTACCTGCTGCCCGACGGCCTTGGCGCCCGGGCCGAACAGCTTGTCCGCGACGATCTGGCCGATCACCAGGACCTGCGCGGCCGACTCCTGCTCCCGCCGCGTGAAGAACCGCCCACCGGACAGCGTCCATCCGCGCTTGATCGAGGGCATCTCGACGTCCGTGCCGTGCATGCGCGTGAACCAGCGCTTCGACTCGAAGTAGACGCGCGCGTTCTCGTGCACGCCGCCAGCGACGTACTGCACACCGGGCAGATCCTTGATCGCTTCCGCATCCGCGAAACTCAGCGTCGCTGCGGATCCGAGGCCGGCCTCGAAATCGCCCAGACGCTGCTTCGCGAGCGGATGATCGTGCTTCTCCATCGGGTTGTCTTCGGGATGGAAAGATGCTGGAACCACGTCGGTAACCGGCAGCCGATAGCCGGGAGCTGGCTCGAGGTCGGGCACTGGCAGCACCAGCGTGTCGCTCGCGTCGCCCTGATGCGCGACCGCTTCGCCGGACTCCTCCGCCTTCGGGCGCCAGTTGCCGGCGCGGACGGTCAGCTGGTTGAGACCTGCGGCGCGCACCTGTTGCTCGATCGATGCCTGCGCCCCGGCGCCGACCGCCATCATCGCCAGCACCGTGGCCACGCCGATGGTCATGCCCAGCAGGGTGAGACCGGTCTGCAGACGGTTCCGGCCCAGCGCCTTGAGCGCCAGATCAACGAGCGGATGGCTGAACCAGCGTCTGATCATGCTGCACGTCCGAGGTCACCTTGCCGTCGCGAAAGTCAATCGTACGCGATCCGTAGGCGGCGATGTCGCGTTCGTGGGTGATGACGACGATCGTCAGCCCCCGCTCGCGCCTGAGGCGGGCGAAGATCTCCATCACCTCGTGGCTGGTCGAGGTGTCGAGGTTGCCGGTCGGCTCGTCCGCCAGCAGCACCGACGGGCTGGCGACCAGCGCTCGTGCGATGGCCACGCGCTGCTGCTGCCCGCCGGAGAGCTGGTTGGGATGGTGCTCGGCGCGGTCGGTGAGGCCCACCGCGTCGAGCGCCTCCATGGCCTTGCGGCGGCGCTCCGCGGTCTTGACCACGCCCTTTCGGGTATACAGCAGCGGCAGCTCGACGTTCTCCACGGCCGACGTCCGGGCCAGCAAGTTGAAGCCCTGGAACACGAAGCCGAGCATCTCGTTGCGGACGCGCGCCAGTTCATCAGGGGGCAGCGTCGACACGTCACGGCCGTTCATCAGGAACAGCCCCGTGGTCGGCCGGTCCAGACACCCCAGGATGTGCATGAAGGTGGACTTGCCCGAACCGGACGGCCCGACGATGGTGACGAACTCGCCGGCGTCGATGCCGAGCGAAACACCGCGGAGCGCGTGGACGAGATGATCGCCCACGCGGTACTCCTTGGTCAGGTCGCGCGTTTCCAGGAGCGGCATCAGTTGGTGGTGGACTTGGCCGGCCCCGGCGGAATCTTGCCGGCGAACGCGTAGGCCATGGCCGCCACCACCTTCTCCGCTCCCGCCATGCCGTAGATCTTGCCGGCGCCCTCGATCACGTACCATTCGTTGGCCGCATGCGCGCCGCCGCCGTGGCCGCCGCCGCCGCCGACGATCGGCACCCCGGCGAAGGACGACACCTTCTCGCCCACGTCGCCGTTGCCGAACAGGTACGCCGGCCAGTAGCCGCCGGCGGCCGCGCCACCGCCGCCGATGCCCCACTCGTCTTTCAGCGCACCGTGAGGGATGTTCATTACCTCGTACGCGCGCTTGAGCGCGCGACCCGCGTCGTGTTCCGTGTTCATCTTCGCCCACGGCACGTCGCCGATCATCTTCACCTCGACGTCCTTGTAGCCATTCTTGTCCAGCTGCGCGCGCAGCTTCTTGACGATGTCCGGACCCTTCATGTTGGGCACGTAGCGGAAGTTGTGCTTCGAGGTGACCTTGTTGGGCAGGATGGCGCCGGCGCCGCCGGCGTACATGTTGCCGCCCCAGATGCCGTCGAGATTGAAGGACGTGCCGAAGCGCTGCATCTTCAGCATCGTGTAGGGGTCCTCCGAGATGTAGCGGGCCACGCCCACGTTGTCGGCCGCCACCTTCATCTCCGTCTTCTGCGCCGCCGTCTTCAGCTCCTCGTCCTGCCACTGGTCGATCGGCGCTCTTCCCTCGTGGAAGCCCTCGATGAGCGGCGTGTTCCCATCGTCGGACACGAGCGAGGCGAGCATCTTGATGTGGCGCCAGGCCGGGCTGTCCACGCTGCGCTTGTAGCTGCCGTGGATGTCCGACACGGTTGGGCCGCGGCCCCAGGACTTGCCGCTGGTGGTGAGCTCGACGTAGACGCAGCCCTCCGAGCCACCACCGAAGCTGCCGCTACCGCCTGGCGACTGGCCGCCGAAAAGCAGCATCGCGTCGGCGCCGGCCAGCAACTCGGGATGGTCCTTGACGAACTTGCGGAGCCCGATGTCCATGCGCTCCTCGTCGCCCTCGGCGACGAAGATCAGGTTGACCGGGAGCTTCCCGTGCACCGCCTTGATGGCGCGAAAGGCGTTCAACTGCGACATCTGCGGGCCCTTCGAGTTGGTGGCGCCGCGGCCGATGAGGACCTTCTTGTAGGGGGCCTGCTCCACGAGCCGGCCCTCGAAGGGCGGTGAGGTCCACGCGTCCGGCTGCGTGACCGGCATGGTGTCGTACATCCAGTAGATCATCAGCGTCTTCTCGGCGCCCTCGTCGCACTTCGCATAAACGACGGGATTGCCGGGCGAGCCGTACTCGGTGACGCCGACGTCGAAAATCTGCGTCTGCTGGCAACCCAGCTCGTCGAAGAAGCCCTTCACCATCTCGGCGGACTCCGGGATGCCCTCTCCAGAGTTCGAGATGCTGGGCTGCCGAATCCACTTCTGCAGGTTCTCGACGTGTTCGTCGATGTGCTCGTCGATGTAGGCGAAGACCTTCTGCACCTCGGGCGGCACCTGCGCGAGGTCCGGCTGGATTTCGGTGTCGCCGTCAGGCCGGACGTTCAGCTTGGCCGCGGCAGGCTTGGCCGCATCTGCCGGAGCCGTCGCCGGCGCGGGCTGCGCACAGCCAGCCGCCAGCGCCACCATCAACCCGATCGAACCCAGTCGTCGCATCACCAGTCTCCTTTGGGTCACCGTCGCAGACGGCAGCCCGGTTGCCTGATCCCGGTCTCCGTCTGCCGGTTGTGCCGGTTGCCGTCGGCCCGTTTCCGGCCCCCGTTCCCGTCTGCCGGCTGCCGGTTCCCGCTTGCCGGTTGCCGGTTCGTGCTTGCCGTCTGCCGGTTGCCGTCTGCCGCTTCCCGGTTGCCGGTTCCCGGTTCACCGTGTCTGGGTTCTACAGGTTCTCGGGGCGCGGGTCAACAGATCCTGCGGGTCCACGATAATGCTGCGCGTGAGGCGGCGCGCGCGGATATCGATCGCATGCATGACCGGGATGCTCCTGGCGGGGTGCGGGCCCGCGCCCGGCCGGGCCGACCTCGACGCGATTGCATCTCGTTACATCCAGCTCGTGCAGGATCTGGCACGACACGACCCTTCACTGATCGACCACTGGCTCGTCGAGCCGCCCGCGGACCCAGCCGTCGGCCGGCAGCCGGTCGCGCTCTTGCGCGGCGCCGTGGATGCACTGGCGAGGGACGCGGACGCTGCCGTGCTCGACGTCGAGGGACTCGACCGCGAGCGCGCCGTGTGGCTGGCGGGCCAGGCCCACGCGTTACAGCTCGTCTCCGGGCGGCTCATGGGGGAATCGGTACCCTTCGATGCCGAGGCTCGCCTTGCCTTCGGCATTTCGCCGCGACGTGCCGATCGGTTCCGGGCCGACCGCGCTCACGAGGCGTTGGCGAGCGAGCTGCCGGGCGAAGGCACGCTGGCGATGCGCCTCGCCGCGTTCCGGGCCCGATTCCTGGTACCACTGGAGGCGCGCGACACGGTGATGCGTGCGGCGCTGGCCGCCTGTCGTGAGGCAACGGGAACGGTCCTGGCGCTCCCGGCGGACGACTCGATCGAGGTGGCGTTTGTCGACGGCCTGCCCTGGGATGCGCACGCTCGCTATCTGGGTGCCCATCGCACGCGGATCGAGATCGATGGCAGCCAGCCGCTCGACCTGACGCGGGCGCTCCGGGTGGCCTGCCATGAAGGGGCGCCGGGCCATCACGCGCAGCACCTCTGGGTGGCCGACGAGCTCGTCGGCCAACGACGATGGCGCGAGCACGCGATGGTCACAGGGTTCGGGCCGGCCTTGCTGCTGGCCGAGGGGGGCGCGGAGGTCGGGGCCGACATGGCGATGCCCGCCGAGCGCCGTCAGGCCGTCTATCGCGAGCGGCTGGTCCCGGCTGCCGGGCTCGCGCACCTCACGGCACACGATCTCGACCGCCTCGTCCGCGTGGAGGAGGCGCAGGCCGCCCTCGAGCCCTTGATCGGGGACATCGCCCGCGAATACCTCGACAATCGCATCAACGCGACAACGGCCGCGGAACGGCTGGAACGGGAGGTGCTCTTGCCTGGAGCCGAGGCGTTCGTGTTCTTCATCGAGCGCCGCCGGACGCGGATCCTGGCCTATACCGACGGTCGCCGGCTTGTGCTCGAGCGCCTGGGCCAGACTGGCCTCTCCGGTCTGCACGCCGTGTTCGTGCCGCCTGCACCATAGCCGACATCGCGCAGGACCCGAGAACGCGAGACCCCCAGAACCTCAGAACCCCAGAACCCCCGAACCTCGCACACCTCTGCTACAGTCCTGTTCATGCAATCGCTCTCGCGACTCACGACTGCGCTCGCGCTTGGCGTGGTCCTCATCGTCGTCGCCAACGTCATCTCGGTGGCTCGTCAGGCGGCGAAGTCACCCCGCGCTTATGTCCTGGTGCAGGTCGACGTCACCAACGCGGCGCAATACGCGGAGTACGCGAAGCTGACGCCCGACATCATCGCCAAGTACGGGGGGCGCTTCCTGGCGCGGGGCGGGCGCAC
>DATLLC010000280.1:0-3352 GCA_035538015.1 Vicinamibacterales bacterium
GACGTAGATGGGAGCGCTGTGGGCGACGGCGCCGAGGCTGTTGACCTGGCCGGTGAGCTCCGCCTGCCGGTCGCCAAGCGCCCGCACTGCCACCCACATGCTGCGCTCGGCCGTGAGCGTCTGTCGCAATTCCAAGCGATCGCCGCCCGTGCCGCGCTCGGTGGCCACCACCTCGCCGTGCACGATCAACTCGAGCCGGCCCAGCCTGTCGATGTCCGGGTTCAGTTGCGCCGCGGCCGCGACGTCGAGGCGCGCGCCGCGAGGCACGCGGACCTCCTGCCCCATCTGCGCGCCGTTGATGCTGAAATCCAGCATCGGACCGTTGGTGACGAACACGTGTCCCGCGCGGAACGCCGCGTACCAAGCGTCGGCATCGAACGCGCCGGGCAGCTTGACGTAGTAGCGCTCCACGCCAGGCAGCGAGGGACCGAAGTACGGGTAGTCCGAGCCGCCGGCCGGGTTCACCTTGAAGCCCAGGTTCAAAAAGGGGTACCACGTGTCGGTCACGAGACGGCCGCCCTGCAGCACCTCGATGAAGTCGACGAGGCCGAACGGCACGTCGAGCGCCAGGCCCCGCCGCCCGTTGAAGAGCTGGCCCATGTGCGCGTAGCCCGACACGCCGCCTTGCTGGTGCGATGCCTCGAACACCTTGTGATAGGCGAAGAAGTCCTCCGCCGGCAGGTGAATCGGCGCCTGCAGGTTGTGGTGGATCGTGTGGCCGCGCTCGGTCGTGCGCGGATCCTCCTGGCCCGACGCGATCAGGTGGCCGTCACGGAGGAAGCGGCCGGCTTTCCCCCACGCCGGCTGCCGGAAGTGCGTCGTCACGATGTTGCCCATTTCGAGCAGATTCCCGACGTGCACATCCTCGGCGGCCACGAGCCCCCAGACCGCGGTGTCGTCGACGCGATCGCGCATGAGATGCAGATGGGTGTCGCCGGAGAACCAGCCCCGCGACGGTTGATCGATGTAGCGCCGAAGTGGGATCGTGACCACGCTGGTCCGCCCCGGCGTTACCTCAACAGACCCTTTGAACGTGCGGTACTCCGGTCCCTTGGTGGCGACGAGTTCGTAGACTCCGGCGGGCACCTCGCCTTCGTAGGTCCCGCTCGCGTAGAACGCGAGACGGTTCGTCGACGGCCACAGCAGGCGCTGAGGCACCCACATCAGCCGTGTCTCGTCGGCATAGCGATGGACGAGCAGGGCGTCCTCGGAGGGGAGAGGGGTGCGGCCGGTGCCATCGTAGAGGCCGAGCCGGGCCGGCACGAGAGCTCCCGTCGCCTCGTCCTTGATCTCGATGCGAACGCGGCCGCTGGCAGGAGTCGACTTCGTGGCCCCGCTGCGGCTGATCGCGATGCCGCACAGAACGACCCCACCTCGGCCGCCGACCGCGAGGTCCGTCTTCTCGATGCCAAATCCGGCAAGTCTCGCCCTCGGCAGGCGAATGGTCGTCGCACGCAGGCTTGCGCCTGACTCGGGCGTGACGACGTCCGACACGCCGAATCCATCCCCGCCGTTCTGGTCCCAGGCCACTCGGAACGGCTGTGTCCGCCCCGGTGCGTAGGTGACGGTGACGTCGACGGGTTCGTCGACGTCGAAGGCATACCGATCGTCGATGTCAAATGCGAAGAGATCGCCGAAGAGGCAGGCGCGACCGTCGACGGTCAGGGTCTGCTCTGGCGCCTTGCTCCCGTTCAGCCCCAGTTCGGACCGGTTGGCGGCGAGCACGCGGGTAATGCGGTCCTGCTTCCACGCGAGCGCGACGACGCGTCGGGCTTCGGTGCCGTGCGCCTGCAGGTCGGCGACGCTGACAAAGGCCAGCGCTGTCAGGAGGCACAGGCCCAGCGTCGCAACGGCGCAGCGTGCGGGTCGACTCATCGGCAACGTCCCTGACCTCCTGACGGGTGGACGGGTGTTGCTCAGCGACTATAGAGAGGTGTGCCTCGGTGAAATGTTGCAAATTGTGGCGCATCCAGCTGATCAGCGCTCTAGTCTTAGTCTAGGGCCCTGGCTCGTCGAAGGTGAGCGAGTACCCGTCGCCGTGCACGGTGGTGATGTAGCGCGGGTTGTGCGGGTCGATCTCGAGCTTGCTGCGCAGCCGCTTGATGGCGTAATCAACGGCCCGGGTGGTCGGCTCGGTCGGATAGCCCCAGATCTCCCGCAGCAACTCGCTGCGGTGCACGATCAGGCCGCGCCGCTCCGCGAGATAGAAGAGGAGATCGAACTCCCGGCGGGTGAGATGGATCTCGCCGCCTGAACCGCGGGCGCGGAGGTTTTGAAAATCGACGACCACGCCGCCGAGGCGCATGGTGGCGACACCGTGGCGCGCGCGCCGGAGCAGCGCGTGGAGGCGGGCCTTCAGCTCATCGAAGTCGAAGGGCTTGGTGATGTAGTCGTCGGCTCCAGCCTCGAGCCCGCGCAGCTTGTCGGCCTTTTGATCCCGGGCGGTCAGCATGATGACCGGGGTCCGGCCGCCGGCCCTGATGAGGCCGCAGAGCTCGAAGCCGTTCGTGCCCGGCAGCATGACGTCGAGCAGCACGAGATCGGGTCCGAACCTTCGCGCGGCCGCCAGCACTCCGTCGCCGCCGTCGACGGCCTCCACTTCGAAGCCCGAGTAGGTCAGATTGTCGGTCAGCACGCGAGCAAGCGCCTGATCGTCCTCGACTACCAGGATTCGCTTTTTCACGGCGCGTAGGATACAACAGGCGCTGCGATGCCGGGGTTCTGGAGACCGACCCTGGGCCGGCGGCGCACGCGCCGGCGCATCGGGCGGGCGATCCACATCGTGTCGGTGCTCGTCGCGCTCGCGTGGTTTGCCGCGTGCCAACGGGCGGACGTCGCAGATCCGCCTCGGCGGCTCGTGATCGCAGTTGGAGCCACCGAAGGCGTGTTTCAAGCGGTCGGCCAGGCCCTCGCTGCCATCTACGACGATCTGCCCGGCATTCAGGCCACGACCAAGTACAGCCTCAACTCCCAGACCAGCGCCGAGGCGCTCGAGCGCGGCGAAGTGGATCTCGCGCTGGAAGGGGCGAGGACGACCTATCTGGCCTACCGGAAGGGCACGCCCAACCTCCAGGAGCCCCACACCAGACTCCGGGCGCTCGCGGTGCTCTTTCCGACCGTGGTGCACATCGCGGTCCATCGTCACAGCGCAATCCGCACCGTGGCCGATTTGAGAGGGCGCCGAGTCTTCGTGGGGGCTAAAGGGACGGCAACCGAGGGCGCGAGCCGGGTCGTCCTCGAGAGCCACGGCCTCACCTTCGACGACATCCAGCCGGTCTACGATCGCGACCACGTCATCGACGACTTCCGGAACAGGCAGCTCGACGGCATTTTCTTCTTCTATCCGGTCGAG
>DATLLC010000281.1:0-16021 GCA_035538015.1 Vicinamibacterales bacterium
CCGGCGGCGTCATATTCCATGTGCCGCCGTCAGCTATACTCCGGCGTAGGGCTATGACACGCCGTTTCTGGGGCATCATCCTTCTCGCGTTCGCCCTCACCGCGGGTCTTGGGCTGGCGCTCGCGCAGAGCGGTGGTCAGAATAGTGCAAGGGCCTCAGCCGAGCAGGCCTGGCGGACCGGCCAGTACGACGAGCTCGAGAAGATCGCCGGGGCCCATACCTCCGACGACGCCTTCGTGGTCCTGCGCGCCAGGGGGGCCACTGCCGTTGGCGACTACGCGCGGGCCGAATCCCTCCTTCAGCCGCTGGCCGCGAAGACGCCCGGTGGTGACGCCGCGGTCGAACTCGGCGTGCTCCAGACCTATCAAGGGAAGCGCGCCGAAGCGCGCAAGACGCTGCAGTACGTGCTGCTCGCCGCCCAGAACGCCGACACCGCGCGGGATTTCCTGCGCGCCGGCCGCGCCGCCCGGGCGCTCGGCCGCTTCGAAGACGCCAACGCCTTCTTCCGCGAAGCCGTGGCCCTCGCGCCCGACGACGTCGAGATCAACACCGCGTGGGGCGAGCTGTTCCTGGAGAAGTACAACCATGCCGACGCCGTGCGCTCCTTCGAGCCGGCGCTGAAGGCCGACGCCGACTACGCCCCGGCCCTCCTCGGGATGGCGCGCGCGCTCGCGGACGACAACCCTCCGCAGGCGATGGCTTTCGCGCAACGCGCGTTGAAGGCCAACCCGCGCAACGTGGCGGCGATGCTCGTGATGGCGGAGGGCGCGATTGGCAACGATCGCAAGCCCGAGGCGCATGACTGGCTGGCCAAGGCCAAGGCGGTCAATCCGAAGAGCCTCGAGACCCTGAGCCTCGAGGGCGCGCTCGCCTACGTGCAGGGCGACACAGCCACCTTCCAGGCCCGCGGCGCCGAGGTCCTGAAGATTCATCCCGCTTACGGCGAGTTCTACCGGGTGGTCGGCTCCGTCACCGCCGGCTACTACCGGTTCGACGAGGCGGTCGAGCACGTGCGGCGCGCGATTCAACTGGACCGCGAGAACTGGCGCGCCTATGCGGATCTGGGCGCGCACCTGATGCGGACGGGCGACGAGCGCGGCGCCCGACGGGCGCTCGAGACCGCATTCCGGCAGGATCCCTACGACGCCATCACCTACAACCTGCTCGAACTGCTGGACAACCTCGACAAGTTCGGCACCCTCAAGCAGGGCGAGCTGATGCAGATTCGCCTGCATCCGGACGAGGCCGGGGTGATGGAGCAGTACGCACCGCCGCTTGCCAGCGAAGCGCTGAAGGCGCTCAGCGAGCGCTGGGAGTTCACGCCACAGGGCCCCATCCTGATCGAGATGTTCCCGCGTCACGACGACTTCGCGGTGCGCAACGTCGGCCTGCCGGGCATGATCGGCGCGCTCGGCGCGTGCTTTGGCCGGGTGGTCACGCTCGATTCGCCGCGGGCCCGCCCGCCGGGTGAGTTCAACTGGGGCGTGACGCTGTGGCACGAGATGGCCCACGTCATCACGCTGCAGCTGTCGGAGCAGCGGATTCCGCGGTGGCTCACCGAGGGCATCTCGGTGTTCGAGGAGAAGCGGGCGCGGCCGGAATGGGGCCGCGAGATGGACATCCCGTTCGCTCGGGCCATCGACAAGGGTCAGGTGCTGGCGCTGAAGGACCTGAACAGCGGCTTCAGCAATCCGGAAACCATCTCGCTGGCCTATTTCCAGTCGTCGCTGGTCGTCGACCACATCGTCGAGGTGTACGGCCAGCCGAAGCTGAAGGCGCTGGTGCAGTCCTACGCGGCCGGCATCGATACCGAGGCGGCGATCCGCCAGGTGCTCGGCGTGGAGATCGACGCCCTGCAGAAGACCTTCGACGTGTTCCTCGAGAAGCGCTATGGCGCGCTCCGCCAGGCGCTCGCCGCGCCAGTCGGACTGAAGGACGCGGACACGGTGGACAAGCTGCGCGCGCTGGCGAAGGAGCATCCCGGGAGCTTCCCGGTGCACGTGGAGCTGGCGATGGCGCTGAAGAAGACCGCTCCGGACGAGGCGATCGCCGCCTTCGAGCACGCCGCCGCGCTCGTTCCCAACGCCACCGGTACCGACAGTCCGCAGGCGCAGATTGCGGAAATCGCCCTCGCCAAGGGCGACAAGGCTCGTGCCATCAAGGCTCTGGACACGCTCACCAGCTTCGATCACTCGGACGTGGCCTCGGCTCGAACGCTCGCCTCGCTGGTTGATCCGAAGACCGAGGCGCCGCTGCTGCGAACGGCGCTCACGCGCGCCGTCGCGGTGGACCCGTTCGACTCGGCGTCCCATACCACGCTCGGACGAATGGCGCTGACCGCGGGGGACGCGCCGGAGGCGGTCCGGATGTTCCGCGTCGCACTCGCGGCCGGGTCCCTCGACAGGGCGGGCGCGCATGCCGATCTGGCCGAGGGGCTGTTCGAGTCAGGTCAGCGTGACGAGGCTCGCAAGCAGGCTCTGGCGGCACTCGAGATCGCACCGACCTACATCCGCGCTCAAGACCTGCTGTTGAAACTGGTCGGAGGCCGGTGACAGCTTGGCTGCCCCTGACGACGCCGAAGGCCAGAGCCCGAAGGCAAGAGAAGGGCACATTGCACGAGGCCGAAGGGCCGACTGCCGAATGCTCCGCACCCCGCGATGGTTGGGCCTCGTGCCTCCTGCCTTGATCTTTCCGCGAGGCCACCTGGCTCTTGTTGCGCTCGCCCTGACGGTGCTCGCCTTGTCGCCGGTCGCCGACGCGCAGATGCCGGCCCTGCCCAATGACCGGCTCGCCGGCCTGCAGTGGACGTTCGTGCGCATTCGCTACCACTCGTGGTCCGAGGAGGGGCGTGGTGGTCCGCGGATGAGCTACTGGGAGGATCCATGGGCCATCGATGCGCCGGCCGCGGAGCAGAACCTCTCGCGCCGCATCAAGGCGGTGACCGCGATCGAAGTGGGCGACCCCATCGTCCTCGAGCTCGACGACGAGCGGCTCTGGCAGCATCCGTGGATCTACATCGTCGAACCGAGCAACTTGCAACTGCGCGAGCACGAGGTCGGCATCCTGCGCGAGTTCCTGCTGCGGGGTGGCACGCTCATGATGGACGACTTCCATGGCCCGTACGAGTGGGATCTCACCGTCCGCCAGCTGGCTCGCGTGTTCCCGGATCGCGAGATCGTGGAGCTCGAGCCGCCACACCCCATTTACACCTGTTTTTACCGGCTCGAGAAGTACCCGCAGATACCCGGCCTCGGCTCGTTCTTCAGCGGGCGGACCTGGGAAAAAGGTGGGTTCCAGCCGCACCTGCGAGCCATTCTGGACGATGCGGGGCGGCCGATGGTGTTGATCAACTGGAACACGGACATGGGTGACGGCGTGGAGTGGTCCAACGCCGAGGAGTACCCCGCCTACATTCGCTGGACCGCGCTGGCATACCAGATGCTGATCAACGAAGTCGTCTACTCGCTGACGCACTGAGAGGAATCGCGAACACATGGAGCGAACGGCGGAACGGGAAACAGCGGATCTGGCCGAGCGGGTGGCGCGAAGCCGCACCCAGATTCTCGGCGAGCTTCGGAAAGTCATCGTCGGCCAGGACGAGGTTGTCGACGAGGTGTTGATGGCGCTCTTCTGTGGCGGTCATTGCCTCATCACCGGCGTGCCCGGCCTGGCCAAGACGCTGCTGGTAAAGACGCTGGCGCAGATCCTGCACCTCAGCTTCAAGCGGATCCAGTTCACGCCCGACCTGATGCCGGCGGACATCACCGGTACCGAGGTGCTGGACGAAGAGGGCGGGCACCGCCTGCTCCGCTTCGTCCACGGGCCGATCTTCGCGCAGATCATCCTGGCCGACGAGATCAACCGCACCCCGCCCAAGACACAGGCGGCGCTGCTCGAAGCGATGCAGGAGTATCACGTGACCGCCGCCGGCCGCACCTACGAGCTGGATCGGCCGTTCTTCGTGCTGGCCACTCAGAACCCGATCGAGCTCGAGGGGACGTATCCGCTGCCCGAGGCACAACTCGATCGCTTCCTCTTCAACGTCGTCATGACCTACCTCTCGGAAGACGACGAAGTGAAGGTGGTGACCGACACGACCAGTACGGCTCGGCCTGAGCCGGCCCGTGTCCTCGATGGCGCAGATATCCTGCGCACCCAGGACTACGTACGTCAGGTGTTGATCGCGGACGAGGTCGCGCGCTATGCGGTGCGGCTCACCGACAATTCACGGCCCGGACGCGGCGCCAAACTCGACTTCGTCCAGAAGTGGGTCAAATGGGGCGCGGGACTCCGCGCCTCGCACGCGCTGGTCCTCGGGGCCAAGGCCCGGGCCCTCATTCACGGGCGCCTGCATGTGGCCGTCAAGGACATCCAGGCCCTGGCCAAACCGATCCTGCGTCATCGCATCATCCCGAATTTCTACGCCGAGGCCGAGGGCATCAACCCCGAGCGGATCATCGAGCAATTGATCGAGACGGTGCCACTGCCCAAGAGCGGGCTGTGAGGTCATGGCCGGACCAGCGCGTTACCTGGACCCGGCGATCGTCGCCCGGCTGGGCACGATCGACCTGAAGGCCAAGACCATCGTCGAGGGCTTTCTGACCGGCCTGCACCGCAGCCCGTTCAAGGGCTTCAGCGTCGAGTTCGCCGAGTATCGCCAGTACCTGCCTGGCGACGACCTGGCGACGCTGGACTGGAAGATCTACGCGCGCACCGATCGGCACGTCGTCAAGAAGTTCGAGGAGGAGACGAACCTGGAGTGCCACATCATGCTCGACGTGAGCCGCTCCATGGGCTACGGCTCGCACGCCGTGACCAAGCTGGAGTACGCGTCGTACCTCGCCGGTGCACTCGCCTACCTGATGAACCGGCAGCGCGACGCGGTCGGGCTGCTCACGTTCGACGACCACATTCGCGACCTGCTGCCGTCGAGCGCCCGGCCCGGCCACCTGAAGTCGGTGCTGCTGACCCTGGAGCGCCTCACGCTCGGGACCCGGACAGATATCGCCAAGCCGCTCGGCGACCTCGTACAGGCGATCAGGAAGCGGGGACTGGTCGTGCTGATTTCGGATCTGCTCGACGAGCCCGATCGCATCATCGAGGGCTTGAAACACTTCCGCTACCGCGGCACCGACGTCGTGGTGTTCCAGGTCCTGGACCCCGACGAGTTGAGCTTTCCGTTCGAGCGTGCGGCGCGGTTCCGGGACCTCGAGAGCGACCGCGAGGTGGTCGCGGTGCCGGCCGCGGTGCGTGACGCCTACAAGGCCCGCCTCGACGCGATGGTTTCGAACTTCCGCACGGTGCTCGGGCAGAACGGCATCGACTACACACTGCTCGACACCTCGCAGCCGCTGGAGCTGGCGCTGTTGCCGTATCTGCAGACGCGACGGAGGACGCTCTAGCCTTGGGCGGCCTCTCCTTCCTCTCGCCGTTGTATCTGCTCGGTATCCTGGCGATCGCGGTGCCGATCGCACTCCACCTGTTCCGCCGTCGCACCGACACGGTCGTGGAGTTCCCGGCCGTGCGGCTGCTCACCAGTACGCCGGTCGAGCATCAGCGCCGGCGGCGGCTGCGCGAGCTGATTCTCCTCGCGCTGCGCGTCACCGCGCTGGTCCTGCTGGCCGGTGCATTTGCCCGCCCCTTCCTGGCTGGCCGGATCGTGGCCGCGAGTACACCGGTGACCGTCGTGGCCATGGATCGCTCCTTCAGCCTGTCCGGGCCCGGCGTATTCGAGCGCGCCCGCCTACTGGCGGCCGAAGCGGCAGGCGAGGCGCCGGCGTCCCACGCCGTGGCCCTCGTGGCCTTCGACGAAGTCGCGGAGACGATTGTCGGGCCGACAAACGACCGGGGTGCCGTGACCGCGGGAATCCGCGCGATCGGTTCCGGCGTCTCCGGCACTCGCTACGCGGCCGCGCTGGCGCGCGCCGCGGAAGTGCTCGGCCCGCGGACCGGTCGAGTGGTCGTCGTAACCGATCTTCAGCAAGCGGGTTGGCAGGGTCCGTCGCGCGGCGGCCTCCCCGACGATGTCGAGGTGAGCGTCAAGCGCGTGGAGGCATCGCTGCAGAACCTCGCGGTCGTCGCCGCGGAGCGGCGGGGCGGGCGCGTCGAGGCCACCGTTCGCAACTTCGGGCTCGAGGCACGCACGGCGCAGGTCACGCTGTCGATCGAGGGCAAGGAAGCAGCGCGTGCGACACGGTCGATACCCGCGCAGTCGGCTGTGCCCATCGTGTTCGACGCCGAGGTGCCGTCTCGCGGGTCCGCGTCGGTCACCGTGGCGGATGAGGGCGGCGTGCCTGCCGACGACACACGGTATCTGGTACTGGATCCCGCGGCGCCGACACGCATCCTCGTTCTCGTCGCCGATCCGTCGGCGCTGGGCGGCGGATTGTACGTCGAGCGGGCCCTGGGTGCGGCGGACGCCGGGCAGGGCTTCGAGGTGACCGTACTCGACGGCCGGAGCCTGACGTCGTGGACCCCGGACCAGATCTCGCGCGAGCACGCCCTCGTGCTCCTGGGGACCCGATCGCTCGAGCGCCGAGGCCGCGAGCTCGTGAGCGGCTACCTGACGAGGGGCGGATCCGCCTTGCTGGCGCTCGGTCCCGACATCGATCCGGCCACGCTCGGCGAGCTCATGCCGATGCCGACGGCGGTGGCGCCACAGGCACAGGAGCTCGGCGCCGGCGGCGCCACGCTCGTGCTCGCGGACCCCAGGCACCCGGTGTTTCGCCCGTTCGTCACGCCCGCCGCCGCACTGGGCGACGTGATGTTCGAGCGCTTCTGGCCGGTGGGCGACGAGGGACGTCGCGTGCTGGCCCGTTTTTCGGGCGGCCCGGCGGCGCTCCTCGAGCAACCTCGGCCGAGCGGCCGACTGCTGATCTTCGCGTCCGATCTGGACAACAAGTGGAATCGCTTTCCCTTGAGCCCGGCGTTCGTGCCCTTCGTCGTCGAAGCCGGTCGCTACCTGACCGAGGTGCGGAGGCAGCCGCAAACCTGGGTGCTGCCGACCACCCCACCTGGTATCGAGGCACGACCCGGCGTCTACGTCCTGCCGAATGCGGGCGGCGTGCCAGACCGCCGCGTGGCCGTGAACGTCAACATGGAAGAGTCGAATCCGGCCCCGATTTCGCAAGACGAGTTCCTGGCCGCGGTGCCACGGGTCCCACGGACGACCCAGCCCGACGAGGCCGCCGAGGCGCGCAAGGCCGAGGACAGCCAGCGCTTGTGGCAGTGGGGCTTGATCGCGATGTTCCTGGCGCTCGCCGGCGAGGGGCTGGTGGGCCGCCGCGCGACGTGATTGGCATACGATAGGCACAAGGTGGACGAGCGTCAGAACGAGCTCGGGGCGGTTCTCGGTGAAGTCCGGCGTCGCTGGGCACGTCGCGGACGCCTGAGCGCATGGGCGACCGGCACCGTGGCCGCGACGATGTTACTGGGCGTGGGCGGGCTCACGGTCTGGTTGCTCGCCTCCGAAGGCTTGGCGCTCGCGTTTGCAGTCCTGCTCGTGCTGGCGGCCGTGGCCGTCACGCTGGTCTGCGCCGCGTGGCCATTACGCCGCCCGCCGACCGACGTGCAGCTCGCCCGCTTCATCGAGGAGCGCGCGGGCGGTCTGGACGATGTCGTCGTCACGGCCGCGCAGCATGCCGCCTCGTCGGCGGCGCCGGCCTCCGAGCTCGCACGCCAGGCCGTCCGAGCCGTCGAGGACGTCGGTTACGATCGCATCATCAGCGCTGAGACGTTGCGCCGGGCGGCCATCGGAGCCGCGGCCGGCACGCTGGTGCTGGTGGCGGGCAGCGCGGCGTTCACGCCGACGATGACACGCGGCCTTGGCGTCGCCGCGGCATACCTGCTGCCTTCGCGGCTTTTGATCGAGGTCGCTCCCGGCACTTCCAAGGTCCGGGCTGGATCGCCGCTCACGATCACCGCGCGTCTGCGAGGCCTCGAGGCGGGTCTCGTGCCCGAGCTCATCATCGGCAATGACAAAGCGGCCAGAACCGTCAGGATGACCGCGGCCGGCGACGGCACGTTCATCGTCACCTTCGAACGCGTTCAGGAGTCGTTTCCGTATGCGGTCGCGGCTGGCCCTTCGCGTTCCGCCACCTATGCCATCGAGGTGATTCGGCCGGCTCGGGTCGCGCGTATCGACCTGCGCTACCGCTATCCGGAGGGACTCGGCCTGCCGCCGCGTGTCGACGAAGATGGCGGCGACATCTTCGGCCCGTCCGGTACGACCGTCGACCTCACGATTGTCACCGACAAGCCCATTACGAGGGGCGCGCTGACCTTGGCGGACGGTAGTCAGGTCGCGCTGGCGGGTGAGGCGACGAGCCTCACGGCGTCGTTGCCGATCAAAGCCGATGGGGCCTACCGTGTGGCGCTGACCGACGTCGACGGCCTCGAGAATCCGGGCGACACCGAGTATTTCATCCGGATGCTGAACGACCGGCCGCCGGACGTCCGCGTGATGCGGCCCGGTGGCGACAAGCAGGTGACGCCGATCGAGGAAGTTGAGATCGAAGCCCGAGCCGAGGACGACTTCGGCGTGTCGAGCCTCGAACTGGTCTTCCAGGTGCCCGGCCAGAAGGACACGGTAGTCCCGTTCGAGACCCGCCGCGAGGTGAGCGCCACCGGCCGTCACCTGATCCAGCTGGAAAGCCTCGGCGTCCGTCCTGGCGATTTCGTGAGCTATTACGCGCGGGCGCGCGACGTCGGCCAGGGCCGCCACGGCACCGAGACCCGCAGCGACATCTTCTTCCTCGAAGTGAAGCCATTCGAAGAGACCTTCGTGGCCGCCCAAAGCCAGGCGATGGGCATGCAGGGGAATCCACAGCTGCAGGAGCTGGCCGAGGCGCAGAAAGAGATCATCGCCGCCACCTGGAAGCTGGACGCCCGGGCACGCCGGGCCGGCGCCCGCCAATCCGCTGCCGACATCAAAGCGGTCGGCGAGGCCCAATCGGAGCTGCGGGCGCGGGCTGCCGAGCAGGCCGGAGACGTGGCCCAGGCGCTGGCCGAGCCTCGGCGCCGCCGGCTTCGCCCCGGCCAGACCGCGCCGCCCGGTGCAGAGGATCCGATGGCTCGCGCGGTCGAGGCGATGGGCCGTGCCTCGGGGGCGCTCGAGGCCCTGAAGACCGCCGATGCGCTGCCGCACGAGATGGCCGCGCTCGAGCAACTGCTCAAGGCCGACTCGGACGTGAAGCGTCGCCAGATTGCGCGCCAGCAAGGCGGAGGAGCAGGGAGCAACCGGCCCACGCCCGACTTGTCCACCCTGTTCGACCAGCAGCTGCGGAAGCAGCAACAGACGAACTACGAGACGCCCAACGACACCGAGGCCCGGCCGGAGACCTCACCTGAGGAGGATGCGCTCGCTAAGATCCGTGAGCTTGCCCGTCGTCAGGAGGCACTACAGCGGGCCCAGCGCGATCTCGCTCGCGGCCGCGATCGGATGAGCGAAGAAGAGATCAAGCGCCAGCTCGAGCGGCTCACGCGCGAGCAGCAGCAGCTCACCGAACATGCCAACGACCTGTCAAAGCAGTTGCAGGAATCATCGCAGTCGCGAAACGGCTCGCAATCGCAGCAGCAGCAGCAGCAGCAGCAGCAGTCGCGGTCCTCCTCCGGCGGGCAATCGTCCGAGAGCCGGAGTGGCCAACCGCAGCCACAGCAAGGCCAGCCGCAGGGTGGCGGGCAGCAATCGTCGGGCAGCAAGCGCCTGAGAGAGATCGCCGAACAGATGCGCGGAGCCACCAGCGACCTGCGTCGCGAGGATCCGGAGCAGGCGAGCGCGCGCAGCGGTCAGGCCGTCGATCAGCTCCGGGAATTGTCGCGACAGATGGAGCGCGCCCGGCCCGACGAGCGCCGGCGCGCGATGGGCGACCTGCAGTTCGAGACGCGTCAGCTGGCCGAGGCCGAGCGGCGCCTGGCCGGCGAAGCGGAGAAGACGGCGGCAGGGAGCGGAGGCGAGGAGACGCGACGTCGTCTGGCGGCCGAGCAGGAGCGGATGGCCGAGCGCGCGGAACGCGTGCGCCAGGCGGCGCGGGAGCTCGGCGACCCGGCCGGCACGGGTGGCCAGCCGGGCGACGCCGAGGCTCGGCAGGCGGCCAGCCAAGCCGCCCAGGATCTCGAGCGCGAGCGCATCGCCGAGCGCATGCGCGCCAGCGCCGAGGCGATGCGGCAGGCCAGTGCGTCTGCTTCGCAGGGCGAAGAGTCCCGCGATCTGGCGCGGGCCCTGGATCGCATTGCCGGTCAGCTGGGGCAGGCTGCGGGGACGGCCGATCGCGAGACCGAGAAGCTCTCGGACCAGCTGGCGCGCGCCGGCGAGCTGCGCGATCAGCTGAGCGAGCTCCAGCGGACCATCGAGGCGCTCGAGCGCGAGACGCGCCAGGGTCAGCAGGGCGGCCCACCTCAGTCCGATGCTGAGGGTCAACGTCCGCAACAGGGTCAGGCGTCGGGTACTGAGGGGCGCGAGAGCGCGCCGGGAGAACCAGATGGCGCGAGCAGTGGCGGTACGAGCCGCCTGAGCCGGCTGCAGCGGGAGGCGACGGATCGGATGCGCGAAGCTCAGCGCCTGGCCGGCGAGCTACGGCAGCAGAGCGCCGACATGAGAGACGCCCCGACCACTCCCGAGAACTGGTACCCGAGCCTGTCAGCGCCTGGCACCGAGGCATTCAAGCAGGACTACGCGAAGTGGGAGTCGCTCAAGAAGCACCTCCTCGCGGCGCTCGAGAAGACTGAGACGCGAGTGTCGGGCCAGCTTCGGGACCGTGAGGCGCGCGAGCGTCTCAACGCCGGTGGCCACCAGGGTGTCTCGAGCGAATACCAGGAGATGGTCGACCGCTACTACCAGTCGCTGGCGACGCCGCGGAAGGCCCCGCGCTAGGCGAGGAGCTTCGTCATGCGCTTCGCCGTTCTGTTGCCGTGGTGGGGCTATGCCCTGGCGTTCGGGGCGGCGGCGCTGCTCGCGTGGGCTGCCTACGCGCGGGCCGCGGCGGCGCTCACTGGGCGCGAGCGAGCTTTGCTCGTCGGCCTCCGCGCCACCGCCCTCTCGCTCATCGTCGCCGCGCTGCTGCGCCCGGTCGCCATCCTGCCATCTGACGATCCACGGCGTCGCGTGGTGCCGCTGCTCGTGGACGCGTCGCGGAGCATGGGCGTGGCGGACGAAGGTACCGAGACGCGGCTCGACCGGGCCCGCGCCGTGGCCGGAGAGATCATCGCCGGGCTCGGGCCGGCGTTTCGGATCGAGTTGCTTGCCTTCGGCGACGCGGTCACGCGCGCCAGCCTCGATCAGCTGACACCGTCGGCCCGGCGCAGCAACCTGAGCGTGGCTGTGGAGGAAACGGTCGAGCGCTTCCGCCATGAGGACCTGGCCGGGGTGATCGTGCTCTCGGACGGCGGCGACACGTCGGGTCGACCAATCGAGGGCGGACGCGTCAGCGGGGCCCGTGTCTTTCCGATCGGCATCGGCGCCAGCCCCTCGGCTCGCGACCGGGCCGTGCTCAATCTGACGGCGGGAGAGGCGGTATTGCCCGAAGCCGCCCTCGATCTCAGCGTCTCGTTTGTCAGCCGCGGCTTCGGCACCGCACCGGTGGACGTGCGGCTGAGCGCCAACGGGCGTCCCGTCGAGGTGCGCCGCGTCGCGCCGGCTGCCGACGGCGCGCCTGTGCATCAGGTGTTTACTGTGTCCCCCACCGCGGACCAGCCAACCGTCTACACCGTCGACCTCGTTGGGACTGGGGACGAGCTCTCCGGGGATAACAATCGTCGCAGCGTCCTTGTACCGCCGCAGGTAGGGCGCCGGAAGATCCTGATCGTCGAAGGCGCGCCAGGCTTCGAGCATACGTTTCTCAAACGCGCCCTCGCCTCCGACCGCGGGCTCGACGTGGACGCGGTCGTCCGCAAGGGGCAGAATGACGATGGCCAGCCGACGTTCTTCGTCCAGGCTGGTGAGAGTCGGGCTGCCGCGCTCTCGAGCGGCTATCCTTCGACACCTGACGCGCTCTTCCAGTACGACGCGATCGTCTTCGGCAACGTGGAAGCGGAGTTCTTCACCCGCGAGCAGCTGGCGCTCACCTCTCGGTTCGTGGCCGAGCGCGGGGGCGGCTTGCTCGTCCTCGGCGCCCGGTCGTTCGAGCATCAGGGCTTGAGCGCTACCTCATTGGCCGAGGCCCTGCCCCTGGATATCACCGACCGCCGAACCGCGGCCGCGCGGGCCCCTGAAGGTGGCGAGGGGCAGGCCGTCAACACACCGGCTGTCACCAGCGATGGCGCGGGTCATCCCGCCACGCGGCTGGCGCCCGGACTCGAGGCGAGCCGGGCGATCTGGAAGAAGCTGCCCGCCCTGGCGTCAGTCTCCCTGGTTGGCGGGCCCCGCCCGGGCGCGCAGATTCTCGCCGTGACGTCGAGTCCGGGTGGCGACGCGCACCCGCTCATTGCCGTGCAGCGATACGGACAAGGCCGGACGATGATGTTCGCCGGGGAAGCGTCGTGGCGCTGGCGGATGCTTCGGCCTGCGTCGGACACGTCCTACGACACGATCTGGCGTCAGCTCGTACGCTGGCTGGCGGCCTCCACGCCGGGCACGGTGTCGATGCCGCCGATGGCCGTAGGTAATGCCGGCGACGTGGAACCTTTGAGCGTCACCGTCCGCAGCGGCCGCTTCGAGGCCGTGACCGATGCACAGGTCTCGATCAGCGTGACCGACCCGGACGGCGCCGTGCGGACCCTGGAGCCGGCGCTGGAAGACGCGCGCGCCGGACGTTACACGGTGCCCATCCGGTTCGATCAGGAAGGCGTATATCGCGTCGATGCCGAGGCGCGCCGCGGTGATCTCGCGCTCGGGACCGCGACCCGGCATGTTCTGGTGGGAGGCGCGGATCTCGAGATGGCCGATCTCTCACTCAACGAGCCGGTGCTGCAGCGGCTGGCGGAGGCGACCGGTGGACGCTACCTGCGCCCGGACGGGACGGCGGAGCTTCGCGACCTGCTGAAGGGCGACGAGCAGGAGCGTGCCACCGAGATGAAGGACCTGTGGCACAACGCCTGGACCCTGTTCGCGATCGTGGGGCTGCTGGCGGCGGAGTGGCTGGTCCGGCGGCGCTGCGGCCTGGCATGAGGCGAAGGGAGAACGGACGATGATGCGTGCGTGGATTGGCCTGCTCTCAGTGCTCGTTCTCCTGACCATCGCTGGCCAGGCGGCGGCCGAGACCCGCTTCGCACTCATCGTCTCGGGGGCCTCGGGCGGCGAGAAGTACGCGGGCCAGATGAAACAGTGGCGGGGCGCCCTGCAGTCGGCGTTGGTCGATCGTCATGGGTTCGAGGCCAAGAACATTCGCCTGCTGACCGACGAATCCGTGCAGGGCGGAACCACGGGCTCGGCCGCCAACGTGAAGGCGGCGTTCGCGGAGCTTCGCCAGCTGCTGACGAAGGACGACTTGCTGCTGGTCGTGCTGCTCGGTCACGGCACGTCCGATGGCGACGTGGCCAAGTTCAATCTGGTCGGGCCGGACCTGACCGCGACGGACTGGAATCAGATGCTCGGTGCGGTGACGTCAAGGCTGGTGATCGTCAATACCACCGAGGCGAGCTTCCCTTTCCTGGACGCGCTGAAGGCCAAAGGCCGGGTCGTGATCACCGCCACCAATTCCGCGGCCCAGAAATACGCGACGGTCTTCCCGGAGTACTTCGTGAAGGCCCTCGGAGAGGCCTCGACGGACCTCGACAAGAACGGCCGGACGTCGGTGCTGGAGGTGTTCGAGGCGACCAGCCAGGCGGTCAAGCAACACTACGAACAGCGCGGCCAGCTGAGCACGGAGCGGGCGCTGCTCGACGACAATGGGGACGGCGCGGGCCGCGAGCAGGGTGCCGAAGGTCCCGACGGCGGCTTCGCCCGGCTGTGGAACCTCGACGCGGAGCCCGCAGCCGTGGCCAACAACCCCGAGTTGGCCGCGTTGGTGAAGCAGCAGCGCACCCTCGAGGCAGAGGCCGAGGAGCTGAAGCTGAGGAAAGGGGAGATGCCACCGGCCGAATGGCAGGCGGCCTACGAGAAGCTGATGCTCGACCTCGCGCGTGTCTCCCAGGAGATTCGCAAGAAGAGCTGATCCTTAAGGGGACCACCACTCGACCCGCTGTCGTTCGGGTCGCTGCATGAGGCGGACCAGCAGGACGCCCGCGACGAACCCCATTACGTGTGCCCAGAAGGCCACCCCTCCTGGCAGACCCTGGCCGGCCGCCGACGCCAGCGAACCCAGGCCGCTCAGGAACTGCATCACGAACCACAGGCCGAGGAAGAAGATCGCGGGCACCTCGAAGAGCATCACCGGGAACGGGAACAGCGTGAGCACGCGGGATTGCGGGTAGAGGACGAAATAGCCGCCCATCACGCCGGCGACGGCGCCGCTGGCGCCCACCATTGGGACCGTGGACTCCGGATCCATGGCGGTTTGCGAGAGCGCCGCCACCACGCCCGTGGCCAGGTAGAACACGATGAACCGGCCGTGACCGAGCCGATCCTCGACGTTGTCGCCGAAGATCCAGAGATAAAGGAGATTCCCGCCCACGTGTCCCAGCCCGCCATGCACGAACATGGACGTGAAGAGGCTCGGCACGGAGAAGTGGGCCGGCACCAGCCCGAAGGTGTAGATGAACCGCTCGACGTCGCCGGGCGGGAGCGTGAGCTGCAGCAGGAATACCAGGACGTTGATGGCCACGATCATCGTCGTGACAACGGGACGCGTGCGGGATGGGATGACGTCCTTGAGGGGGATCATCGCGATTGCCGGTAAGATCGTGGCATGAAATGTCGCTCGTGCGGGACCGAGATCGCCGCCAACGCGCTGATCTGCTACCGGTGCGGTACTGCGACGGCCGAGCCCCGCATCCAGCCGCCGACGGCACGCCGCTCCGGCGGCCGGCGGTGGCTCGTGCCAGTGCTGGCGGCTGCGGCGGCTGCGGCTGCGGCAGCGGCCGCGGCGGCGGCGGCCGCGTGGGGGCTCTTCTGAAGGGAGTTGCGGCGCCTTCCCCCGTCTCCTTGGTAGTCGGGCTAGAATTGAACGGTTGCTCTCGATATGACTGACGCGCGCCTCGAACTGAACGACGGCTTGGGCCTGCGGGTCATCCCGCTCGACAAGCCCCAGCTCACCATCGGCCGCCGGACCGAAAACGACGTGCGGCTGACGGGCAGCGATGTGTCACGCGATCATGCCGAGATCGTCGCCGCGAACGGGGACTACATCCTCAAGGATCGCGGGTCGCGCTACGGCACGTTCGTCAACGAGACCCAGATCACCGAGCACAAGCTGGTGAGTGGCGATCGCCTGCAGTTCGGGCGGGCGGCAGGCACCGATATCGTGTTCCGCAGGGGCGATAACGTGCCGTCCAGCGAACGCACGCCAGTGACCGCCGTCAGCGACCTGCGGCAGCTGGCGGCGCTGCTCGAGGGCCTTCGCGCCCTTGGTTCGGGACGGGTGCTGGACGAGGTGCTCGCCCTGGTGCTCGACGCCGCCATCGAAGTCACCGGCGCCGAGCGCGGCTTCATCATGCTCGGGAGGGATGCCGGCAGCCTGGAGATGAAGCTGGCGCGGGCGCGCGGACGCATCACGCTGCCCGGCAACCGCTTCGACACGAGCCGCAAGATTCCGGAAGAGGTTTTCGCCAGCGCCGAGATCAAGATCGTCGCCGACCTGCTGGACGGCGACCTGGCCAACGTCCACATGGGCACCGTGGCGCTCGGCATCCGCCACGTCGCGTGCGCGCCGCTGCGGCTGGTCCGCTACCTGGATCGCGCGGACATGGTGAGCGAGACCAGGTCGATCGGCGTGCTCTATCTCGATTCGCGCGAGAAGGGAAGCCTGCTCGCGCCGCATACCCGGACCGCGCTCGACACGCTGGCGACCGAGGCGGGCGTGGCGATCGAAAACGCCCGGCTCTATCGCGAGACGCTGGAGAAGGCGCGGATCGAGCACGAGCTGCGGATCGCGGCCGAGATCCAGCGCGCGCTCCTGCCCGAGGGATCGCACAGCGGCACCTTCTACGA
>DATLLC010000282.1:0-22438 GCA_035538015.1 Vicinamibacterales bacterium
CGGCCGGGCAAGGCTTTCTCGATGGCTCGGAAGAACCGGAACTGGTCGGCGGTGTAAGTGAGCTTCTTCTCGGTGCCGACCTGGTAGCCGAGGATCTGCTTCGGCGTTGGGACCCCCGCCTTGGTCGGCAGATGATCGACCAGGGGTGAGAGGAACTCGGGCCTCGTGGTCGCCTGTTTTACGAACGCCGCGAACTCGGGGTCCGAGGGCTCCGCGGCAGCCGGTCCCGACCGTGCGGCGCGGGCCTGGGCGGCCACGGGCTGAGGGGCCGGGAGGGCGGCCACCAAGCCGAGCAGAACGAAGCCCAGCCGTAGGAGGCGTCCGGCCGGAGCATTCATGAGTAACTCCTTGTTAGTGCGGGAAATAGGGTAAACAGACCAAAAAACGTTGAGCCTGCGGGGCGCAGGACGGTAGAATCCATCCGCTTCAGGCCGAAACCTATGATCAGCGTTGCCGCAATCAAAATGCAGCAGTTTGGCGTGCAATTCTATCAGGCCTCTTTGACCGCCAGCGACATCGACAAGCTCGTCCGATTCGAGGTCCTCAGCTACATCGACCAGGCTGGAGGGGTACGCGGCGCCAAGAAGGCGCCGCAAGCCAAGATCAACTGGGACCTGCTTGAGCGAAGAATCGCGTCGAGCGAAAAGGCCTATCAGCGCCAGATCATCCGCAAGAAGATCGAAGAGCTGGTCCAGTACTACGAGCAGTGCCGGCAGGCCCGCGATCTGCCGTCGATCCCTGGCGCGGTGATCATTTCCGCCGACGAGAAGCTGGCGTTTGAGCCGATCGAGTCGGGCAGCATGGTCGGGCGGTTGAAGGTGCCGGAGCGTGAAGGGATCCTCCGGGCAATCGACGGCCAGCACCGGCTGCTCGCGCTGCATGCCGACATCGATCGGTTCGGGGACGAGCCGTTCACCGTGCCGGCGATCATCTTCGACCGGCTCCCCGAAGATCACATTGTCCAGATGTTCGTCACCATCAACGCCAAACATACGAGGCTGAACGCGTCGCATCTGGTGACACTCTCCGGTCGCCAGCTCTACCGAGACGAGGCGCTGGCGGCGGCCCACGACGTGGTCCGGGCACTCAACGATCGCGAGGAATCCCCGCTCCACGGCGAGATCAAGCTGCTCGGCGTGGGCAAGGGGCGGGTGGCACAGGCGCCGCTCGCACAGGAGCTCAAGAAGCTGTTTGCCAACACCGACGCGCTCGGTGGGGCCCGTAAGGCTGAGGCGCTCCGCGAGGACAGCAAGAAGTTCTTCGTGAACTACTTCAAGCAGGTCGCGAACATCTTCGAGCCGGCGTGGAACGGCCGCAAGTACTCGGTCAAGTCCGCCGCCGCGCTGCGCGCGTTCATTCGGGTGGCGCCCGACGTGATTCAGAAGATCGACCAGCAGCACGCGGATCGCGCAGATTCGCGGGCGATTGGCCGGGTCATCTCGCCGTGGGGCCGGCGCATCGGCTCGCTCCGGTTCGAGACCGACGGCGCCTGGAAACGGCAGGGCACGGTCGACGCGCTGGCGAAGGAGTTGAAGCTGGCGCTCCAGTACCCCGAAGGCGCGAGCGTGTAGGTCGCGTTGAACGTCGAGCCCTGAACGAGAAAAGGGCGGTCCATGTTGCCACGGACCGCCCCCGAGAGTTGCCGCCAGTCTGGCTCCCCCCAGCATCTACGGCACAGTGCCGTAGACAACAAACTGGCGACGCCGACCCTATAAACAAGGTCTGTGCCAAAACTGAATCAGGGCAAAAAACTCGAATTCCAGTGGACTCACGTTCTCTACGACGGCGAGGCAGCCCACAACATCGTCGCTCAAATTACACTTTCGAGGCCGGCCCGAGCGCTTGGATCCGGATCCCTTCTGCCTCGAGCCGCTGGCGAATGGCCGCGGCCAACGCCGCAGCACCTGGTGTGTCTCCGTGGACGCAGAGCGTGTCGGCTTCAAGCGGAACCACTGTGCCGTCGATCGAGACGACAGAGCGTTCCTGCGTCATCCGTACAGCTCTCGAGACGACTGCCGTCGGGTCGTGGATGACGCTGCCGGCACGCGAGCGCGGGACGAGCGTCCCGTCGGCCAGATAGGCGCGGTCCGCGAAGATTTCGGAGGCGACCCTCAGGCCGGCGCGCGTGCCTTCGTTGAGCAGATGCGATCCTGGCAGGCCGAACAGGATGAGGGAGAGGTCGACGGCCGCGGTGGCGCGGGCGATGGCGGCAGCTAGCGAAGCGTCGGCGCAGGCCATGGTGTAGAGCGCCCCGTGGGCCTTGACGTGCTGGAGCCGCACGCCCTGGGCGGCGGCGACGGCGGCCAGGGCGCCGACCTGGTAGACCACGAAGTCCTCGACCTCGCGTGGGGAGCACCGCAGATCGCGACGACCGAAGCCGGCCAGGTCGGGAAACCCGGGATGCGCACCGACGGCAACGCCATGCGTCCGGGCGAGCGCCACCGTCTCCCGCATCACCCCCGGGTCGCCCGCGTGGAAGCCACAGGCGATGTTGGCCGATGAGATCACCGGCATCAACGCCGCATCCTGTCCGAGGGACCACGCTCCGAACGACTCGCCGACGTCAGAATTGAGATCAATTCTCATTTTCTTCTTGACCGACTGATGAGGTCGGATTAGGCTGCAAGGGTTTTTTGAGATCCAGTCTCAATTCCACTTCCACTATGGCCCTTTTCCGCACCTTGCTCTTCTGGCTCCATCTCACCGCCGGCGTCCTCGCCGGCACCATCGTGCTCATTATGTCGATCACCGGTGTCGCGCTCACCTACGAGAAGCAAGTGCTCGAGTGGGACGATCGCCGGGCGTGGTCGGCGCCGCCTTCGACTGGGACCGCACTTCTGCCGCCGGAGACGCTGCTGGCGCGGGTAGTTGAGGCTCAGCCGGAGGCGGCTCCCACCACGCTGACACTCCGGGCGGACCCCCGCGGCCCCGGCCACCGTGTCGCTCGAGGGCGCAGGCGCCCTCCTCGTCGATCCCTATCGCGGCACGATCATCGGGCCCTCCGCGAGTCCGCTGCGCGCCTTCTTCCGAGCGGCAACCAACTGGCACCGCTGGCTGGCCATGGAAGGCCCGGGCCGCCCCGTTGGGAAGGCCGTCACCGGGGCCGCCAACCTCGCGTTCCTGTTCATCGTCGTTAGCGGGCTCTACCTGTGGGTGCCGCGCGTCTGGAGCCGGCTCCAGTTCCGCAATGCGTTGTGGTTCCGGTCCGGCCTGCATGGAAAGGCGCGGGACTTCAACTGGCACAACGCCATCGGCATCTGGTCAGCCCTGCCGCTTGCGATCGTCGTGGCCGGCGCCGTGCCCATCTCCTACCCGTGGGCGAGCAACCTGGTCTATCGCGCCGTGGGCGAGGAGCCGCCGCGCACGGCGGGACCACCGCGGGCACAGGCGGGACGGACCAGCGAGCCTGCGGTCGCCCCGGACTTCACCGGCATCGACGCCGCGTATCGCTCGGCCATCGCTCGCGTGCCTGAGTGGCGGACCATCGGCGTCCGCGTTCCCACCGGCGCCGAGGGCCCGGTAGTGATCATCCTCGACGAAGGGTACGGCGGGCAACCGCAGAAGCGCCAGACGCTGACGATGTCCCGCGCGACCGGGGCGGAGCGCTGGGAGGCATTTGCCGATCAGACGACCGGTCGGCGCCTGCGCAGCTGGCTGCGGTTCGCACACACCGGCGAGTACTACGGGCTCCCGGGACAGACCGTGGCCGGCCTCGTGTCGGCCGGCGCTGTGATGCTCGTGTGGACGGGCATTGCGCTCGCGTGCCGACGTTTCCTCGCCCGGCGTGCGCGTGGCCGCGCCGACGTGCCGACGCGTCAAGCCGCTTGAACGGCGCTATCATGCGCCCATGGCTCGCGCACTTCTTCGCCTGCTTCCGCTGCTGGCGCTGGGCGCCGCCGTCACCGAGGCGCAGTCTCCTCCGCAGACGCAGGAAGACGACTACACGCGATACGAGCTCCTCGCCCCCGACACCGCGCAGTTCCGGATCTACTACGAGGTCACGGCGACCACGCCTGGCGCGCGGTTCTTCTTCAACGTGATTCGCAAGGGCAGCGTTGCCACCGACGAACGGGTTCTGGATCTCGAGACTGGCCAGCCGCTGAAGTGGGAGGTCGTCACCGGCGCGCAGGCGCGCACCGAGGGCCATCCCGCCGCCGACCTCGATGCCGAGTGGATCAAGGTGCATCTCGCGCGTCCGGTGCCCGAGGGCGGCGAAGGCCGCGTGCTGATCGACAAGACCTACAAGGACGCGAAGAGCTACTACCGCGACGGCGACGCCATCGTCTTCGACCGATCGCTCGGTATTCGGCGGAACAGCGTGCTGCTCCCGGCCGGTTACCGGCTGGTCAGCTGCAACGTGCCCTCGCAGGTGCTGACGACACCGGACGGACGCGTGATGATCTCGTTCATGAACACCGGTGCGGCCGCGGCGCCGCTCGTCATCAAGGCGCGGCCGGGGCTGGCGCCCTTCAGCTCTCGCGCAGCCACGGCTCGGGGGCCATCGGCGCCAGTGATGCTGCCGTCGCAGGCTGACCGTCTCGCGGAGCGCGCGCATGGCGACCGCGAGATCGTTTATTCCCTCGAGGATCCCGCCACCCACGCGTTCAGCCTTTTCCACGACTACACCGAGTCGCGTCCCGGCACGAGCCAGTACTTCAACGTCGTCCGAGCCGGCAGCCGCGTGTCGCGTCCGGCCGCAGTCAATCTCGACACCGGCGAACGGTTGCAGGTCGAGACCTTGAGCGGGGCCGAACTGAAGGCGCGTCACCTCGACGCCGGCGACCCGGTCGAGGCCGACGGCCAGGTGGTGGTGGTGACGTTCCCCGCCGTCCGGCCTGGCGGCGCCAGCCGTCTGCGGATCTCCGAGACCTACATGGATCCGGCTCGGTATGGTCTCGACGGCGACGAGCTCGTCTGGGACCGCAGCTTCGGCCGCCCGCGGAACACAGTGGTGCTGCCCGCGGGGTGGACGGTCGTCGCCAGCGCGATCCCTGCGACGATCGCTGAGGGGGGCGACGGCCGACAGCGGCTCTATTTCGAGAACAACCGGCCTGACGACATGCAGGTGCTGATCCGCGCGCGCCCCGTCGCGCGTTAGAGCACCTTGACGAGCATCGCCTTCTGGGCGTGAAGGCGGTTTTCGGCCTGGGCAAACACGACCGAGGCCGGCGACTCGATGACCTCGTCGGTCACTTCCTCCCCGCGGTGCGCGGGCAGGCAATGCATGAAGACGGCATCCGGCCTGGCTAGCGCCATCAGCGCCTCGTTCACCTGGTAGCGGGTGAACTTTCGCTGGCGCTCGGCGTACTCCACCTCCTGGCCCATCGACGTCCAGACATCGGTGTAGACGGCGTCCACGTCGCGGACGGCCGCCTTCGGGTCGGTGAATTCGGTGAGGCCGGCTCCAGCCTGTGAGACCTCTGCGGCCTGGTCGACGACCTCGTCGGGCAGCTCGAATCCCTTGGGCGTGGCCACGTGCATCGACATCCCGAGCATCATCGCCGCGTGCACGAGCGAAGTACACACGTTGTTGCCATCGCCGACGAACGCGAGCCGCCGGCCTTCGAACTTGCCGTCCCACCGTTCGGCCAGCGTGAGCATGTCGGCGAGGGCCTGGCAGGGATGCTCTTCGTTGGAGAGCGCGTTGATCACGGCGAGCTCGGGTGTGGCCTGCGTGATTTCGAGGAGGCGATCCTGTCCGAACGTGCGGATGACCACTGCGTCTATCCAGCGTTCGAGGTTTCGCGCGACGTCATCAAGCGGCTCGCGATCGGCATGCATGACATCCGCCGGGATCTCGACGATGTCTCCGCCGAGCTCGCGCACGCCAATCGTGAAGGTCACGCGGGTCCGCAGCGAGGGCTTCTCGAACAGCAGGCCCACATGCCGGCCGGCCAGCGCCTGGGCGGTGGGCGCGGACTGCCCCTGCTTGCGATCGGCCTTGACCCTGATGCCCAGCTCCAGTGTGGCCCGGAGCTGCGCCGGAGTGAAATCGAGGATGGACAGGAAGTTGCGCGGCACGGTGTGGCTCAGCCTCTCAGCCTGATCGAATGGGCTCACAAACCGTCAGGTGCGGTATTCGGCGTTGATCTTCACGTAGTCAGCGGTGAGGTCGCAGGTCCACACCGTGGCGGAATGCGTTCCCCCGGTGCCGAGGTTCACCTCGATGTCGAGCGTCGTGCCCTTGAGGTAGTCCGACGCCTCGGCAGCGCGCTCGTCGAACGGCCGACCGTTTTCGAACAGCACCAGGCTGCCGATGCGAACGCGCGCGCGATCCATCACGAAGGCCGCGCCCGACCGGCCCGAGGCCGCGACCAGCCGTCCCCAGTTCGGATCTGCCCCGTGCACCGCGGTCTTCACCAGCGGCGAATTGGCCACGGCCCGTGCCGCCATCCAGGCGTCCGCGTCTGTTTCCGCGCCAGTCACCGTGACGGCGACCAGCTTGGTCGCGCCCTCGCCGCCGCGGACGATGCCCAGCGCCAGCTCGTGCGCCACCTGCCGGAACCCCTCGACGAGCGCCGGATACAGCCCTTCGTCGATGACGACGCCGCTCATCCCGTTGGCCATGGCGAACACACAGTCGTTCGTGGAGGGCTCTCCATCGACCGTGATGGCGTTGAAGGTGTAGCGGCACGCGTCCGCCAGGGCGCGCTGCAGGAGCGTGGGGTCGACGGCCGCATCGGTGGTCAGGTATCCGAGCATCGTCGCGAGGCGCGGCTCGATCATGCCCGACCCCTTGGCCATGCCCCCGACGCGAAAGCTTCCAACGTCGGTGGTCACCTCGACGCCCGCCTCCTTCGGGAACGGATCGGTCGTCATGATGGCGCGGGCGGCTCCTGCGCCGCCCTCGGAGGTCAACGCGGCCGCCGCTGCCGGTACGCCGGCCCGCAGCGACGGCATGTGAAGGTTGACGCCGATCACGCCGGTCGACGCGACGAGCACCTGCTGGGACTCCAGCCCGAGGGCGGTCGCGGCCAGGCCGGCCATCTCCTCGGCGTCGGCCATCCCCTGCGGGCCGGTGCAGGCGTTCGCACACCCGCTGTTGGTCACGATTGCCCGGGCGCCGCCGCCATTGCCGGCAAGATGCCGCTGGCTCACGAGGACCGGCGCCGCCTTGGCCAGGTTCGTGGTGAACAGGCCAGCGGCGTAGGTCGACGGCGCATCGGACACGATCAGCGCCAGATCGGGCTTGCCGTTCTTCTTGATCCCGCAGTGCAGGCCGGCGGCGCGGAAGCCAGCCGGGGCGGTGATGCCGCCGTGAATTCGCTCAGTGCGCATGGGGCCTCGACCGCTGGGGAGTGGTGGCGAGCGTCGCCGCACGGCGGGATCCATTCTCGAGGCGCCGATCCGGCAGCGAGAAGATCACCGCCTGCTGGCCGCACGACTGGAAGGCCGCGCAGCTCGCAGAATCGTGCACGATCTTCTCGGGCCTCCACGTGTGCGGCACAATGGAGAAGCCGGCATGCGCGGTGATCAGGCCGAGAAGCGCCGGCGCGTCCGCAGCAGCACCCGCGCGGACCACGGCCCGCTCGTTGTCCACCACGATCCGAATGCTCATCGTCCGGCCTCCGCCAGCGCCGTGTCCAGGATGGCCGCCGCTTCGTCGATCTCCGGCTCGGTGACGGTGAAGGGCGGCAGCATCCGAACCACCCGTTCAGCTGTGCGATTGACGAGCAGGCCGCGCTTCAGCGCGCCCTCGACGACCGGAGTGGCGTCGACCGTGAGCACCAGCCCCCGCATCACGCCCTCACCGCGGACGCTCTCGACGATCGCGTGCTTCTGACGAAGCGCGTCGAGCCGCGCACCAAACCCGGGACCAACCTGGCGCACGTGCGCGATGAGGCCGCCGCCAGAGTAGGGCACCGCGTCCGGAGTGCCGGTGATCTGCTCGAGCACATACAGCGCGGCGCGCGTGGCCAGGAGATTGCCCCCGTAGGTCGTGCCATGGTCGCCGGCGAAGATCTGGCCGGCGACGCGGCTGGAGACCAGCGCCGCACCGACGGGCACGCCCGAACCGATGGCCTTCCCGACCGTCACCAGATCCGGGTGCCAGCCGAACGCCTGATAGTGGAACGGGTGTCCGGTGCGGCCGAGGCCGCACTGAATCTCGTCGGCGATGAGGAGCGTGCCGGTCCGCTCGGTCGCCCGTGTCACGGCGGCGGCAAACGCCGGTGACAGCGGCCGGACGCCGCCTTCGCCCTGGATAGGCTCGGCGATGATCGCCGCGGTGCGAGTGGTGACCGCGGCCTCGAGGGCCGCCACGTCGTCAGGCGCGACGAACGTCACGCCAGGGATGAGCGGTTCGAACGGCTGCCGGTAGTGCGGGTTGGCGGTCACCGAGAGGGCGCCCATCGTTCGCCCGGAGAAGCCGTGCTGGAGCGCCACGTATTCGGTGCGCGTGGTCTCGCCCTGCGAGTACCAGAAGCGCCGCGCGAACTTCAGGCAGGCTTCCACCGCCTCGGTGCCGCTGTTGCAGAAGAACGTGCGCTCGAGCCCGGACAGCGCCGCGAGCTTGGCCGCCAGCCGTCCCTGCAGCGGGTGGTAGTAGAGATTCGACGTGTGAATCAGGGTCTGCGCCTGATCGGCGATGACCTGGGCCAGCCCCTTGTCGCTATGGCCCAGCACGACGACGCCGATGCCGGACAGGAAGTCCAGGTACTCGCGGCCCTCGACGTCGAACAGGCGGCGGCCGTCGCCCCGCACCAGCACCACCGGCTGGCGCTTGTAGGTCTGGAGCACGTGCCGCGACTCGAGCTCCTGCACCTGTTGCGAAGTCGTCATTTCCGTACCCTCGTCCCGTTCCCTGGCGGATCTCCCTTGGTGGCTCCGCCCAGCCACTGCGCCAGCTGCCTGGCGTCTCGTCCGTCCACAATCGTTACGTCCTTCACGCCCGCGCGCGCCGCCCCCTCGCAGGCGGTCAGCTTGGCCACCATCCCCGCACTGGCCGTCCCCGCCTTGACGAGGGCGCGGATGTCGCGTGGATCGAGCGACGGGATCGTCTGCCCCTGCTCGTCGAGCACACCGGGCGTGCCGCCGGCGATCACCAGCCGGGTCACCTGCAGACGCGCCGCCAGGTTGCCGGCGAGCGTGTCCGCGTTCACGTTGAAGAGATCGCCCTTGCGCGACGCGCCGATGCAGGCAATCACCGGCACGAATCCACGGCCGACCAGCGCCCTCACGAGCGGCGGTGCCTCGTTTCGCAGGGGCTCGCCGACCAATCCCAGATCGACGAGGTCGCCGCTGGTTGCGCGGTGGGCGGGCGCCTTCTTCACCGTCGCGACGCCCGCGTCCGCCCCGGTGAGGCCGACCGCCCGGCCGCCAGCGGCGTTGATCGCCGCGACAAAGCGAGTGTTGATTGCGCCCGCGAGCACCGACACGACGATGTCGAGAGTCGGACCGTCGGTCACCCGCAGGCCGTCGACCTGCCGCCTGGGGATGCCCGCGGCCTCGAGAGCCGTGTCGATCTCGCGCCCGCCGCCGTGGACGATGACGAGCGGGATGTCCGCCGTGGCGACGATCCTGGCAATCGCCGCCACTTTCGCGGCGTTCTCGATCAGCTCGCCGCCGAGCTTCAGCAGGGTCAGCTTCACATCAGTCCCGCCCGCTCGTCCAGCCCGAACATCAGGTTGAAGTTCTGGACGGCCTGGCCGGCTGCGCCCTTGACCAGGTTGTCGATGGCGCTGGCGATGAACACGCGCCCGTGTGCCTCGTCCACCTTCCAGCCGAGATCGCAGAAGTTGGTGTGCGCGACGTGCTTGATCTCGGGCAGGCTGGCGCCGGTCAACCGGACGAACGGCGCCGAGGCGTACGACTGCTCGAATGCCTCGCTCACGGCCTCGGCCGTGGTGCCTGGCACCAGCCGGGCGTAGATGCTCGAGAGAATGCCGCGGTCGAGCGGCACCAGGTGCGGCACGAACGTCACCCTCTGGCCGAGCGCCTGCTCCATCTCGGGCGTGTGGCGGTGGCCGAACACCCCGTAGGCCGCCACTGAGCCGTGGTTTTCACAGAAGTGCGTCCGTTCGCTCGGCGCCTTGCCCGCCCCGGAGATACCGGATTTTGCGTCGATGATGATGTCGGCTCCGGGCACGAGCAGCCCGCGGCGCGCCAGCGGCAGCAGCGCCAGCAGCGAGGCCGTTGGGTAGCAGCCCGGGTTCGACAGCAGCCGGGCGGACCGGATGGCGTCCATCTCGAATTCGGTCAAGCCGTAGGCCACGCCGTCCGGCAGATCGCCGGTGGCGGGATAGAACTGCGCGCGCGCGGCCGCGTCGCGCAGGCGGAACGCGCCGGAGAGATCGACCACGCGCACGCCGCCGGCGAGCAACTGGGGCGCGAGCGCCGCCGAGGTCGCTTCGGGAAGCGCCAGGAAGACGACGTCCGACTGGCGGGCCAGGGCCGCGGCATCGAGCGGCACGACCTCGCCATCCCAGATGCGGGCGAGGCCGGGAAGCGTTCGGGGCGTGCTGGTAGCCTGCGACGCCGTCGCCAGCGTCAGCGTGGCATCCGGATGGCGGGAGAGCAGCCGGACGAGCTCCTGACCGGCATAGCCGGTCGCGCCCGCGATGCTGGCACGGATAGCGGTGTTCGGCCGGCTGCGGCTCATTCCCGTTCGCTCCTTCAGGGGTCCTGCAGCGACGCAAGACTATGCGTCAAAGAGAATACTTATACAAGCGGGCCGCGGTCCTGTCAACCGGTCCGGGTCGAAGAACAGGCATGGCACCGGTGTATACTGATTCACCGGAACGCATAATTATGAAGCCACGACGCCTGTCGGCCATCAAGGACATCGTCGAGCACGAGGCCATCCGCAGCCAGGAGCAGCTTCGCCAGCGCCTCGCCGCCCGCGGCTTCGTCGTGACCCAGGCCACGCTGTCGCGCGACATCAAGGAGATCGGGCTGATGAAGCGTTCGTCGGACGGCGCGTACCAGCCGGCCGGCGCCGAGGCGCCGCCGGCCTCCGCCGCCACGGCCGCCCTGTCGCGGGCCTTAGCCGAGTACCTCGCGAGCGCGGAGCCCGTCCAGCAACTCGTGGTCCTGCGGACCGGGCCCGGTCAGGCGCAGCTGCTCGGACTGGCGCTCGATCGCGCGCGGCTCGCCGGTGTGGTCGGCACGATCGCCGGCGATGACACCATCCTGGTGGTGGCCCGGGATCGGCGTCACGCCCACGCGGTGGTCAAGCGCCTCGATCAACTGGCCGGCGGACGAGAGGTGCACTGACATGGGTCGGCGTGTGGTGCTCGCCAGCCCGTCTCGCGCTTGACGCCTTCGTGGACGCGACGGGGGATTCCGTCACCGGCATCCCGAGGCTCGAGCGCTCGAGCTTCCTCAGCCGAGTCGTCGGCCGGCGCCTGGAACGGTATGATGCGAGGGCCGTCGCGGCCTCGTTCGCCTATCGCGAAACGCTCTATGTCACAACACCTGTGGTCCGGCCGCTTCGACGCGGCTCCCGATCCCGCCGCGTTCGATTTCGGCATCTCGTTCTCGTTCGATCGTCGCCTGTTCGAAGACGACGTGACGGGAAGCTTGGCCTGGGCCGAAGCATTGGCCCAGGCCGGCGTGCTCGACGCCGCGGATGCGCACGCCATCCGCGAAGGTCTGGTCGAGATCCTCGAGCACGGCCGGCGCGATCCCGCCTGGGTGAACGGTGATGACGAAGACGTGCACAGCTTCGTCGAGCGGCAGCTGGTGGCGCGGATTGGCGACGCCGGCCGCCGCCTCCACACGGGCCGCTCGCGTAACGAGCAGGTCTCCGTCGACTTGCGGCTCTACCTGCGCCGACGCATTCCGCGGTTGCAGGAGGCGCTTTGCGCCGTTGTCACCGCCCTCGCCGACCAGGCCGAACACGCCGGCGCCGCCCTGATGCCTTCGTATACGCACTTGCGGCGTGCGATGCCCGTGCTCGTGTCGCACTACCTCCTGAGCCACGCCGCCGCGCTGCAGCGCGACCATGCCCGCCTCGGCCAGGCCCGTAACGAAGCCGACGCCTTGCCGCTGGGGTCTGGAGCCATCGCTGGCACCGGTTATCCGGTCGACACGGCCGCGCTCGCCGCGCGGCTCGGCTTCAGCCGGGTGGTGGCCAACAGCATGGACGCCTCGTCCGACCGCGATTTCGCTGCGACCTTCCTCTACGCCACCACTCTGGCGATGGTGCACCTGTCGCGGGTCGCCGAGGACATGATCTTGTTCACCAGCGAGGAATTCGGGTACTTCGAGCTCGCCGACGCGTCGGCCACCGGCAGCAGCATGATGCCGCAGAAGAAAAATCCGGACCCCCTCGAGCTGGTTCGCGGCAAGGCGGGGCGCTCGATCGGGCACCTCACTGGCCTGCTCGTCACCATGAAGGGCCTGCCGACGGGCTACAACAAGGATCTGCAGGAAGACAAGGAGCCCCTATTTGACGCCGAGGATACCCTGGCCGTCTCGGCGACGGCGACCGCTGCTGTCGTGGCCAGGCTCACGCTCCGCAGCGATCGCACCGGCCGGGCCGCCTCGGGTCTGCTCCTCGCAACCGACGTAGCCGATTACCTGGTCGCGCGCGGCATGCCGTTCCGCCAGGCCCACGAAGTGGTTGGCGCGATGGTGCGCCAACTGCTGACCGACGGTCGCGACATCGAGGCGCTCAGCCTGGCCGAGTGGCGGGCGTTCAGCCCGCTCTTCGCCGAGGATGTGAAGTCGCGGATCACAGCCCTGGAGTCAGTGCGGGCCCGCCGCACGCCGCAGTCCACCAACCCCGATGCGGTCCGATCCCGCCTGGCCGACCTTCGTGCCTGGCTGGCGGCTTCCTGACGGTCGCGCTCGGGCAGGATTGCGGCCGGCCACCAGCTTTGATAGAATGACAATCGCCCTGCGCCCTGCGGTGTTTCGACCGTCCAGGCCTGAGCTTCCCACCCTGCGCTGACAGCTCTAACCCCTCAAGCCCGCTTGAGTGGTCAGTCTACAGCTCGCTGATTCGATGGAGACGGGCGCAATCGAAGGGGAGTTCGGCCGGATGGAATATTCGACCAAGTGAATTAGGGGGCTCTCCCCTCGGCTCTCCGAGTGTTCATTCACCAGGGTGAATGACCGAAGGAACCAGACACGAGCGAGGGCTGTCCGGGTTGATGGGATGGCAGTGTTTCTAAGCAGTTAGAACCGGTTTCTCGGGGGAGTTGCATGCAGCAGCGCCAGTATCGGCCTGGCGACGTGCTGGACGATTATTGTCCGCGCGAGCGCCGCGTCACCGACCACGCAATTGTCGCGATGGTCGAGAGCGAGATCCAGCGAACACGATGTGTGGTGTGCGATGCGGAGCACGAATTCAGGAACGCCCGCGTGCCGGCGCCACGGAAGAAGGGCTCGACAGCGGCCCTCTTCACCCAGGTACTTGACAACATCGACGCCCCGGCGAGCCGCATCACCGCACCGCCCGCGGCCGACTCCCAACCTCCAGTCGACCCAGCCGCCGAACCGCCTCCCGCCGACCCCGGCATCGCCGCCCTTCCTGAAGACTCGACTCCCGCAGACGCCTCCGACGATCGGCCGTTCAGGCGCTCGCTGATCCGCGCGCAATTGCCGCGACCTGAGGGGCACGTGCCTCCGGCCCGGGCGATTCCCGAGTTCACGATGCACCAGCCACTCAACCAGCGTCCCCGGCGTGTAGGTGGCGGACGCTTCCGCCGCCACCCGGGCAACGGATCCGATTTCAGCGGCCCGATGCGGTCCGGGCGGCAGGGTGGGCCGGCACACGGCAACAGCGCCGGCAATGGCCAGGGCGGGCGCCGTCGCCGCCGCAAGAAGCACTGAGGACCCGACGATGAGTGGCGAGGGACCGATGCACGGTCAGGTCGGGCTGATCGTGGGCGTGGCCAATCACCGTTCGCTCGCGTGGGCCATCGCCAGAGCCGTGGCCGCTCAGGGCGCGCGCGTCGTGCTCACCTACCAGGGCCGCTTCGAGGAGCACGTGAAGGAACTGGCCGCGACGCTGGACCCTGAGACACTCGTGCTCCCGTGCGACGTGCAGCAGGACGCGGAGATCGACGCCGTCTTCAGCCGCATCCAGGAGGTCCATGGCGGCCTCGACTTTCTCGTGCACGGAGTCGCGTTCGCGCCGCGCGAGGACTTGACCGGCGGCTTCGCCCAGACCTCGCGCGAGGGCTTTCGTCTGGCCCTCGACATCAGCGCCTACTCGCTCGTCGCCCTGGCCCGGGGCGCGCAGCCGCTCATGCAGGCGCGCGGCGGCGGCAGCATCCTGACGCTGTCGTTCCTCGGCAGCGATCGCGTGTTTCCCAACTACAACGTGATGGGCGTCGCCAAGGCCGCGCTCGAATCCTCGGTTCGCTACCTGGCGGCCGACCTGGGCCCCCAGGGGATCCGCGTGAACGCGATCTCCGCCGGCCCCGTAAAGACGCTGGCGGCCGCGGGCATCGGGGGGTTTTCTTCGATCCTGAACATCGTCCGGGAGAAGGCGCCCCTGCGGCGCGCGATCGACACCACGGAGGTCGGAGACGCGGCGGCGTTCCTGCTGGGTCAAGGGGGCCGCGGCATCACCGGCGAGGTCCTCCTCGTTGACGCCGGTTATCACGTAGTGGGCATGTAAGGGCCCACGCGAGGGATAGCGAGCGCCTGACGGCCTAGCCGTCGTATCGTTCCACCCCAACCCGGTCTGGCGGCACGTCGAGCGCGGCCAGTGCCGCCCGCACATCCGAGACGAGCGCCGGAGGTCCGCACACCAGGCACCAGGTGTCGGGACCCGAGAGCGCGGTTGCCAGCAGCTCGCGGTCGATGCGCCCGCGCCGTCCCGTCCAGGCACCTTCTTCGCGCGTCACGGTCAGGGTCAGAGTGATGCGGCCATCCTGCGCGAGGGCCTCCAGCTCGTCGCGGTACGCGAGCTCGTCCACGGTGCGAGCGCTGTAGATCACTTGCGCGATCGGGACCATCCCGGTGTCGAGAGCCTGGACGAGCATCGAGCGGAGCGGCGCGATGCCCGTGCCACCGCCCACGAGCAGGATCCGAGCGCCTCGTCCGAGCGGCGGCAGGGTGAAGGTGCCAAACGGGCCCTCGAGGTCGAGGGGCGTGCCGTGGGTGGCGAGCTCCAGATGGGGGTCGGGTCCGCCGCTGTCGTCCACCTGGACGAGGAGCTCGATGAAGCCGCGCCGTTCGGACTCCGCGGGCGCCGATGCGATTGAATACGGCTTGCGGAGGGGTGATCCATGGAGCCCGGCCATGACGGCTTGTCCCGCGGCGTAGACAAAGCCCGAGGCGCCCGCGTCGAGCCGGAGCAGGCGGGTCCGCGGCGTGGCCCGGCGAACCTCACGGACGAGGAGCGTGGTGACCGGCACGGTCCGAGCCAGCAAGGGGTGTCACAGCACGCCGAAGCCGGCGCGCTGGATGTCCACGTCCGACATGTCCGCGCCGCCGCTTCCCCGCGGGAGGATGACGCCGGTCCGGCCATCGGTGCCAGTCGCCGCGGCCACTTCCTGCCCTTCTGCCTTGCGGCGGGTCTTGTCGCGATACATGCGGCTGTCGGCCGTGGCCATGATGGCCTCGTACCCGTCGCCGTCTCGGGGAAAGACCGCGGCGCCGACGCTGATGCGGATCGGTGCGCGGCGACCGGGCCTCGGCTCGAACATCAGGCCCTCCACCACCCGCTGGAGCTCCAGCCGCTTCCGCTCGCCCTCCTCGGCCCCGCACCCGGGCAGCACCACCACGAACTCGTCGCCGGCATACCGGATGCAGATGTCGTAGGGACGAATTGCCGTCCGGAGCACGCGTGCCACTTCGCGCAACGCGCGATCGCCCGCATTGTGGCCGAACGTGTCGTTGATGTCCTTGAAGTTGTCGAGGTCCATCACCAGCAGCGCCACCTCCGACTTCATGCGCTCGGCCCGCGCCAGCTCGCGCGACAGGTGCAGGAACATGAAGCGCGTGTTGGGCAGGCCGGTGAGCGGATCGGTCAGCGAGTCCTCCTGCGTCTGCTCGAAGACGATGGAGTTGTGAATCACCGCGGACGCCTGTTCCGAGACGCGATCGATCAGCCGGCGATGGTCGTCGGTGTAGAAGTCGGGCTCGATGTGGTAGACCGCGAGCGTGCCGATGAAGCGGTCATTGAAGACCAGCGGTGTCACCAGCGCGGAGCGGAGTCCGGTGGCCACGCCGAGACCAGCCGCCTCGAAGTCCGCGCTCGGGCGCGCGTTGACGAGCGGCCTCCGGTTCCGGGCCACCCAGCCGGCGAGCCCATGGCCGGCGCGGATGACCATCGTGCCGATCTCGTCCGCTTCGGTCCCGGTCGCAAAGCGGCAGCGCAGCATGTCGTCCGGCTCGTCGAACAGGAACAGCGCGCAGGCCGAGAACGGCACGAGGTTGCTCAGCTTGGAGGCGATGAGCGCGGTCGTGTCCGCCACCCCCAGGCTGGTACCCATCGTCTGCGCGATCTCGTAGAGGCCGTAGATCTCGCGATGTGCGAGTGCGATGTCGTCGAACACCGTGCTGCCTTTCGATCCCTCGGACTGGAACCCCGCGGCGGGGCCGCCCAGGTCTGAGGTCGCCTCGAGCGACAGCCGTCTAGTCGGCGCCCCTTCCAGCTCCTGTGCCTCTCGGGTCATATCGGGCAACTGCTCGATGAAGAGATCGACGACCCGGGGGTCGAGCGCGCGGCCGGCCTCCTGCTGGAGCAACAGCATCGCCGCTTCGTGGCTGAGCGCCTTGTGGTACGGGCGTTCCGACGTGAGCGCATCGAAGTAGTCCACCACCGTGAGGATGCGGGCTCCGAGCGGGATGTCCTCGCCGCGCAGGCCCTGTGGATAGCCACGGCCATCCCACCGCTCGTGGTGGCTGAGGATGAGCGGTGCCACCGGGTAGGGAAAGGGCACGGCGCTGATGATCTCTGCTCCGACCTGCGGATGGATGCGAATCTTCTGGAACTCTTCGTGGGTGAGCGGCCCGGGCTTCGATAGGATGTGTTCCGGGACCGCGAGCTTGCCGATGTCGTGCAACAGCGCCGCGGTCTTGACACCCTTGATCTCGTTGTCAGTCATCCCCAGGGAGCGGGCCAGGCTGGTGGCGTAGACCTGCACGCGGCGAATGTGCGTCTGCGTCGTTTGATCCTTGGCGTCGATCGCGAGTGCCAGCGCTTCAATCGTGGCCAGATGCAGATCGGCCATCTCCTCGACGTGCCGGCGCTCGTCATCGATGCGGCCCAGATAGACCTTGTAGGTGCGATACGTGAGATACAGCGGGGCGATGGCCAGCAGCGCGAGCCAGATGCCGGAGGTCATCACCGCCCAGGTCGCCGCGGCCGCCGCGCCGGCGCCGACGAAGTAGCTCGGCGCGCTCCACAGGAAGTTCTCGTTCCAGACCTTCGCCAGCGGCTGCTGCGACGTCAGCGCGATGGCGATCGCGATCGAGAAGGTGTTGAAGACGAAATAGATGGTGGCGGCCGCCACCAGCGGACGGGCGACGCCGGCCACGGTCGTGGCGAGAACTCCGGGGACCCCGCCCGCATACAGATACGCGAAGCCCGCCGCCTCGACCGTGATGGCGAGGCACGCCATGCTGAACAGCGTGCGGTGTAACGGGTTCTTCGTCTTCATCCGGAACGTACACTGGCTCCACGCGCTCGTGACCGCGACGAACATCGTTTCGTGGGGGCCGAGGAGAAGCAGCGACGCAAAATCCACCGCGTAGGACACCGACATCGTCGACCCGCCGCGGTCCAGGGGCAGCCCCACCTTGAAGGCCGAGGTGAGCGACGAGGCTACCAGCAGCACGGCGAAGAGCACAGGATCGTGGAAGGTCGCCCTCGGTCCGAGCCAGACGAGCAGCCCGGCACCAACGGCCATCACGGCACTGACATAGATGCGGGCGGACAGGGGCAGGTCACGCATGCGGGCGTCCCGGCTCAGCGCAGCCTCCCTCGCGGTCATCGGCACCAGCGCCTGCACACCATATTGCGGCGATATTTTACGCCAGAGTCCCATTCAAGGCAGCAGCACGAGGCCACTTCGACGGGAATGACTGGGTTTTGTTGTGCAGGCTCGTCTGCTGAATCACTCGGCCTTGCGGACGCGGCGTTTGACATCGCCAGTGGTCGGCTCGAGCCCGAATTCCTCGATCTTCCGATACAGCGTTCCCCGGCTGATATCCAGGATCCGCGCCGCTTCGACCTTGTTCCAACTGGCCGCGTCGAGCACGCGGACGATGTGGGCCCGCTCCGCGTCCCGCAACGTCGGGAGGCGGGGGTTTCCCGCTTCCTCGGCGGGCCGCGCAAGGGGGGCGTGGAGGAACTCGATGTCCGTCGGCCGGATCATCCGGCCCGGCGCCGACAGCGCCGCTCGCGACATCGTGCTCTCGAGCTCGCGGATGTTCCCGGGCCAGTGGTAGCTCACCAGCTGCTCGGCGGCCTCGGCCGACAGCTGCTTGGCATCCAGGGGAAGGCCGTTGGCGGCGCAGTACCGCGCCAGGAACCGGTTGGCGAGCACCGGGATGTCGCCGGTCCGTTCCTTCAGCGACGGGAGGCGAATCGCGAACGCGTTGATGCGGTAGTACAGGTCCTCGCGGAACCGGCTCTCGCGGACGAACATGTCGAGCGGCCGGTTGGTCGCGGAGATCAGGCGGAAGTCGACGGAAATGGAGCGGTTGCCCCCGAGCCGCTCGAAGCGTCGCTCCTCGAGCACGCGCAGGAGCTTTGCCTGCGCGACGAGCGACAGATCGCCGATCTCGTCGAGGAACAGCGTCCCGCCGTTGGCCATCTCCAGGCGCCCGGGCTTCCGGTCGTGGTCACCGGTGAACGCACCCTTCTCGTAGCCGAAGATCTCGGACTCGAACAAGGTGTCGGGGAGGGCCGCGCAGTTGACCGCTTGGAAGCGCTCCGGGCCCCGCCGCGACAGCTCATGAATCATGCGGGCCACGACTTCCTTGCCCGCGCCGGTGGGGCCGAGGATCAGCACCGAGATGTCCGACTTAGCGGCGGTGCGAATCCACTCGAAGATGGCCAGCATCTTCTCATCGCGCCCGATCATCTCCCGGAACCGTTGCACCGACGGCGACGACTCCTCGACGCCGACGTTGGCGCGTCGCTCGAGGAAGTTATCGAGCAGCAGCCCCGGCGGGCCCTCGGGCCTCGCGGCCCGGTAGGTGGAGGGTTCGTCACCGCTCTTGGTGACCACGCCGAAGTCCACCAGCTCGCGCACGCAGTTGTCGACGTCCAGCCGCATCCGGCCGAAGGTCTGCATCAGCGACTCGGTATCGAAGGCTTCCTCGGGCCGCGCGCTCAGGAACCGGAGAATGCCGGCGCGGAGCGGCGACTGCACGAGTCCGCGGAACCGCGCCTCGAGATCGGGCTCGCCCTTGGAGCCAGACGTCGCGCGGCGGGCCGCAAAGGTCAGATCATCCATGGCCGCCTGCTGTCACAGGCAAATGCTACCCTAAGCCGATGCCGTACCGTGCACCTGGATCGCCGCAGAAGAACCGGAGAGCCTTTCTCTCCGGAAAGCCCATTCGCTACTACCGTCCCAAGGGCGCCGCCGCGATCCGGACCCTGATCGACGAGGGCTTTCAGGCCTTCAACGCCGCCCGCCTCGGCGAGGCCTGCCGGATCTTCGCCGACAAGATGCTGGCGCGCGACCACGACACGACCATCGCCCTCACCATCGCCGGGGCGATGACGCCAGCGGGGATTGGCGGCTGTGTGATCGCGATGATGGAGCGCGGGCTGGTGGACTTCATCATCAGCACCGGCGCCAATCTGTATCACGATTTGCACTACGCCCTGAACTTCACCCTCAGGCGCGGCTCGCCGTTCGTGGACGACCGCGTGCTCTACAAAGAGGGCGTGATCCGCATCTACGACGTGCTGTTCCCAGCGCAGGTGCTGCTCGACACCGACCGCTTCATCCGCGACTTCCTCGTCTCGAGCGGCCTCGATGGTCCGGTGTCCACCGCCGACCTCCATTACGCTCTCGGCCGCCACCTCCGGAAGGTCCGCCCGGGCTGCGAAGCGTACTCGGTCGTCGCGAGCGCCGCCAAGCTCGGCGTTCCCCTCTACACCTCTTCTCCGGGCGACAGCTCGATCGGGATGAATATCGCGTACCACGAGCTGATCAATGGGAGCCGCCTCATGATCGATCCCAACAAGGACGTGAATGAGGTCTGCGCGATCATCCTTGCGGCGGAGAAAAACGGCTGCGTCATCCTCGGGGGCGGGTCGCCGAAGAACTTCTACCTGCAGGGGCAGCCCACCCTTTGGGAGGTCTACAACATCCCCAAGGGCGGTAACGACTATTTCATCCAGATCACGACGGACCAGGTGGTGTGGGGCGGGTTGTCGGGTGCAACGCCCGCCGAAGCCGTGTCCTGGGGGAAGGTGAATCCCGGTGTCCTGCCCGACACCTGTGTCGCCTACTGCGATTCCACGATCGCATTTCCCTTGTTCAGCGAATACGCCGTCGGGCACAAGAACGGCCGGCGACCGCGGAAGGGCCTGGTGGGCAAGCGGGTGGAACTCGTGGCCGCGCTGGAGCGGGCCGCGCGCCGCGCAACGCGCGCTGCGGTCGGTCCGGCCAAGAAGCGGTGAGACTGCCGCCCGATGGGCACTCTCTGGTCGGAGCTGGGACCAATCGCCGACGGGGTCACGGAGCACCCCCGCGTTTACGCCGACGCGAATGTGCCCGCCGGACTGGTCGGCTACATGCGCCAGGTGCTCGGCTGGGACGTGTTCTTTGTAATTGAACAGGCCGACCTGCGGCGCGCGGCGGACCTCGAGCACTATCGCCTGGCCCGTCAGCTGCGGCGGACCCTCGTCACCTTCGACCGGGATTATCTCGACAATCGGCGTTTTCCTCCGGAACAAGGTGCGGGAGTACTGGTCCTGGCGGCGCCCGACGCGCGCGCCCTCGAATCGCTGGTGGCTCGCCTCGACACGGCACTCTTCCGCACCACCCGTTCACCCTTGCCGCTCGAAGGGCGTAAACTGCACGCGCATAGCGACTGGTCACCATGAGACTGGGCCTCGACTTGTCCGACGGACACGCCCGCGCCGTTGTTGTCAACGATGACGGTCAGGTCCTGGCCCGTGGGGCGCAGGCCATGGCGGGCGCTGTGACCGCGGCCGCCGCGACGGCCGCCGTGCGCACCGCCCTCGAGGGCGCTTCCGCGCCGGTGACCAGTGCGGCCATTACCCTCGCGCAGCCACAGGACGGCCTGGCTCGTGACATCGAGCAGCCTGTCCGCGGCCTGCTGCCCGGCCTTCCTGTTCCGACGCTCGTGTCGCCCGGCATCGCGGCGGTGGTCGCCGAGCAATGGTGCGGGGCCGCGCGCGGTCTCGCCAACGTCGTCGCCCTGTCGGCGGGCGAGCACGTCACGAGCGGCATCATCCTCGACGGACGAGTGTGGCCGGGCGCGCACGGACGGGCCGGTTCGGTCGGCTGGCTGTCGCTCAATCCGGTGGAGCGCGAGGACTACCGGCGCCTGGGTGGCCTCGAAGCCGAGATCTCGGCCGGTGGCATCGTGCGGCGCATCGTCTGGCGCATCAAGTCGGGCGAAGGATCGACCATCGTGCAGCAGCATCAGGGCGATCTCACGCGCATCACGGTCGACCAGGTGTTTCAATGGGCGCGCACCGGTGACGGGTTGTGCGTGTCGGTCATTCGCGACACGGCGAAGTACTTGGGCATGGCGGTGTCGAACCTGGCCGCCATTCTCGATCCCGAAGCGATCGTGCTCGGCGGCCTGATCCCGGCCTCTGGCGACCTGCTGCTAGAGTCCATCCGGATGGAGTGCCAGCGCCGCCTCAGCCCCGCTCAGGCCGAGCGCTTACGAATCGTGCTCTCCCCGCTCGGCGTCGACGCCGCGGCGATCGGGGCGGCTCGCCTCGCACGCCTCCCCGCATGATCGTCCTCGCCGGCGGGGATCTCGTCCTGCCCGACGGCGTCATCCCCGGCGGGTCGCTCCTGATCGAAGGCACACGAATCCTCGGCATCGAGCCGGGGCCGGTACAGCCGGCGGGTGCCGAAGTGCGCGCCCTTGCTGGCCACTTGATCGTGCCGGGGTTCATCGACGTGCATGTCCATGGCGTAGCCGGGACCGACGTCCTCGATGGGCCCGACGCGGTATCGATTGTGGCGGCCCATCTGCCGCGATACGGCGTGACGGGCTTCTGTCCGACGACGGTGGCCTGCGATCCGCAGACGCTCGACGTCTTTCTCGCCGCGGTGGCGCGCGCCCGGTCGGCACCGGTGCCGCGCGCGGCGATGGTGTTGCCCGCCCACCTGGAGAGTAACTTCATCAACCCGGCGTGGAGCACCCGCATGATGTCGTCGGCCACGAAGGCTCCAGCGTTGACGACTCCGCCGGCTGTTCGACCGTAGGTTCTCAGGCAATCCGCCGGCTGAGCGCCGCTCCACGCCGGGTTGATGAAGTTGCTCTCCAGGTGCGCGGGCAACACCATCGCCGCGCGCAGCGCCGGTGC
>DATLLC010000283.1:0-3224 GCA_035538015.1 Vicinamibacterales bacterium
GCCGCTGGTGCCGGTGGCGCCCTGGCGTCTTTACCTGTACTTCCTCCGGCTCGGCGCGACCGGCTTCGGAGGACCGATCGCCCTGGCCGGATTCATGCAGCGCGATCTCGTCGAACACCGGCGCTGGATCAGCCCCGAGGACTACCGCGACGGCCTGGCCCTGGCCCAGCTGGCACCGGGACCGCTGGCCGCGCAACTCGCCATGTATCTGGGCTATGTGCACGGAGGCGTGGCGGGCGCGACGCTGGTGTCGCTCGCGTTCATCCTGCCGTCGTTCCTGATGGTGTGGGGTCTGTCGGTCGCCTACGTCCGGTTCGGCGGGCTCGCGTGGATGCAGGCGCTGTTCTACGGAGTGGGCGCGGCCGTGATCGGCATCATCGCGCGTTCCGCCTGCAAGCTCACGCGCCTGACGCTTCGCCGTAGCGCGATGTTGTGGACCATCGCCGCGGTGATGGCGCTGACCACCGCGTGGACGGAGCGCGAGATCGCGTGGCTGTTCGTTCTGGCCGGTGTCGTCACCACCCTCCACGCCGGGTGGTGGCGGAGGCCGGACGCAAGCGTCGTGTCCGGCGTCACCGGGGTGGGCGTCGTCGGCCTGTATGCACCGGCGGCAGCCGGTGCTCTGGCTCCGACGCTGCAGAATGTCTTCTGGCTGTTCGCGAAGGCGGGAGCCTTCGTCTTCGGGAGCGGCCTGGCCATCGTGCCGTTCCTCTACGGTGAACTGGTCCAGACGCATGCGTGGCTGGGCGACCGCCAGTTCCTCGACGCGGTGGCCGTCGCGATGATCACGCCCGGTCCCGTCGTCATCACGGTCGCGTTCATCGGCTACCTGGTGGCCGGCCCGTGGGGCATGGCGGTGGCGGCGCTCGGCGTCTTCCTGCCCGTCTACCTGTTTGTCATCCTGCCCGCTCCGTACTTCCGGCGGCATCGATCGCAGCCGATCGTCAAGGCGTTCGTCGACGGCGTGTCGGCGGCGGCCACCGGAGCGATTGCTGGGGCCGCGTACGTCCTGGCGACACGGGCGCTCGTCGACGTCAGCACAGCCGTCGTCGCGGTCCTGGTCTTCCTGGTGTTGGCGCGATGGAAGGTCTCCGAACTGTGGCTGATCGCCGCCGCCGGGATCTGGGGTCTGATGGTGGCTTGACCGCGGGCGCGCCGCGGCGCAGGTCCGGCATAATGCGCGGCATGCCGACGATCCACCGCCTGTTGCTCGCGCTTGGCCTCGCCGTACTCGTCTGCGCCCCCGCCAGTGCCGAGGTCACCCGACTGGAGATCGTGCGCCGCGAGGTCGTGCTGAACGGGAAGGCCTTCGGCGCGATCGGGCCCTACGAGAAGCTGGTGGGCACGGTGCACTTCGCGCTCGATCCGGCGCTCCCGGCCAACGCCGGCATCGTGGATCTGACACTCGCGCCGCGGAATCCGCGAGGCTTGGTGGAGTTTTCAGCCGACTTCTACCTGCTCAAGCCCGTCGATCCCGCCAAGGGTAACGGCCGGCTGTTCTACGAGGCGGGAAACCGGGGGACCAAGCGAATCCTGCCGGTGTTCCAGCGCGCCATCGGCTCCGCCGATCCGTCGACCGCCGCGGAGTACGGCAGCGGCGCGTTGATGGAACAGGGCTACACGTTGCTGTGGATGGGATGGCAGTGGGACGTCCCGGAAGGACGCATGCGGATGCAGATTCCGATTGCGACCGATCAGGGCCGGCCCATCTTCGGCCTCGTCCGCGGAAATTTCATCCCCGGGGCGAAGGCGGCGAGTGCGCGGATCGCCGATCGCGGGCACCAGCCGTACCCGGCCATCAATCCGAACAGCGGCGACCACGTCATGTACGTTCGGACGCTGCCATCGGATTCCCCGAAAGTCGTGGCTCGTGGCCGGTGGCGCTTCACGGCTCCGGATACCGTCACGCTCGACGGTGTCTTCGAAGCCGGTCGCATCTACGACGTCGTGTACATGGCACGCGACCCGCGAGTGATTGGGGTCGGCCTGGCCGGGACGCGCGACCTGATCAGCTTCTTCAGGCATGGCACCACCGCCGGCGGCAACCCGAGCCCGGGCATCCGCTTCGCCATTGGCTGGGGTGTGTCTCAGACCGGCCGCTTCCTCCGCCACTTCGTGTACGAGGGCTTCAACGCCGACGAGCAGGGCCGCATCGTCTTCGACGGCGTCTTCGATCAGGTGGGTGGTGCGGGACGCGGCTCGTTCAACCATCGCTTCGGCCAGCAGTCGCGCGACCAGCTGCAGCATTTCAACATCCAGTACCCGGTCGACATGTTTCCGTTCACCGACGAGGAGCAGACGGATCCGGCCACGGGCGCCCGGGACGGGCTGCTCGTGAGAGCGCGCCGTAGCAACACCGAGCCCAAGTTCTTCCACCTGCTCACGAACTCCGAGTACTTCAACCGCGCCGGCTCGCTGGTGCACACCGACGTTTCGGGCACTCGGGATGTGGAGCCGCCCGCCACGAGCCGCATCTACCAGATCGCGTCGGCGCCGCACATCGTGGGCCCGTTTCCTCCCGCCCCCTTCACGGACCCGGACTTCGTGGGTCAGGCCGACATGAACCCGCTCGACTACAACGCCGTCGTTCGGGCGTTGTTCGAGGCTCTCGCGGCCTGGGTCGGGGACGGCACGGCCCCGCCGTCCAGCCGGTATCCCCGGCTGGACCAGCACACACTGGCGGCGCCGGACAAGGCCGGTTGGCCGAAGGTGCCGGGGGTGATGTTGCCGCAGGCGCCGATGACCACCTACCGGCTGGACTTCGGTCCCGAGTGGCCGAAGGGCCGCGTCACGATCGAGCCGCCGACGCTGGGCTTGCCGTTCGTGAGCCGAGTACCTGCCGTCGACGAGGCGGGCAACGACCGCGGCGGCATCCGGCTGCCGCAGATCGCGGTACCGCTGGCCACGCACACCGGATGGAATTACCGGCGGCCGGAGATCGGTGCGCCCGATCGGCTGGCCAGCGAGATCGGGTCCTACCTGCCGCTGCCGAGGACTCGCGCCGACCGCGAGCGCACGGGAGACAGCCGGATGTCGATCGAGGAACGCTATGCGAACAAGCAGGCGTACCTCGACCGCATCGCGGCCGCGGCGCACGAGCTCGTCGAACAGCGCTACGTGCTCGCCGGTGACGTCGCCGACATCGTCGCGCAGGCGGAGGCCCATTACGATTGGGCCACGAAGCAATAGATGTTGCCAGCCCCCACCTGGCGCGGCTACTGAAG
>DATLLC010000284.1:0-5358 GCA_035538015.1 Vicinamibacterales bacterium
GACCGTGACATCCGCTCGCTGATCGGCGACAGCGGTTTTCTCAAGCGCCTGGACCCGAAGAAGTTCACCGACGCGCCGGCTTCGGAGACCATGATCTTGGTGATCTTCAGGGCGGGGTACTTTTTCACCAGCTCAGCAATCAGCTTGTCGCTCTCGCGGCTGGCGGTACCGTTGCCGATGGCGATCAACGTCTTCGCCACCAACCTCAAGGACCTGCTGCTCGCCGCCCCCGCGGGCACCCGGCCCACGCTGGGCCTCGATCCCGGCTTCCGCAACGGCGTCAAGACAGCCGTCGTCGATGGCACCGGCAAGGTGCTCGACACGCTGATCATCTATCCGCACCAGCCGCAGAACCAGTGGGACAAATCGAAGGCGTTGCTGGCGGCGATGATCGCCCGGCACGATGTGGAGCTGGTCGCGATCGGCAACGGCACCGCCTCGCGCGAGACCGATGCCCTGACCACCGAGCTGCTGGGCGAGATCAAGAAGGCGGGCGCGCGCGTTCCGGCGAAGGCGATCGTGAGCGAGGCCGGCGCGTCGATCTACTCCGCGTCGGAGTACGCCTCGCAGGAGCTGCCCGACATGGACGTCTCGCTGCGCGGCGCCGTCTCCATCGCGCGCCGCCTGCAGGATCCGCTGGCCGAGCTGGTGAAGATCGACCCCAAGTCGATCGGCGTGGGCCAGTACCAGCACGATGTCTCGCAGGCCAGCCTCGCGAAGTCGCTCGACGCCGTCGTCGAGGACGCGGTGAACGCCGTGGGTGTGGACTTGAACACCGCGTCGGCGCCGCTCCTCGCGCGCGTCTCCGGCGTCACGGAGAACCTGGCCGCCGCGATCGTCGCGCACCGCGACGGCGCGGGCGCCTTCCGCAGCCGCAAGGGGCTACTGGACGTTCCGCGCCTCGGCCCCAAGGCCTTCGAGCAGTGCGCGGGCTTCCTCCGCATCCGCGGCGGCGACGACCCGCTCGACGCCTCCGGCGTGCACCCCGAGGCCTACCCCGTCGTCCGCAAGATCCTCGACCGCTCCGGGCTCGCGCTCGCCGAGCTCATCGGCAACGGCGCCGCGCTCGCGAAGCTGCGCCCGGGGGACATCGCCGCGGAGCTGGACGACGAGCGGTTCGGCGTCCCGACGGTGACCGACATCCTCGCCGAACTGGAGAAGCCGGGTCGCGATCCGCGTCCCGCCTTCGCGACCGCGACCTTCGCGGCCGGTGTGGAGAAGGTCTCCGACCTCAAGCCCGGCATGGTGCTGGAGGGCGTGGTCACCAATGTCGCGGCCTTCGGCGCCTTCATCGACGTGGGCGTGCACCAGGACGGTCTCGTGCATGTGTCCGCCATGTCGGACCGGTACGTCTCCGATCCGCACGAGGTGGTCAAGTCCGGCCAGGTGGTCAAGGTCAAGGTCGTCGACGTGGACGTCGAGCGCCAGCGGATCGGGCTGTCGCTGCGGCTGAACGACGACGCGACGAAGGAGCGCGGCCCGCGCGGCGATCGTGGTGGTGCTCGCGGCGCCGAGCGCGGCGGGCAGAACCGCGGGGGCCAACAGCGCGGTGGTGGGCAGAACCGGGGCGGGCAGCAGCGCGGTGGCCAGCAGGGCCAACGCGGCCAGGGCCGAGGCCGAGAGCAGGCACCGTCGGGCTCGATGGCCGACGCGCTGCGCCAGGCCGGCTTCGGGAACTGAGCAATGAGCGAACCAGCGGTCGGTGACGGCCTCGATGCACTTGTCGGCGCTCGGATAAGGCACTACTTCGCAGTCGAGGTGAGCGCGCCGGCCCTTGTTGGCGAATCATGGACCGACCGATACCCGGCAGGTCGATTCGAGGTTCACTTCGCCAAGATGGATGACCTCCCCCATGTGTCGGAGCCTGTTGAAGTATCCGTCGTTGCCCACAGCACCGAGCGTGAGTGGACTGCTCGGATTGACGCGGAGGTGTATCTCGTCTCGGCCGCACGCAGCGTCGTGTTCGTCGTCGTGGACTACCGCCTGCACACGTCCGGGCGTTCGATCGTCGATCACCTGTACATGTGGTGCCGGAATCGGCACAGACTCAGAATCGACGGCATTCTGTTGAGCGACTGGCTGCTGCAGTTCGTTCCGACAGGCACGGGAACAGATACAGGCGAGGACGTACTGCAGGTGGTTGACCTAGACGGCGGGTCGGCGTCCGCATTGGTCGTCGGTGGACGACCCACACCACTTGCGGCAGCGCTGGTCGGTCGATCGACGAGCGACTCAACGACCATGGTCGATCTGCCGACTGAGCTGAATACGAGGTCTGACCGAAGCCTCGTGCACGGGCGCGGAGTGATCGCCACAGTCGGGATGCCGGATAGCCTCCGGCACGGCACACTGATGGTCACTCTGAGGCTGCTATTTGCGGTGGCCGAAGTGCGCAGAGTCAGTGATCAGCTTGCCGCACGTGCCAGGCGCATCGTTCAGGATGACAATCACGCGGGCCCGCGTGAATCCGCGATAAGTGAACTCCGGGATGACATGCGCGAAGTCCGTGGGGCTCGCGTTGACCTGGTGTCCAGGGTCGTACCGACCGTCCTCGGGGTGGATACGCCCGATCGCGTGCTCGACTCGGTGAGGGAGTCGTTCGCCCGAGCTCTTCGCCTTGACGCCATCGTCGAAGGCGTGAACACAATGCTCGAAACGTTGTCGGAGGTGATCGCCAGCCGGATCGAGGAACTCGAACTCGAATCGACTCTGCGCCTCGAGATGCGCCAGCGACAGTGGCAATTCATCGTGAGCACGGTATCGGGCGTTGTTCTGCCGTGGGCGCTCGTCCTCGCCTACTTCGGAATCAACGGCGCTCAGGTCGATTCGGCCGTGTCCATCATCGACTGGTCACGGTATTGGTACGTGTGGGTTTCCGCCGGGGCGGCAATGCTCTGTGTGATCACGATCTCGATGATCCGTTACCGCAGGTACCTGCGGGAGTAGTCCGCAATGACGAGGTGCGGTGGCAGGCTCAGGTTGGAATAGCGAGTGGAACAAGGTCGGTGGCGACCTGGGTGTTCGGCATCGAGGCCACGGCCGCCGAGAGCAACTCGCCGGGATCCTGGCGTTGATCGATATGGGTCAGCGCGAGAGAGGAGACACCTGCGGCGGCGGCGATCCGACTGGCATCGGCCGCGCTGGTATGGCCGGCTTCAGCGTTGATCGGAGCCCACGCCTCGTGGAGAAGGAGGCCGACGCCGGCAGCGAACTCCGTGGTGCCGGGGTCGGCTTCGGTGTCGGTGCAGTACGAAAGCCTGTCCGCGAGCCGGACTCCGATGGAGGGAAGCGGGTGGCGCCGCTGGTGGCGGTACGAAAGGTCGTAGCCCAGATCTGGCCGCAGTTGCTCCCCGATGTCGACGAATCGTGCACCCCGGAGGGGGTTCGAGGTCTGGAAGGGGCGTCCGAGTATGTCGTTCACGATGGCTGCCGTGCTGGTCCCGTACAACTCGGCGCCCGGACCGGCCACGACGACCTCGTACGCGTCGCTGAAGTCGGCGCCCACCATGGCGAGACCGGCGACGTGATCGAGGTGGAAATGCGACAGAACGACTGTGACGGTCCGCACTCCGGCCAGGAATGACGGGCTCGTGGTGAGGCGACCGAAGCCGGTTCCGGCATCCAGTACCAGTGCGTGGGACGCGTCGCGAATGAGGTAGCACGACGTCTGTCGATGGGGCCCCGGTATCCATCCGCCGGAGCCGAGAGGCGTGACGACGTCGCGTGCATTCATCGTTTAGCATGGTAGCGATCGAGGGGGCTGGATGGAGTTCGATACCGTTGCGACGGTGATTGGCCTGGTGGCCGCATTTCCAGTCGGGGCGTGGGTTCGCCGCGGCGTGCGCATGGTTCGACTCGGTCGATTCCTCGGATTCGATCGCTCTGGACGGATCGATGCCATCGTCACGACGTCCGCCGACGAGGCGAGCCCGAACGGGACCTCGCGGTCGTACAAGACGAACTACGGGGAAGTCCAGGCGATCGCGTCCCTCGCGTCCGCAGTGGGGCGCGAGTTCAAGTCCGACGACGTGGCCATTCATCTTTCCGAGCAGGTGGCGGGGAGGCTGGGGAGCAACATCGTCGTCTTGGGCGGCCCGTTGATGAACTCGTACGCTGCGACATTCATCGAACACGTCAATCGGGTGTCGCCCGAACTGCAGTTGAGTATCGATACCTCGTCGATGACCCTCCGTGCCGGTGACTTCGAGGAAGTCGCCTTCGATTTGAGGCGGACCGACAATGTTCCCGCCAGGGATCTCGGCGTAGTAGTGATCGGCAGCTCGATCTTCGAAGAAGACAGTCGTGCGATCCTCTGTGCGGGCTTCTCGACGTACGGCACCGCGGCTGCCGCGCACTATCTTTTCGGTGATCTGCTCAAATTCAAGAACGCCGGATTGACCAGAGGCGCGAAGAAGGCCGACGTCATGCTCTACGTCGTCGAAGCGGACATCTCGGCACGCTCGGTGGCGGCGGTGCGGCTGCGGCACCGGCAGGTTCTTCAGCGTAGCGACGAGGTGCTGACCAGCTGACTTTCGTTGATCGGTGCTGATCTGGCACAATCAACAGGTTGCCCGGGCTACGTGCTGCCCGGGTTCATCCGGCTGCGGAGCAGCCGGCACGACAGGAGTACGAACCGGTCGAACCCCCGCGGCGATAGTCGCGACGGGCCGCCAGGGTCCTCTGCTCGCGAAGACATGTAAGAAACGGATGATCCAGCGATGAACACGCTCGACTTCATTGACCAGCAGTCCCTGCGCAGCGATGTGCCCGACTTCCGCCCCGGCGACACCCTTGACGTGCACGTCAAGGTCATCGAGGGCAGCAAGGAGCGCGTCCAGGTGTTCAAGGGCGTCGTGATCCGCCGCCAGGGCGGCGGCGTCCGCGAGACCTTCACCGTGCGCAAGGTGTCCTTCGGCGTCGGTGTGGAGCGCACCTTCCCCGTGCACTCCCCGAACATCGCCAAGATCGACGTCCTCACCCGTGGTGACGTCCGTCGCGCCAAGCTGTACTACCTGCGCGACCTGCGCGGCAAGGCCGCCAAGATCAAGGAGAAGCGCTGACACCAGCGCCGCCGGCGGTCCTCGTGGCCGCCGCGTAGCACTCCCGAGCGCCCCACGAGTCCTGACGACACGTGGGGCGCTCGTCTGTCTCCACCTACGATCGGCTCAAGGGCCGGGGTCGGTGCTCGGGGAGGGAAATATCGTGAGTGACAGCTGTATCTACGTGATCTCGTTGGCGCCGCCGGGTGATCCGGGCCGGCGGGCGCGTGCGGAGGCCGTGGCGGAGATCGCTGAGCGCCGCGGGCCCGAGCTGAGGATCGCCGACGCGCGAAGGTGCCTGGACGATGCGCGAGCGGAC
>DATLLC010000285.1:0-13916 GCA_035538015.1 Vicinamibacterales bacterium
GTGCACCAGCAGCCGGCTCTTCGCCGGGTCGCCGGCGACGATCAGCTGCGAGGCGGCGGCGAAGTTCTGTCGCGACTGTTCGACGGTCCAGCTGCCGGACTCCGGCGGCGCCTGCAGCTTCAGGCGCGTGGCAATCCCCGAGTGACAGCCGGCACAGGACGCTCGACCCGTCGGGCCGTCGCGTTGAACCAGGAAGATCGGCTCGATCTTGGCGCGATACACCTCGAAATCGGCCGTAGCCGCGGTGGTGGTCGACCGCCCCGTGTTCGCCCACCGCACCAGCGCCTGCCATTCCGGATCCTGCTTGGAGGCCCAGTGCTTGCCGCCGCCGTGGAACGGGTCGCCGCCGGCGTCCCGTGCCAGGGGATGCATCAACAGCCGGCTGGCCTCCGGGTTGCCGGGGACGACGAGTCGGCTCGCCGAATCGAAGTTCTTCTGCGACTGTTCCTCGGTCCAACTCGTCGTGCCCTCGTTGGGAGGGATGGTCAGCAGCCCGCCAGTGCCCCCTCCGCGTCCGTGGCACTGGATGCAGCGCACCAGCCCCTCGCGCTTCTTGATGAACATCGGCTGGATCTGCGACTTGAACATCTCGTAGTCCAGGCTGGTGGCGGCGGCCGGCGCGGGCGACGCGGGCGGCTGCTGCGCCGGGGACGGCCCGCCCGAGGCGAGCACCAGCGCATGGGCCGCCACGGCCAGGGTCACCACCGTCAGAGTGCGGATGATCGACATGGCGTGAAGCCTCGAAGTCCTCAGAAGCCGAACCGGGCGCCCAGCTGCAGCTGGCGCGGGAAGCCGCCCCCGCGCAGTGCGGTCGGGATCAGGAAGTTGCCGGACCGCATGTCGCCGCTAGGGTTGTTGAAGTTGGCCCGGTTGGTCAAGTTGAAGACCTCGGCGAACAAGTCGACGGTCCGGTTCTGCCCCATCCGGATGCGGTACCCGGACCGCACGTCGATCTGCATGAAGCCGGGGCCGTAGGCGCCGTTCCGGCCGCCGTCGTTCTCGACGGTGATCCCGTTCTCGCCGGCGCCGCTGTAGGTGCCGGCCGGCAGCGGATCCATCAGCACGCCGTTGCGATCGTTGTCGAAGGTGCTGTCGAACAGGCTGAACGGCGAGCCGCTCATCAGCCGCGCCGTGCCCGACAGGGTCACACCTTTCAGCTGCGGGAGGTCGAGCCGGCCGCTCAGCGACAGCGTCTGCCGCCGATCGAAGTTGGTCGGTCCCTCGTTCAGGTCGAGCAGGCGATCGTCCAGGACCTGGAAGTCGTTGACCGCCGTCGGCAGGCCGCTGGTGTTGCCGCGGGCGTAACCGACGCTGTAAGAGATGCGGCCGCTCCACGCATTGGCGAACCGCTTCTCGAGCTGGAGGCTGATGCCGTCGTACTGCGACGAGGCGACGTTCTCGTAGGTGAAGACGTTGTTGACGAAGGGCGCGATGCCCAGTTGACCGGCCAGGTCGAGGAAATCGACGCGGACGATCGGGCCGGTCCGGCTGGTGTTGGCGCGCACCGCCGGGTTGTAGTTGTAGCGGAGCGGCTGGTTCCGGTTCCAGGAGTGCACGTAGTCGGCGGCGAACGACAGGTTCCCGCGCAGCTGGCGCTCGTAGCCGAGGCTCATCTGGTGTTGCGCCGGCAGGACGCGATCGGGGTTGTCGAGGAAGACGTTGCCGATGTTCCGGGAGGTGGCGCCGGTCGGGAACAGCTGATCGAGCAGCGCCCGGTTGACCGTCGGCCCGTTGACCAGGAACGGGTTGGTCGGGAACTGCCCGTTGCTCGGGCCCGGGTCCGCGGCGTTGACCGGGAAATCGGTGATGAACGATTCGGAAAACACGCGGTTGAGCAGGAAGGTCTCGAACCGGTCGATCCACTGCTTCTCGTAGAACAGCCCGTAGCCGCCGCGGATGACCGAGCTGCCGCCCATGTTGTAGGCGAACCCGGTCCGCGGCTGGAAGTTGTTCTTGTCCACCGGGTACTGTTCGGGGTCAGGGAAGAACGGGTTGTAAGGGTTGCTGAACGGCGAGATGTGCAGGTCGTAGCGCAGCCCGAGGTTCAGCGTCAGGTTCGAGTTGACCTGCCACTTGTCGTGGATGTAGGTCCCGATCGACTGGGTGTGGGTGAGCACCCGAGCGCGGTCGGGGACGCGGACCGTGAACCGCTCCGGATAGGTCCGCGGGTCGGCCGCGTTGAAGTCCATGTCGGTTGGGAACACGAAGCTGCCGTTGGTGAAGCGCTGGTCGTCGCGGAGATGCTGGCCGTACTGGTACTGCACGCCGGTCTTGATGTCGTGGCTGCCAAGCCGGCCGGGCACGAACCAGCTGAACAGCGTGTCGAAGGCGTAGACCTGCATCTTGCGGACGTCCGCGTACTCGTTGCCGGCCTGGTCGTAGTAGCTCAGGAAGTCGAGCATCGGCGGCGCGTCCTTCCATGGCCCCTCGAAATACTGAGGCATGCCGCGGTCCGGCTTTTCCTGGACGTACGACGCCCGCATCGTCAGGAGCTGGGTCGGCGTCGTAATCCAGTTGAAGGTGCCGACCGCCGTCACGTCGTTGTCGAATTCGGTGTAGAGCGTGTTGATCGTGCCGTCGCCCAGCACCTGGTTGTGGTTGGGCTGGTGATCCCACAACGCGCGGATCGAGTAGTTCTTCGAGCTGCTCAGCTGATGGTCCAAACGGCCCAGCGTGTTGTACGAGTTGGTCTCCTGCGTGGCGGTGAAGCTCTTGTCCGGTCGGGTGTTGTAGACGCGGCTGCGGCCCTCGTCAAGGTCCGACCGCTCGAAGCTGATGAAGTAGTGAAGCTTGTCCTGGACAATGGGGCCGCCGACGGTGCCGCCCCACTGGCGGCGCTGCGCCTCGGGCTTGTCGAGGTCTTGCTGCGCCACGAAGAAGTCCTTCGCCGTCAGGGCCTGGTTGGTGAAGTAGCCGAAGGCGCTGCCGCGGATCGCGTTGGTGCCCTGTTTGCTCACCGCGTTGATGACGCCGGCGGTGGCGCCACCATAGGCGGCGTCGAACTGGTTGGTGACCACCTGGAATTCCTGGATGGCCTCGAGCGGGGTGCGCGCCTGGGCGCCGGCGCTCCCGCCGCGGAGGTCATCGTTGTTGCTCGCGCCGTCCATCAGGAACACGACCCCGCTGCCGTGCTGGCCGTTGATGGTGACGTTGTCCGATGACGAATCGGACGTCGGGTTGTAGACCACCCCGGGCAGCAGCGCGACGAAGCTGGTGAAGTTGCGGTTCCCGGAGGGCAGGGTCGTGAGCTCGGCGCTATTGACCGTGCCTCCCACTTCGGTGGAGGTCAGGTCCACCTGCGGCGCCTCGGAGGTGACCGTCACGCTCTCGGTGAGCCCGCCGACCTGCAGCGTGCAGTCGATCTGCACGGTGGCGCCTACCCGCAGCAGGATGTCCTCGACCTGATACTTGTTGAATCCCGCCAGCTGCGCCTCCAGGCGATACGGGCCCGGGACCAATGAGGGGATTGAGAACGTGCCATCGCTGCCGCTGATGGTCTCGCGCGCGATGCCACTCTCGCGATGGGTCGCCGTGACGGTGGCTCCGGGCAGGACGCCCTTCTGCTCGTCGGTGACCCTGCCGCGAATGCCGGCGACGCCCTGCCGCGCTTCGGATGTTGCCGAAAACAGGGTTGCCGCCGCACACGCGACAATCAGGAACATTCGTCCCGTCATGGTTAACCCTCCCTGCCGACGTTGCCGAACTGTAGCGGCATGTGACGGACGGCACATCCCCGGAAGCAGGGAGTGGCCGATCGAACTGACGGCGCTATTATGCGCGCCACGGCACCATGTTGTGCGAACGGCCCTGGGCTTCAGCTGAGCTTCTCGGCGTGACCCTTGCCGCGCTCGTCTTGATGCTCCAGGCGCGCGGCGCCGGCGCGCAGACCAACACGGCCGAGATAGCCGGCCTCGTGCACGACGCCCAGGGCGCCCTGGGGGCGCACACCGTGACCGCCGAGCTCGCCGGCTTCACGCGCACGCGACGCGCCGACATCGTCGCCGCGCTGCGCGATCGACTGCAGCTGGATTTCCTGCTCGAGCTCGCTGGACTCAACGAGTCGGCGTCGGTCTTCGGTAACGCCCAGCTGCTTCAGGTGACGAGCGCCGAGATCAGCGACGTCGTATCGAACGAGCCGGTCCTGCGGATGCCACTGAATGCCCGCGACGTCATCGGCCTGTCGAGGGCGGCAACTGGAGATCAGATGGGACGTGTTCAACGCGCTCAATCGCACGAACTTCGACGTGCCGAACCGCATCTACGGCACGCCGAACTTCGGGCGCATCTTCAGCGCGAAGAGCGCGCGTGAAATGCAGATTGGCCTGAGGCTGAGCCTGTGACCCAACCGGCAGCGACCCTGTCGTCGGCGGCTGAGCCCGTGATATATAGTCCGCGCGGTCCGCGCGCGCCGTTCTCGCGCACACGCCGCTCATCGATGCCGCGACGAGGTTACGCGATTCTTGCAATGGTGTCGGTTGCGCTGATGGCGACGCCATCAACGCAGGCGGTCGACCTTCGCAACATCCTGAACGGCTACAGCCTGACGAGTTGGGGCCTCAACGACGGCTTGCCGTCGAGCGAGGTGTTGGCCATCGCCCAGGACGTGGACGGCTTCCTGTGGCTCGGTACCGACACCGGGCTCGTGCGCTTCGACGGGACCCGATTCCTCCGCTGGGCCGGCGCACCCACACCACGGTCCGTGCGCTCGATTGTCGTCATGCCCGGCGGGGACGTCTGGACCGGGCTTGGGGAGGACGGCGGGGTCCTGCGCTACTCGCGCACAGGGCCCGGACAGTTGCGCCTCGCACGCGAATACGGAAAAGGCGACGGGCTGACCGCCGGCGCGGTCCGCAGCCTCGTCGTCGATCGCGACGGAACGATCTGGGCCGGTCACCTGGGCGGGCTCTTCCGCTTCTCCGACGGTCGATGGTCGAAGTGGACGGCCGCCGGGCTGGATCACGTCGAAGTCCACGCGCTCGTGGTCGATGCCCATGGGAGGCTCCTGGTCGGGACGTCGCGCGGCGTGCTCGTCTCGAACAGTTCCGCGCACGATGCGTTCGCTTTCGACGAGGCGGGGCCGGAGCGCCCCGATCCGGTACTGGGCATCAGCGTCGACCCGAGCGGCGCCATCTGGCGCACCGATGGTCGGCACGGGTTCAAGGCCGGCGTCGGTGGGCGCGGGCCGGTCACCGGCACCGAGATCGGCCGAGGGCAGCGTCTCCTGCACGACAGTGCGGGATACCTGTGGGTGGGTACCGGAGGGCAGGGCCTGTGGCGTGTGACCAAGGCACAGACCGGCAGGTTGACGGTGGAGCAATCCACGGTGACCACCGGCCTGCTCGGGAATGGCGTCACGTCCATCCTCGAGGATCGCGAGGGGAACATCTGGGTCGGCACGCTCGACGGGCTGAACCGGTTCACGCGCTACATCGCCACACCCATTCAGGGTCTCGGTCTGGTGAGCGGTATCGAGGTGTCGCCCCACGGGATCTGGGTGATGACGGCCGAATCCCTCGCTCTGATCGATCCGGCAGGCGCGTCCCTCGCGGCCATCACGAAGTATCGCGGCGAAGTGACGGCCATGCACGCCGACGAGCACGGCCGCCTCTGGATGTCGACGGGCACCCGCCTGTGGCGCTTCGATGAAGACGGCCGGCTGAGGGGGCCCCTGCCGGCCGGAGGTCTCGGCGCCATCCATCTCATCGCCTCGGATCGGCGCGGAGGGTTGTGGCTCTACGACGTCCAGCGCGGACTGCAACGGCTGGTCGACGGACAGCTCGTCAGCGCGCCGCTGCCCGACGAGGTTCGTCACGCCCAACTTGCCTGGATGGACACACGTCACGACGGCACGCTCTGGCTCGCAACGGCGGACGAGCGCCTGGTGTCGGTGAACACGGACGGTGAGGCGGCCGTGTACGATCGCGACGACGGGCTCGATGCCGGCATCGTGCGGACGATGCTGGTGGACGACGAAGGCACATTGTGGCTGGGCGCCACGCAAGGACTGGTTCGGTTCCAGGACGGCCGCTTCTCCACCATCCAGGACATCCACGGCCATGCGATGGAGTCCATGACCGGCGTGATTGTGGACGGCGGCCAGGTGTGGGCCGGGCTCCGCTCAGGAATCCTGCGCGTCCGGCGCGAGGACTTGCACAGGCGCATGGCGCTCGAGGACGCCGCTGTCCCCCTGGTGCACATCAACAAGGGCGACGGTCTCGCTGGAAACCCGCGCTGGTACGGACATCGCGGCGTGGTTCGCGACCGACACGGCCGGCTGTGGATGGTCACGAGCCGTGGTCTGTCGGTGGTGGACCCCGCCAACATCGCCGCCGCCAAGCCGGTCGAGGCGAACGTGGACACGGTCGTCGTCGACGGCCACCCGTTGTCTGAAGGGATCTCCGAACTCCCGGCGGGAACCCGAAGGCTCGACGTCCAGTTTGCCGCGCGGGCGCTGACCTCGCCGTCGGCCATCCGGTTCCGCTATCGGCTAGACGGGTTCGACACCGAATGGGTCGAGGCCGGGCCACGCCGGCACGCGTCGTACACGAACCTCCCCCCGGGTGCGTATCGGTTCAACCTCATGGCCACCAACACCGACGGCACCTGGCCGGCGCAGCCAACGCTGTGGACGTTCTCGGTGCAGCCGATGTTCTACCAGACCCGCACGTTCCTGGCGTTGACCGTGCTGGCCACCCTCGGCATCGTGGCGCTCGTGTGGCGGCTCCACCTCAAGCGGGTCCGGAACGAGATGTCCATTCTCCTCGCCGAACGCGCCCGCCTCGCCCGTGAGATTCACGACACGCTCCTGCAGGGGCTGTTCGGCGTGGCCCTTCGCTGCGATGCGATCGCGGCCGAGGCCGAAGCGACTTCGCCGCAGATCCAGTCGCATCTGCTCGACCTGCGCCGCGGCGTCGAGCAGTACGTGCGGGAAGCCCGGCAATCGATCCTCGGCTTGCGCTCGCCGACGCTCGATTCCCTGGGGCTGGCCAACGCGCTGCGCACAACCGGTGAACGCCTCACTGCAGGGACGCAGATGACATTCGCGTTCGAAGTCGTCGGCCGGGCGCGACGCTGTCCGGCCGTGGCCGAGGAACATCTGCTCCGGATCGGCCAGGAGGCCATCACCAATGCGGTTCGGCACGCCCGGGCGGCAACAGTGGGCGCCACCCTCCGCTATTCGAGTGACGGCATCCAGCTGCAGGTCTCCGACAGCGGCCAGGGGTTCGACGTGGGCACGGCGTGCGGGAACAACGGCCTCGGCCTGGAGAACATCCGCGAACGCGCCGCGGCGGCCGGCGGCATCGTCCAGATCCACAGCCAGGCCGGTCGCGGCACTCATGTCGAGGTCAAGGTCCCCTATGAACCAGCCAGCGCCAGCGCCTGAAGGTGTCCGTCCCATCCGCGTCCTCTGCGTGGACGACCACCGCATCGTCCGCGAGGGCCTGTCGATGCTGATCGGCCGGCAGAGCGACATGGAGGTGGTCGGGCTCGCCGGCTCCGGTGAAGAAGCCGTGGAGATGTTCCGGCAGCTCAACCCGGACGTCACGGTCATGGACCTGCAGCTGGGTCGAATGACGGGCGTGGACGCCATCACCGCCATCCGGCGCATCGATGCGGCGGCCCGCGTCATCGTGCTGACGATGTTTCAGGGCGACGAGGACATCTTCCGCGCCCTGAAGGCCGGCGCGGCCACTTACCTGCTCAAGGACGCGGCATTCGCGGACCTGGTCCATGCCGTCCGCCAGGTGCACGAGGGTCTCCAGCCGACGATGAGCCCCGAGGTGAAGGCGCAGCTCGCGCGTCGGGCCGCGGGCCCGGTGCTGACCGCGCGCGAAGTCGAGATCCTCGAGCTCATTCGCCGCGGGCTGAGAAACCGAGAGATCGCGGCCGGCTGCGGCATCTCCGAGGAAACCGTGCAGACGCATGTCAAGAGCATCCTGCAGAAGCTCGACGCGCAAGACCGGACCGCCGCCGTCAACGTGGCGCTCGGCAGGGGCATCATTCACATGGTGTAGCGGGCGTCAGTAAGACGCTCCACGATGCCGCTGGTGAGGACGGCCGTCAACTCGACGTGCGTACTGGCCGCGCCACCGGCGCGGGGGCGACGCAGGCGAAGTTGGACGCATCGTCGATGCTGCCCGCACCCTTGTAGCGCGCCACCTGCGGGTAGGCACAGAGGGGACGTGTGCGGTCGACCTTTCCGTTGCTGCTGTGGGAAGCGAGCAGCGTATCGGGCGCCACGCCCTTCTCGACCCACTGCTCGAGCGCCGTCAGCGCGTCGAACTGGTTTGGACCGGGGCCGCCGGCGCAGTGGCCCATGCCCGGCGCCATGAAGAGGCGAAAGAAATCGCGCGTCTTGTCGTAACCGCCCAGCGCCTTGGCCACCGCCTCGTAATAGGCGGCCGTGTCTTGCGGCGGCACCACCGGGTCCATCCACCCGCCGTACATCAGGAGCTTGCTGCCCCGCCGCTTGAACGCGGAGAGGTCGCGCGACACCGCCGGCAGGTGCGGGAGCCGCTCTTCGGCGTAGGCCAGGTCGCGATCGTAGTCCAGCGTGTGCACGTCCCAATTCGGGTCGTGGAACAGGAAGTAGCGGAACAAGCCGATGCGCGACGGCTCCCCGGGCTCGAGCAGGTATTGGCGCCAGCTCTGCGACGCGGGCTCGCCGAAGCCCTCGCTGCCGCGGGCCCAGCCGGTGTAGATCTGCTCGCCGGTCCGCGGGTTCCTGGCGCCGTCGTAGACCTTCCTGATGGCGTCGACTTGGGGTGGGGTCAGGCAGGAGGCGTCGTCGGCGCCTGAGCAGGCGAGCTTCGCCGGATCGAACGTGCAGGTGCGTGGATCGGTGATGAGGCCGTCCTTCAACCCATCGAGGCCGTCGCAGGCCTCCACCACCGCCTTTGTGACGAGCGCGAGCTTGGGTTGAGTAAGGATGGGCTTCCCGTCCGGGGTGTGCGTGGCCGTCCACGACCACATGAACCCGAACGCCTGCCGGATGCGATTGTGCGCCGGGGCGCCGGCGACGACGCCGTCGTAGTCGTCGGGGAATCGCTGTACCTCGGACATCGCCTGGTGCCCGCCGGCCGAGCACCCCACGAAGTACGACTTGTCGGCCAGGCGGCCCTGCGCGTTGCGGACCATCAGCTTCGCCGTATCGGTCATCACGTGGATGGCCCGCCAGCCATAGTCGATGACCTTCTCCGGGTGGCCTTGCCCGAACACCATGTCGTCCCCGGTGTGGCCCGTGTCGGTGCTCGCGGTGGCGTAGCCGCGGCGGAGCGCCGCCGCCATGGCGGTGTAGGAAATCGACCCCTGATAGCCGCCGTTGCCGACGCCCTGGAACTTCCCGTTCCACGCCTCGACCGGCGGGATCCAGACTTCGAACCTGATCTCGGAGTCGCTCGAGGGCCGCGCGGTTGCCTCTACCCGACAGAATGCGGGCAGGGTCAGGGCCGTCTGGGCGCCAGGTGGCGTGAGCGGACCGGCCACGACGGAGGCCGCGTGGACCGTGACGTTCGGGATGGTGAGCGCCGCCAGGCTCTCACAGGACCGCCCGCTGGCAGCCGCCGGCGTCCTCACCTGCCACGCCATGGGCACCAGAGCGACCGCCAGTCCCGCCAACAGCCTGCGTCTCATCAGGAACCTCCGGACCGCGCGATTATACGCAACGGCGGCTTGACACGCTCGCGCTCGAATGACAACGTTCGCGGCAACGTGACGCGCCGCACCTTCCTCTCGACGGCCGCCGCTCTCATGACCGCAGTGGATCACGCCATGGCTCAGTCTTCCCAGGTGTCGCCCGTGCCCACCCCGCGCGACTGGTCCCGCCCGGATCCGATCGCCTATCCCGATCCGGACATCATCGCGCTGACACCGGCGTTCAACCGATACATCGTCCGCAACACCCCGATCAGGCGCCTCTACGTCGGCACCCTCTGGGCCGAGGGCCCGGCGTGGAACGGCGTCGGCCGCTATCTGGTCTGGAGCGACATTCCCAACAACGTGCAGCTGCGGTGGCTCGACGAAGACGGGCACGTCTCGACGTTCCGCAACCCGTCCGGGTACAGCAACGGCAACACCTTCGACTACCAGGGCCGCCAGCTCGCGTGCGAACATGGCGGGCGCCGGGTCGTCCGCTACGAGCCGAACGGGCAGGTCACGGTCATCGCGGCGACATATCAGGGCAAGCGGCTGAACTCCCCCAACGACGTCGTCGTCCACCCTGACGGCAGCATCTGGTTCACCGACCCGCAGTACGGCATTGCCGGCGATTACGAAGGCTTCAAGGCCGATTCCGAGCTGCCGGTGGCCCTGTATCGCGTCGACGGACAATCCGGGGAGATCAGCAAGGCGAGCGACGAATTCGGCGCGCCGAACGGGCTCTGCTTCTCGCCGGACTACAAGCGGCTGTATGTCGCCGACACCGGAGCGCCACGGGACATTCGCGCCTTCGACATGGACGGCAGCGCGATACGGAACGGCCGTCAGTTCGCAAAGCTGGACATTCCGGGAACCGGTGCAGCCTCGGCCGCCGACGGGATTCGTTGCGACGCGGACGGCAACCTCTGGGCGGGTGCCCGGCCCGGTGTGCAGGTGCTCGCCCCGACGGGAGAACGTCTGGGCATGATTCGCCTGCCGGAGACCTGCGCCAACGTCTGTTTCGGCGGCGCGCGGCGGAACCGTTTGTTCATGGTCGCGAGTCAATCGCTGTATGCCGTCTACGTGAACACGACGGGCGCGCACATCGCCTGAGCACGACGCAACCTCAGAGAAGGAACGACTGGTCGTGAGCGAGCCGGAAGAAGAAGATTTTGCCACGCTGTTCGAGGCGTCACTCCAGGCGAAGCCGTTGGCGAGGGGACAGAGCGTCGAAGGGACGATCGTGAAGATCGGTCCGGAAGTGGCACTGGTCGACGTCGGGGGCAAGAGCGAGGCCATCGTCGAGGTGGCCGAGCTCAAGGACGCGGACGGGAAGATCGAGGTCGCTGTGGGGGATCGCATCCAGGCGACCGTGGTGTCGACCGCTGGCGGCGTGACGCTCTCGCGCAGGCTCGCGCGGAGGGCCGCGACCGACCGCCACATCGCGGACGCGTTCGACGCCGGTCTGCCCGTGGAAGGCGCCGTCCAGGGCGTGGTCAAGGGCGGCTACGAAATTCGCATCGGGCACAGCCGCGCGTTCTGCCCACTGTCGCAGATCGACACCGTCCGCACCGAGGATCCGGCCGTCCACGTCGGGCACGTCTACACCTTCCGCATCGTCGAGTACGCGGAAGGCGGACGGAACCTGGTCGTCTCGCGGCGCGCGCTCCTCTAGGAGGAGCAGCACGCACGGGCCGCAGAAGTCCGCCGGGCGGTCGTCGCCGGCGCCGTCGTCAAGGGGCGGGTCGTTTCGGTCCGCGACTTCGGTGCGTTCGTCGATCTCGGCGGCGGCGTGCAAGGCCTGCTGCACGTCTCGGAGATGGGCTGGTCACGCGTCGCCAACGCGTCACAGGCCGTCGCGGTTGGCGAGGAGATCACCGTCAAGGTCCTGCGCATCGACGAAAGCTCCCGGAAGATCGCGCTGGGCCGGAAGCAGCTCACCGAGGATCCGTGGGTCACGGTCCCGGCCAATTACGCGGTCGGGCAGGTGCGCACGGGTCGTGTCACGCGCGTCGCCGAGTTCGGCGCGTTCGTCGAGCTCGAGCCCGGTGTCGAAGCGCTGGCCCATGCCTCCACGTTCGCACCGACGGGACGCCGCGACGGGTGGGCGGAAGCGGTCGCGGTGGGCGCCACCGCCACGTTCGAGATCCTGAGCGTCGATCCGGAGAAGAAGCGGATTGGCGTCGCGCTCGTTCCGGAGGGATCGGCACGGGAAGCCGCTGCCGTGGTGTCGCCGGCGGCGGGGGCGATCGCACCCGGCGCGCGCCTGATGGGCAAGGTCGAGCGACACGAGCGATTCGGCGTGTTCGTCTTCCTGGCCCCCGGCCGGACCGGGCTGATGCCGATGAGCGAGACCGGTGTGGACAAGGACGCCGACGTGGCCAAGACCTTCCCTGTCGGCAGCGATGTGGAGGTCGTGGTCCAGGAAGTCGACGAGGCCGGGCGCCGCATTCGTGTCAGCCGCAAGGCCGTCCGTGACGCGCAGGAGGCGGCGGAGCTGCGCGAGTACGCGGAACGGCCCGATGCCGCGGCGGAAGGATTCGGTACGCTGGCCGACAAGCTCAAGGGGTTGAGAGATAAAGGGCGCATCTGATGATGTCGAGATGTGGTGATCTCGCGATCGAACTCGCGATCGTGTGATCTGGCGATCGATCTGGTCGATCTATCTGGTTGATCTATCTGGTTGATCTACCTGGTTGCTCTATCTGGCGGCGTCCAGCACAAAGCGGCGGATCGCTTTCGCCACGCCGGCCTCGTCGTGCGTCGCGGTCTCGCGCCAGCCTCGACCACGCAGTCCCGCGACGGCATTGCCCATGACCACGGGCACGCCGGCGAACTCGAGCATCTCGAGGTCGTTGAAGTTGTCGCCGATCGCCATGATCCGTGCCGGCTCGATGCCCAGCTCGGCGGCCCGCCACGCCAGCGCCCGGCCTTTCGTCGCCGTCGGCGCCAGGACATCGACCAGCGAGAAGTCGTTGCGCTCGTATTCGGTGCGGCACACGAACACCTCCTGCAGCCCGTCGAGCGACGCGAACACCGCGCGCATGGTCTCCACGTCACCGTTGAACATCACCTGGATGGGATCCTCGGTGAGCGCTGCTTCGAGGGGCGCGGCGTGGCCGATGAAGTGCCGGTGCCGCTCCCAATAGCGGCGCCGGTGCGGGTGGTCCCAGTCCAGGGACTCGGCCACGACATGACCCTCGGTCTCCCGATCGAACAGGATTGCACTGTGGTGGCGGAAGGCCCGGGTCTGTTCCAGGATCCGCCGCGCCGCGTCCCGTGCGAGCAGGCGACTCGCCAGCGTGTGGCCACCCAGCGTCCGCTCGATGGCCCCATTCGAGACGATGAGCGAGACCGTCTCGGGTAGCACGCCCTGGACGACGGCGCGGGCGAACGGATAGCTGCGACCGGTGATCAGGACCACGTGGACGCCGGCCTCGAGCGCCGCCAGCACCGCGGCGACATTGTCGTCGGACACCCGGCCGCGGCTGTCGAGCAGCGTGCCGTCGATGTCGATGGCGATGAGACGAACGTCGATACCGGCCATGTCGCGTGAGAATGCCATACTCTTCCCCATGCACACCCTGGTGAAGGCGACCGCCCTGATCGTGGCGTCGGTGCTCCTCTCCGCGCAGGGCCCGGCGCCGCTTCGCACCATGCGCGTCGACTACTTCCACACCGGCGGTACTTCGCCCGAAGTGTTCGCGCTCGACGAGGTGGCCATCGAGCCGGCCGCGTGGCCGGGCCCCGCCGGGCCGACGGAGGATACGCTCCGTTACGGGGCCTACGGGTTCGACGTGCGGGACGCGGCGTCGAAGCGTCTCCTCTACTCCGCCGGCTTCGGCTCCATCTTCGACGAGTGGGCGACGACCGAAGAGGCGAAGACGATGAGCCGCACGTTCCACGAGTCCGTGCGCTTCCCGGAGCCGGGCTCGCCGGTGACGCTGAGCATCCGCAAGCGCGGCACCGCCAACACGTGGCAGGACGTCTGGACCACCACCGTGAATCCGAAGGACATGTTCGTCGACACCGCCCCGCCGGAACCACACCCCGGCCCGGTCATCCCGCTCCAGCGGAACGGCGATCCCGCACGCAAGGTGGACGTGCTGCTGATTGGCGACGGCTACACAGCCGCCGAGCGCGGCAAGTTCGAGGCCGACGCGCGACGCTTGATGGAGATCCTGTTCGCCACGTCGCCGTTCAAGGAGCGGCGCACCGACTTCAACGTGTGGGGCCTGGCGCCGGCGGCGCGCGAGTCCGGCGTGTCGCGGCCCTCCCAG
>DATLLC010000286.1:0-3253 GCA_035538015.1 Vicinamibacterales bacterium
GGCTCGAGCCGATTGCGGTGGCTGCACGCAGCAACAACGAAGTCTGGGTCGTCAACCACCTGTCGGACAGTGTCAGTGTCATCGCGCTGAATGGCGCGCAGCCGTACGTGAAGCGCACGCTGCTGGTCGCGGACGAGCCCCGCGACATCGTCTTCGCAGGTCCACAGGACTCGCGCGCATTCATCACGACGGCACATCGTGGGCAGAATGCACCGTACGATCCACAGTATCTCACCCCGGGCATCGGCCGCGCCGACGTGTGGGTGTTCGATGCCAACAATCTCGGCAATGACCTCGGCGGCACGCCGCTCTCGATCATCAGCTTGTTCTGCGACACGCCGCGCGCGTTGGCCGTGGACGCGACCGGTACCCGCGTGTACGCGGCCGGATTCAACACAGGCAATCAAACCACCATCGTCCACCGCGACGCGGTCCCCGATGTCGGGTTCGCCGACGGCGGGCCGACCTTGCCCAACGCCCACCATGGCGGCGTCGCCGAGCCCAACGTCGGCATCATCGTCAAGTACGACGGCGAGCACTGGCGCGACGATCTCGGCCGCGTCTGGGACGACAAGGTGATGTTCAACCTGCCCGACAAGGACGTGTTCGTGATCGACGCGAGCGCGCCCGTGCCCGCGCTGCTGCCCGGCGAGGACGGCTACTTCAGCAACGTCGGCACCACGCTGTTCAACATGATCGTCAACCCGGTCAACGGGAAGGTCTACGTGACCAACACCGACGCGCGCAATCACGTGCGCTTCTCGGGCCCGGGCAACTTCTACGACAGCACCGTGCGCGGGCACGCGGTCGATAACCGCATCACCGTGCTCGACGAGGACGGCAGCCACCCGCGCGAGCTCAACAAGCACATCAATCGCGACAACTGCTGCGCGCCGCTGCCCAACCCCGTGGCCGAGCTGAGCGTGTCGCAGCCGCTCGGCATGGCCATCTCGTCCGACGGCGAGGTGCTCTACACGGCCGTGCTCGGCAACGACAAGGTCGCGCTCTACTACACGGCCGAGCTCGAGGACGACGCGTTCTATCCCGACGCGGCCGACCAGGTCTCGGTCAGCGGCGGCGGCCCGACCGGGCTGGTGCTCGACGAGCGTAACGATCGTCTCTACGTGATGACGCGCTTCGACAACGGCATCTCGATCATCGACACCGACACGCTCGAGGAAGAGGACCACATCACCCTGCACAACCCCGAGCCGGCCTCGCTGATCGCCGGACGCCGGTTCCTCTACGACGCCGCGAACAGCTCGAGCCACGGCGACCAGTCGTGCGCGTCGTGCCACGTGTTCGGTGACAAGGACGATCTCGCGTGGGACCTCGGTAACCCCGACGGCGAGATCGAGCCGGTGCCCGACATCATCCACTTCGACCTCGGGCTCGGTGACGTCAACTACCACCCGATGAAGGGGCCGATGGTCACGCAGAGCCTGCGCGGGCTCGACAACCACGGGCCCATGCACTGGCGTGGCGACCGAAACGGTGAGGGGCAGGGCGCCAACCAGCAGCCCAACGGCGGGGCGTTCAGCGAGGTCGCGGCCTTCAACGCGTTCAACGTCGCGTTCCCCGAGCTGATGGGCCGCTCCGAGCCGCTGCCGGTCGAGCAGATGCAGGCGTTCACCGACTTCGCGCTGCAGGTGATGTACCCGCCCAACCCCAACCGCAACCTCGACAACACGCTGACGCAGTCGCAGGAGCTGGGCCGCATCCACTTCGTCGAGGACGACGCGTTCCTGAACTTCGCCAACGACTTTGCGATCATCCGCTGCGAGCAGTGCCACCGCATCGATCCGGACGCCAACGCCGAGTACGGGATCGAGCGGCCGGGCTTCTTCGGCTCCGACGGTCAGATCGTGATCCGCGAGTTCTCGCAGACGCTCAAGACCCCGCAGCTGCGCAACCTCTATACCAAGGTCGGTATGTTCGGGTTCCCGGACATGGTCCCGTTCTTCAACACGCCCAACGTGCCCTCTTACGACGGCACCCATCAGGGCGATCAGATCCGTGGGTTCGGCTTCACCCACGCGGGCGACTCCGACACGTTGCTGCGCTTCTTCAACGTGTTCATCTTCGCCCCGGAGGCGTTCACCAACCGCACCGAGCAGGAGGAGGTCATCGACTTCCTGTTCGCGCTCGACTCCAACTTCCAGCCGATCGTCGGCCAGCAGGTCACGCTGACCAAACATAACGGGGCCAACACCGGGCCGCGCATCGACCTGCTGCAGGATCGCGCGGACGCGAGCGCGTGCGAGCTGATCGCCAAGACCCGGCTCGGTCCGCTGGAGCTGGGCTTCTTCTACGAGGACGGCGAGTTCACCTCGAGCTTCTCCGCGCTGCCGAGCTTGACCGAGTGGCAGCTTCGCGCGCTGGCGATCGCCTCGCCGGTCACCTACACCTGCGCGCCGCCGGGATCGGGGCAGCGCATCGCCCTCGATCGTGACGCGGACGGCTACCTCGACGGCGACGAGCTGGTCTGGGGCAGCGATCCTGCGGATCCGCAGGACGTGCCTTAATCGGCGGCGGGTGTTTGGGATCCTTCTTTCGGCAGGGTCCCAAACACCCAGTCCCAAAACGGCGTCGAGACCCCGAAGTACTGATCGTGGTCTTTGAAGTGATGAAGCATGTGGTGCTTGCGAAGGCGCTTACCCCAGCGGGTCCGCGCCTTTCCTGCATGCGTCCACCAGTGCGTCATGTCGTACCAGAGGTAGCCGATGCCGAAGCCTGCGAAGGCCGGCAGCGCCATCTCGAAGCCGAGCAGCGCCCACGCGAGCAGCCAGAACAACACGGCCGGCACCGCGCTGGCGCCGGGCGGCATCACCAGGCGGTACTTGTCGTTGGGGTAGACGTGGTGGATGCCGTGCAGGAAGTAGTGGAGCTTGGGCATCCGCTCGAAGTGAAAGACGATGCGGTGCAGCCAGTACTCGGCGAAGGTCCACACGAAGATGCCGGCGAGCGTGATACCGGCCGCGGCGGCGAAGCTCAGATCGGTGCGCACCGCGGTCAGGTAGAACATCCACAGGATCAGCGGCACGTAGACGAACAACGGCACGCTGCCGTGGCAGCGAGCGAAGAACTCCAAGAAGTCGCTCTCGAATTGGCGGCCCGAGCCGCGGCGGTCGATTTCATAGCCGCCGGGGTAGTCGCGGAGATCTTCGCTGGTCTCGGTGTGCATCGGCGCGGGCCCAGAACATCACCGAACACGCGCCGACGCAAGCGCCTGCCGGCCGCTGGCTTTGCCGCC
>DATLLC010000287.1:0-4912 GCA_035538015.1 Vicinamibacterales bacterium
GCCACCGGCCGCTCCTCGATCGGCCAGATGGGTTGGCCGGTGAGGCGGTTGAACACGTAGGCAAAGCCCTGCTTGGTCGTCTCCACGACAATTGGCGTCCGGCGCCCGTCGATCGTCACGTCCAGCAGGACCGGCGCCTGGGGGTTATCGAAATTCCAGATGTCGTGATGCACCATCTGGAAGTGCCAGACGCGCCTGCCGGTCTTGACGTCGAGCGCCAGCAGGCTGGTGCCGAACAGGTTATCGCCGGGGCGGAAGCCGCCGAAGAAGTCGATGGTCGGCGGGTTGGTCGGGATGTACACGAGCCCGCGCTCCGGGTCGGCTGACATGGGCGCCCACGACGACACGTCGCCCGTGCGCATCCACGCGTCGTTCTTCCAGGTGTCGTGCCCGAACTCGCCCGGTTTCGGAATGACGTGGAACTTCCATCGCGGCTTGCCGGTCCCGGCATCGTAGGCGAGGATGTCGCCCGGGATGTTCTCGATGCGCGTCTGGTAGTACCCCTGCTCATGGACGTTGCCGACCACGATCACGCCGTTGACGACGATCGGCGGTGACGAGGTGGAGAGGTTGCCGAGATCTCGAGGGATCCCGTGATCGGCGTCGTACTTGTAGCCCGAGCTGAGCCAGGGATCCCAGTCCTTCACGAGGTCCGGCAGCATGTCGACGACGCCCGACTTCGGGAACCCGGGCAGCGGCACGGCGGTGCCCCAGTTCTCCAGGTGTTCGCCCGACTTCGCGTCCAGCGCGTGCAGGAAGAACCCGGGAGAGGTGTAGAAGATCACCTTGCGCCCGTCCAGTTCCGCGAACGCGACGCCTTTGCCGTAGTTATTGCGCATGCCGCGCGCGAAGCGCGTCGTGTGCGGTTCGCGGTAGGTCCAGATCGTCTCGCCCGTGCCCGAATCGATAGCCGCGACGGTTCGCCGCTCGCCGGCGACGGTGTAGAGCAGGCCGTCCACATAGAGCGGCGTGGAGCGGAAGATCGAATCGACGGCTGGCCCGAAGTTGTCGCCACGCCAGGTCCACGCCACCGTGAGCTTCTCGAAGTTCGACGCGTCGATTTGATCCAGTGGCGAGTAGCGGGTGTGGGCCGCATCGCCGCCGATGTAGTGCCATTCGCCGGACGGTCCGCCGCGCGGCTGTGCGCTCGTCCCGCGGGCGGCCGGCAGCGAGGCCACCAGTCCCACCAACAGACCGAGCGCGGCGAGACGCGTGCGGCGACCGCGGACGGCTTCGTGTCCCATGAGTGGCTCCTGCTCGTCTTGGCGGACGCGCTTCGACTGTGGCGCACGATAGCGCCAGGGTCGGGTGGCGTCAAGCCGGCCGCGAGCCCAGCCGGTCACTCCCTGCGCACCTATCGAACCTGTGCGCACCTATCGCACCGGTCCGCACCTGCCGCACCTGTCCGCACCTGCCGCCCTGCCCCTGATGTATCGTCACCACGCATGCGCCCAGCCCTGCTCGCCGTATTGGTTGTCGCGATTGGCTGCACGAACCCGCCGCCGCCCGGTCCGGCCCCGGATCTCATCTTGCGCGGGGGGACCATCTACACGCTGGATCCCCAACGCAGCCAGGCCGAGGCGCTGGCGGTCCGGCAGGGCCGCATCGTCGCCATCGGGGCCGGCGCCGACGTCGCTCGACTGGCGGGCGCTGGCACGCGCCTCGTCGATCTGGGCGGGCGGTTCGTGATGCCGGCGTTCCACGACGCGCACGTGCATCCCGTCAGCGCCGGAGTTGAGCTGGGGCAGTGCAATCTGAACGACCTCGAAACCGCCGAGACGACGCTCGGGGCGATTCGCGCCTGCGTCGATGCGCACGTGTCCCGCGCCTGGCTGGTGGGGGGAGGCTGGGCGCTCCCTGCGTTTCCACCCGGCCGACCACGCAAGGAGGATCTCGATCTCATCACCGGCAACCGCCCGGCCGCCTTGAGCTCGGCCGACGGCCACTCGCTCTGGGTGAACTCGGCGGCCCTCGAGGCGGCCGGCATCACGCGGGCGACGAAGGACCCCGAGGCCGGGCGCATCGACCGCGATGCGCGCGGCGAGCCGACCGGTCTGCTGCGGGAATCGGCCACCGCCCTCGTGAGCCGCCTGGTCCCGCCGCCCACGCCAGAGGAGTACGACGCCGGGCTCGTCCGCGCTGTCGCGGAGATGAATCGGGTGGGCATCGTGTCGTTCATCGAAGCCAGCGCCCGCCCGCCCGTCGTGGAGGCGTATCGTGCCGTCGCCCGGCAAGGCAAGCTCACGGCGCGCGTACACTTGTCCCTGTACGCGGACCCCGACAAGACCGAATCGCAGGTCGATGATTTCGTCAGGATCCGTCAGCAGGCCAGCGAAGCCGGCGTGACGGTGGGCGCGGTGAAGATCTTCATCGACGGGGTGATCGAAGCCGCCACCGCCTCATTGCTCGAGCCCTACCTGCGGTTGGCCGGCGAGTCCGTGCCGGCGCATCCACGCGGGCTGCCGAACTTCGCGGACGAGCGCCTGAAAGCGCTGGTCCGGCGACTCGATCGCGAAGGCTTCCAGGTGCACATGCACGCGATCGGCGACCGCGCCATCCGGCAGGGCCTCGACGCGATTGCCGACGCCGTCCGCGCCAACGGCCCCCGCGACCGTCGTCCGCATATCGCGCACCTCCAGTTGTTTCACCCCGACGATGTACCGCGATTCCGCGAGCTGGGCGTGGTCGCCAACATTCAGCCGTTGTGGGCTTACGCGGACAGCTACATTCGCACGCTCACCGAGCCCCGGCTGGGCCCCGAACGGTCGCAGTGGCTGTATCCGTTCGGCGCGCTGCAGCGTGCGGGCACGGTCCTGGCAGGCGGGAGCGACTGGTCGGTGAGCTCGGTGAATCCGCTCCAAGGGGTTCAGGTCGCGGTCTCGCGGCGAGCGCTCGACGCCCCGCCGGATGCGCCGTCGTGGTTGCCGGAGCAACGGCTCGATCTCCCATCCATCCTGGCCGCCTATACCAACGGCGGCGCCTTCGTCAGTTTCGAAGACAAGGACAGCGGCTCGCTGGAGATCGGCAAGCTCGCGGATCTGATCGTCCTGGATCGGAACCTGCTCGAGATTCCGGTCGAGGAAATCCACAAGGCGCGCGTCCTGTGGACGCTGCTGGAAGGACGGGAGGTGTACAGGGCCGACGAGTTCAGGCCTTGATCAGGGATCAGGGATCAGGGATCAGGGTCAGGGTCAGGGGTCAGGAGGCGCGAGGTAGGAGGTAGGAGGCGCGAGGCAGGAGGCAGGAGGCAGGAGGTAGGAGGCAGGAGGTAGGAGGCAGGAGGCAGGCTAAGGGCGGGATCCCCCAATCGCCGGATCGCTCAATCGCTCAATCGCTCAATCTGAATGGTGCAATGCCCCAATCGTCAATCACCCGATAAATCGTCAATCGCCAATCATCAATCATCAATGGACGCGGCGCGTACGGTTAGTCAGCGCGCAGGGACACGACAGGGTCGATATTTGCCGCCCGTCTGGCCGGCAGCCAGCAGGCCGCTGCGGCCACGACGACGAGCCCGGCGCTCGTCGCGGCCAGCGTCACCGGGTCGCTCGGCGTGATGCCGAAGAGCAGCCCCTCGAGGACGCGGCCGAGCAGCAGCGCGCCCGCGACGCCCATAGCGACTCCGGCGCCGGCGAGCCCGAGGCCCTGGCGCACGACGAAGCCGAGGATCGCGGCCGGCGTGGCGCCGAGCGCGAGGCGGAGCCCCAGGTCCCGCGTGCCTTGCCGCACCAGGTACGAGATGACGCTGTAGGTGCCGACCGCGGCGAGCACCAGGGCGACGCCCGCGAAGATCATCAGTGCGGTCATCGCGAAGCGGCGTCCCGAGAGCGCGCGTTCGACGCGGGCCGGCATCGTGATGACGCGGTGCACCGGCAGGTCGGGATCCAGGCCGTGCACGGCGCCAGCGACCGCGACGCGCAGCGAGGCCGGATCCGACGCGGTCTCGACGGCGACGTAGAGGACGCGGGCCGGCCGCTGCGCGTGCGGGCGATAGATCGCAATGCGATCGTCGGTGTCGAGGGCGTACTGCTGCACGCGGCCGGCGACCCCGACCACGCGTTCCCAGGGTGTGGTCTCGGCCAGGTCGCCGAATTTGAGGCGCTTGCCGATGGCGTCCCCCCCGGGCCAGTACGCCGCCGCCAGCTTTTCGTCCACGATGACCACGCGCTCGGCGTCCAGGGTGTCGTGCTCGGTGAAGAACCGGCCGCGTCGAAGCGGGATGTGCATCGCCTCGAAATAACGCCCTGCGACCGTGCGCTGGTCGGCGTTGATGAACCGCTCGCCAGGCGGCGGCGTGTGTCCCTCGATGGTGATCGGTCCCCAAGCCGCGAAGCCGCTCAGTGGGAGCGCGGTCACGCCGCCTGCGGCGCTGACGCCGGGCAGTGCTTCGAGCCGCGGCCACAACTCGCGATACGTCCCTACGACGCTCGGACCATCCGGGTACCGGCGGCCGGTCATCGCCAGCTCGAAGGTGAGCACGCCGTCGGCATCGAAGCCGGGTTCGACATTCCGCAGTTCCGCGACGCTCCTCGCGAGCAGGCCGGCCCCGGCGACGAGGATCACGGCGAGCGCCAGCTCGGCGATCACGAGGGCCCGGCGCAGGCCATGGCCGCGCCCCCACAGCGAGCCGGCCGCCGCGCTCCGGCCTCCGGTCCTCAGCGCCTCCACGGGATCGGCGCGCTGTGCGCCGGCGAGCGGAGCGAGCCCGAACAGCACGCCCGCCAGCACGGACAGGACAAGCGTGAACAGCAGCACGCGACCGTCCACGGTCACGGCGTCGATGCGCGGCAGGTGATCGGGCTCGATCGCACGCAGCCAGACGACGCCCGCGTGCGCCAGGGCGACGCCCACGACACCACCGGCGCCGGCGAGCAGGAGGCTCTCACCCAGGACTTCACGCGCCAGTCGTCCG
>DATLLC010000288.1:0-6891 GCA_035538015.1 Vicinamibacterales bacterium
GACGGCGGGATGCGGCGATGGCGACTCGTCGTCCAACTCGCCCACCCGGCCAGACCCCGTTCCATCGGGTCCCGCGATCGCGTGTCCGGCCAACGTCGCGGCCTCCACGACCACGACCACGGCGCAGGTGGCCTATCCCTCTCCGACCACGTCTGGCGGGCAGATCCCGGTAACCGTCGCCTGCACCCCGGCATCGGGCTCGCAGTTCCCCCTCGGCTCCACCAGCGTGAGCTGCACGGCTTCCGACGCGCTCAACCGGCAGGCAACCTGCGCCTTCACGGTGAGCGTGACGCGCCTGCCGACGTTGCAGCGCACCAGCTTTCTCGCCTTCGGCGACAGCGTCACGGCTGGCGAAGTCACTGTGCCGACGACGGGGAGCACAACGCTCGACCGATTCCCGTCGTTCAAATTGGTCGTGGTGTCGGCCGCGTCCTACCCCACGCAGCTTCAGGCGATGCTGCGGACGCGCTACATCACGCAGCAGACAGCGCTCGCGGTCACCAATGCTGGCGTACCTGGAGAGCGTGCCACCCAGGGCGTGCAGCGCTTCCCCGGCGTGATGTCGCAGGTTCGCCCTGAAGTGGTGCTGCTGCTCGAGGGCTACAACGACATCTCGCTGCTCGGCGCAACCGGCGTCTCGCAGGCGGCCGCCGCAATCGAGACGATGGCGAGGGACGCCAGGGCCAGAGGCGCGCGCGTGTTCATCGCCAGCCTCACCCCGCCGCGCTCGGGAGGCCGCAACACCCTGCCCGCGGACCAGGTCAGCAGCCTCAACACCCGGTTGCGGGCGATCGCCACCGGCGAGAACGCCGTGTTCGTGGATCTGTATCAGGCCCTCGTCGGCAACATCACGCTCTATATCGGCGTCGACGGGTTGCACCCCACCGAGGTCGGCTACCAGCGGATCGCCGAGACCTTCTTCAGTTCGATCCAGGTCAACCTCGAGAACCGCTAGCCAGGCTCCAGGCTCAGGCTTTAGGCTTTAGGCGCCCTAGGAGGTACTGCTGATGTCACGCTGTCAGAAGACCAGAGATGCAGCGCGACAAGAGTAGTACGTAGAGCCTAGAGTCTAGAGTCTAGAGCCTGGAGCCTGGGCCTGGGCCTGGAGCCTGGAGCCTAACCTTAGAGGGGTTGAAACGATGAGCACCGCGGTGGTGGAGACCTCCGGACTGACGCGGGTCTTCGGCACGCGCGCGGCGGTGGACGACGTGTCGCTCTCTTTGGGCGCAGGCGAGGTGCTGGCGCTGCTCGGGCCGAACGGTGCGGGCAAGACCACGACGCTCCGCATGCTGGCGGGCCTCCTGATGCCCACCCGCGGCAGCATTGTCGTGGCGGGTACGTCCCTGGCTTCGGAAACGATGGACGCAGTTCGAGCCCGCGTCGGGCTCCTCACCGAGGTGCCGGGCCTGTGGGAGCGCCTCACGGTTCGGGCCAATCTTCACACTTACGCCACCCTGCACGGTGTGCAGGACCCGGCCGGACGTGTCGCCGAGGTCCTGTCGGCCGTGGGCCTGGGTGGCCGTGCCGACGATCGTGCCGGTGCGCTGTCCAAGGGGCTCAAGCAGCGCGCCGCCATCGCCCGAGCGCTCGTGCACGACCCGGCGGTGGTGCTGCTGGACGAGCCAACGGCCGGACTGGATCCCGCCAGCGCGCGCGACGTGCGCGACCTGGTCCGCGAGCTGCGCAGCGAGGGCCGGGCGGTGCTGGTGTCCACCCACAATCTCACCGAGGCAGAGGAGCTGGCCGACCGCATCGCCATCATGAACACCCGCCTGCTGGCCTTCGATACGCCTCGGGCTCTGCGGGAGCGGCGAGGTGGCGGGCTGGTGATGATCGAGGTGGAGGGCGACGCCTCGCGATGGGCAGCGGTGCTGCGCGAGGCTGGCGCGGCGGCGGCAAGAATCGAAGACGCGCGCCTGATCGTTCAGACCGCGCCTGCAGCTAAGGTACCTGATCTGGTGGCGGCGCTGGTCACGGCGGGCGCTCGCGTGCGCCAAGTGGTGCAGCACGAGCCCTCTCTCGAGGACGCATATCTGGACCTGGTGCGGAACGATGCCTAGCCGCTGGGCCCGGATCAGGGCGCTGGCCCGCAAGGACGCCGACGAAGTACGCCAGCAGCCCGGGCTCATCATCCCCGCCATCGGCATGGTCGTCGGGTTGTCGCTACCGGCACTATTCCTGCTCGTCGTGGCCCCACGGCTGCTCGACGAGCCACTGGCCGACTCCGACTTCGCCGGCGCCGCGGCCGCACTGATGGCCGAGGTGCCCGCGCTCGATCGGCTGACGCTGGAAGGGCAGGCTCAAGCATTCGTCCTGCAGCAGTTCCTGATGTTCAGCCTGCTCGTGCCCGTCATGGGCTCGCTGTCGCTCGCCTCGCAGGCGATCGTCGGCGAGAAGCAGGCGAAGTCGCTCGAGCCCCTGCTGACCACACCAATCGCGGTGCCGGAGCTGCTCGTCGCCAAGGTGCTCACGCCGTTCGTCCTCGCGATGCTGCTGCTGGCCGCCACGCACCTCTTGTACGTCGCGGCGATGCTCGCCTGGGGTGAGCCCGGCGTCTGGCGGACGCTCTTCTGGCCGCGGACCCTCGTATTGTTCCTCCTGCTGGGACCGCTTGTCTCGATGACGGCGCTGCTGACTGCGGCCATCGTGTCATCGCGCGTGAACGACGCGCGCACCGCCCAGCAGATCGGTGGCGTCCTGGCGCTGCCGTTGACTGCCCTTTTCGTCGCGCAGCTCGCCGGGCAGTTCCTGCTCGGCGTGAGCGCGCTGCTGATGACGGCGGGCATGCTGGTCGTCATCAACCTCGTGTTGTTGTGGGTCGGAGTTCGGGTGTTCCAGCGCGAGACGATTCTGGTGCGGTGGAGGTGAGCGGCTATCCGAGCAGCCCTGCGCAGAATCGGAGGTCTGGGCGGCTACTTCCGCCCGTAGGCGCCGCCGGCCGCGAGGCGCTCGAAGTGGTCGTGCGCCGTCGACGCCATCTCGCGAATGACGCGACTGCCCTCGGCATCATCCTTCAGGTAGGTCGTCATTGCCGCGATCGAGAACGGGCGGCCCTCCACGGCCACGACACCGGCCTCGGTGCGGACCCCGTCGAGACTGCCCGTCTTCGCGTACACCGGCACCCGCGCCGGCACGCCCTGACGAATCGAGCCGGACACCAGCTTCAGCATGCCGAGCGCGGCCTCGCGGCTCTCCGGCGTGAGGCCCTCGCCGAGCCACAGCAGCTCCGCGATCCTGGCCAGCGACTGCGGGCTGGCAATGTTCTCGTCGCCCCGCTTCACCGCCGCCGCATCCATCATCAGCCGTCGCAGGCGGATGTCGCCGAGGCCCAGCCCGGACATGCGCGCGTTCACCTTGTCCATCCCCAGCGCCTGGATCACGATGTTCGTGGAGGAGTTGTCGCTGACCATGATCATCAGCGTCGCGTGGTCGCGCAGCGAGAGCGAGGCGGACCTGAGATGCTGCAGCACGCCGCTGCCGCCGACGAGCTGCGCTCGGTTGACCGGTGCCGGTGTGTCGAGCACGACCGCACCGGATTCGGCCTGCTTCATCAGCTCGTACAGAACGGCGAGCTTGATCGCCGAGGCGGTTGGAAACGGCTCGCGCTCCAGCTTTGCGGCCACGCGCTCGTGGGTGGTGAGATCCGTGACCACATAGCCGACGACGCCGTCGAGGCTGCCGGCGCTGCGATCCAGGCTGCGCGCCAGTTGCTTGGCGAGATCGGCCTGGAGCGGCCCGGTGGCGGGTACCGACGCCGATTGTTGAGCACGTGGCTCGGCCGGGACCAGGGCAAGCGACATGAGAAGGAGCACGAGGATGAGCCGCATGGCGGACGGATTATATCCACCTTGGTCTGCCCCCAGGTTGGCGCGATAATCGGCTCGCCGCGACAAGAGGGCGGCCCCTATGACGCCGTTCCACCAGACCTCGACCCAGCCGGCCACTCCGGATCCCGGCGAACGGCATCAACGGATGCTGGTCGCCGTCCTCGTCGCGTGCATAACGGCCGCGACGTGGCTGTCGGCGCAGCAAGGCGCGCTCACGCCTGCCGAGCAGCAGCGGCGTCACGATCTCGAGGACGAGCTCCAGTCGATCGCCATCGTCGAGCGCAAGGTGATGGTTCCGATGCGCGACGGCGTCCGCCTCGCGACCGACATCTACCGGCCAAGGAACGCGACCGGGCCAGTACCCATCGTGTTTTCGAAGACGCCCTACAACTTCAACTATTGGGACGTGCGCAACCGCGTACCCGCCGACATGTCGACGCCGATTGCGGCCGTCAAGCGCGGCTACGCCTACGTCGTGCAGAACGAGCGCGGCCACTTCTTCTCCGAGGGTAACTACGACATCCTCGGCGCGCCTGTCACCGATGGCTACGATGCGATCGACTGGCTGACCCGGCAGTCGTGGTCCAGCGGCAAGGTCGGCACGACCGGTTGCTCGTCCACCGCGGAATGGCAGCCGGCCGTGGCGTCACTCGGGCATTCCGGCTTTGCGGCGATGAACATCCAGGGGTTCGGTGCGGGAGTGGGCCGGGTCGGACCGTACTTCGAACAGGGCAACTGGTATCGAGGCGGCGCCATCCAGATGCTGTTCATCACCTGGCTCTACGGCGAGCAGAACCAGGTGCGCCCCCAGTTCCCGATGGAGGCGAGCCGAGAGGATCTCGTCGCCGCCTCACGCCTGTTCGACCTGGCGCCACAGATGCCGCCAGTGGACTGGGGCAAGGCGCTGTGGCACCTTCCGGTGCAGGACATCATGAAGGAGGCTGAGGGCCCCCGCGGGATCTTCGCCGACAAGATGGCGGTCCCCACGGGCGGCGCGATGGTGCGTCGCACCCCCAACGATCCGGCCTGGTACAAGGGGGGCCTGTGGCACGACAACATGCCCCTGAACCTGCCTGGGCTGTGGTTCATGTCGTGGTACGACGTTTCGGTCGGCCCGAATCTCGAGATGTTCAACCATGTCCGGAGGACTGCCAAACCGCCGGTCGCCGACCAGCAATGGGCGATCATCGCGCCGGTGGCCCACTGTTCCTACCTGCGCGCCACGGCAGACACCGTCGTCGGCGAGCGCAGCATGGGCGACGCGCGGCTCGACTACAACGAGATCGTCTACGGCTTCTTCGACAAGTTCCTGAAGGGCGACGGCAAGACCCGCCTGGACGCGATGCCGAGAGTCACTTACTTCACGATGGGGAGCAACAAGTGGCAGACGTCGGAGACGTGGCCGCCGACGGGCGCCCAGCCGCGCACGTTCTACCTGTCGAGCGGCGGGCGAGCGAACTCGCTCTACGGCGACGGCGTCCTGCAAGCCGCCGCCCCGGCCACCGACGTCCCCGATGCTTTCGTCTACGACCCGCTCAACCCCGTGGTGTCCTACGGCGGTAATGTCTGCTGCACCGGCAACGCCGTCCAGGCTGGCGCTTTCGATCAGCGCCGCATGGAGGCGCGCTCGGACGTCCTCGTCTACACCTCGGAGCCCTTCAAGGAAAGCACGGAGGTCAGCGGCCCAATCACGCCGACGTTGTACGTGTCGTCCGACGCGAAGGACACGGACTTCACGGTGAAGGTGCTGGACGTCTATCCGGATGGACGCGCGTTCAACCTCGACGAGTCCATCCAACGCATGCGCTATCGGGAGGGCTACGACAAACCGCCTACCTGGATGGAAAAGGACAAGGTCTACAAGGTCACGCTCCAGCCGCTGACTACCAGCAACGCCTTCGGCGCCGGCCACCAGCTGCGCATCGAAGTGTCGAGCAGCAACTTCCCACGGTTCGATCGGAACTTGAACACGGGCGGAACCAACTACGACGAGAGCAAGCCGGTGGTGGCCCGCAACGTCGTCCACCACTCGGCGCAGTACCCGTCGAGCATCACCCTGACGGTGGTGCCTGCGCGCGCGGGGACGAATTCGGCTCGTTGAGGGCCCTACCGTGGCGGCAGACGGGGCTGATCGCGGGATCCACTGGCTCCTGGCCTGCGGCATCGCCGCGGGCCCGCTCGCCTACTTCGCCGGGGCCAGCCACCGAACCTCGAGGTAGGTGACTGATCCGTCGATGGCCGAATACCAATGCGGCGAATTGGCGGGAATGACGACGACGTCGCCCTTGGCGAAGCGCCGTGATTCGCCACCCTGAATCGTGGCGTCGCCGGCGCCCTGGCCGCGGACGATCGTGCCCCCGGTGACGACCGTGCCGGACCCGTCGACGATGTAGTGGAGCTCGGAGTTGCCTGGATGGGTGAGCGCGCCGGCAGCCTTCGACCGGTGGACGAGGTTGATCCGATACTGATCGTTCAGCGCAACCGGCGAGAGCGTCATCCCCGCCGCGTTCGGTGCGGCCTTGCGCAGGACCTCCGCGAGCTCGGCCGCGGACTTGAAGATACCGGGTGAGCCGGGCGGCGGCGCCGGCGGAGCGGGCGCCGGAGCCTGACGTGCCAGCCCGATCGCAACGGCTACGAACACCCACACCACAACCGATCCGATTCGACTCATCGTCACACCTCGTGGTCGCGACCAGCGCGGCCCAACACTTCAAGACCTCAGCCCCCAGGACCCAGGACCCAAGACCTTCCGTGCTCAGTGCGCGTACTCGCGCAGGTGCTCACGCAGCACGTCGCGGCCGAAGTCGCCTGCGAAGTCGCGCCAGACCGCGTGAATGTGGTTGCCGTCGTTCTGCGTGTTGTCGTACTCGATGAGGAAGGCCGGGCCCTGGACGCGGTAGTAGTGCTTCGCCCCCTTCTCGGTCGGGCCCGCCCACGCGAACGTAATCTTCTCCAGGCCCGCCGCCTTCAGCTTCGCCATCCGATCCGCGGCCAGGTCGTCGGCGACGACCGAGGTGTAAGCCTCGATCAACCGCATCAGGGCGGCGCGCTGCTCGGGCGTCAT
>DATLLC010000289.1:0-19508 GCA_035538015.1 Vicinamibacterales bacterium
TGAGCGCGTTCACGTCGCCGTAGCCGACGTCGAAGCCCTCCTTCATCATCCGCTCGGCCGCGGTATACGCGCCGGCGCCGTTGGTGAACACCAGGTCGAGGCCGCCCTCTTTGAAGTAGCCCTTGTCCTGGGCGAGCAGAAAGAATGCATTGGCGCCGCTGAACCCGGAGTTGAGCAGCATCTTGAGCGGGCGGGCCTGCGCACGGAGCTGCCGGGCCGCGGCCGCCATCGCAACGGTGGAGAGCCGGAGCCAGTCGCGTCGCGTGAAGGTCGGCATCGCAGGGAAAGTATGGCACCCCGACGGTTCGGGCGGCAAACGGCGGCTGCCGGTTGCCGTCTGCCGGCTCCCTGTCACCGCAGCTTCTCGATCGCCGCCAGCAGGTTCGCGCCCTTGTCGCGCCGCATGGCTCCCCAGAGGTCCCCGACGGCCGCGACGCGGGCCATCATCGTGTCCAGGGTGAAGTCCTGCGGGGTCGGGCGGTCGTGCACCTCGGTCCAGGTCAGCGGCGCGGACACCCCGGCAAACGCGCTCCCGCGGGCGCTGTAGGCGCACGCGAGCGTCTTGCCCTGGATGTTCTGGAGATAGTCCACATACACCGTGCCGTCCTTGCGCTTGCCGACCATCCGCTGCACCGTGGCCACCTTGGGGTGCTGGCTCGCAACCATGGTGGCGACGATCTGGCAGAACAGCATGCCGGCCTCGTAGGGCGTGCCGGGCGGAAGCGGGATGAACACGTGCAGGCCTTCGGAGCCGGAAGTCTTGGGATAGCTGCGTACGTTGACGCGCTCGAGGATGTCGTGCACCCATCGCGCCACGTCGAGAATCTGATCGAACGTGGCGCCGGGCTGCGGATCGAGATCGATGGCGACCTGATCGGCGTGATCGAGATCGTCCATGGTGGAGAACCACGGGTCCATCGAGATGGACGCAATCTGCCCCATATAGAGCAACGTCTTCAGCGAGCCCCCCACCAGCCGCGCCGGCACGTCATCGTCCGGCAGCGTCGCGGTGCGGACGCCGGACGGCACCGGTTCGGGTGCGCGATGCTGGTAGAACGCCTTGCCGGTGACGCCATTGGGGAGGCGCTTCATGACCAGCGGGCGGTTCTCGACGACCGGCAGCAGGAGCGGAGCGATCTGCGCGTAGTAGCGCAACAGGTCGCCCTTCGTCCGTTTGATGTCGGGCCAGAAGACCTTGCGAAGGTTGGTGACATCCAGCGTATCGCCGTCCGGAAGCGTGATCCGCCCGTCCTTGCCCGACGCCTGGAGCGCCTCCAGTTGTTCCACGATCCCTGACGTATCGAGAGCGCGACCGGCGGCGCGCGACTGCGGCGCGCGCCGCGTCGCTCGGGCGCTCGAGGGAATCTGGCGATCGTTCTCCTTCACGCGCTGATCCTCTCTCCCGGGTTGACGCTTCCTCCCGCGCGCTCCGTCCCTATCCATCGTCAGTGCGCTCTTGTCTTCCCTCACGCCCAGATAGGCCGGGTGACGGAGACGACCCTCGTCGGTCATCTCCGTGTAGCGCACCTGCACGGCCAGGCGAGGCTCCACCCAATGCACGCGCCGCGCCAGCGGGGCCGGCACGTCACCGAGGGTTGGGCCCTCGGCGGACAACGGCTCCAGGATGCGCCACAGCCGGTCGATCTCCTGGTTCGTAAAGCCCGTACCGACGTCGCCGACGTACTCGAGGGGGCCGGCCGGATCGTCATCGACACGCTGGCCGAGCACGAGCGCGCCGAAGCGTGCCCGCGATCCCTGTGGCTCGGTGAAGCCGCAGACGAGGAAATCATCGACCTTTTCGAGCTTCAGCTTGCGCCATTCCGGGCTGCGCTTGCCGGTCCGGTAGGGCGAGCGCGCCTGTTTGACGAGCAGCCCCTCCCAGCCCTCGTGCTGCGCCCGTGCATGCAGCGCCCGTCCGCTGTCAGCGATCTGCTCGCTGATGCGCAGCGTCCGGTCGGGAAATGGATGTGCCTCGAGCAGGCGCTCCAGGGCCTGCCGCCGGTCGACCAGCGGCAGGTCACGGAAGTCGAGCTCGCCGACGCGCAACAAATCGAACACGTAGAGGGCGACCGGCTGTTCGGCGGGAGACAGCTGCGCCTTCTTCGACTGGTATCCCGGTGCGCGCACGTGAATGCGGTGCTGGAGCTGCTGAAATCCGAGCGGGCGGCCGTCGGGCGCGAGCGCTACGACCTCGCCATCGACGACTACCGTCTCGCGAAACCGGCGGGCCCACCGGTGAAGGGCGTCCACGAGATCCGGAAACTGCGCCGTCTTTTCGTTGCCGTTCCGCGACCAGAGCCGGGCCGTGCCCGACGGCCCACCCACGACTTCGACGATGGCGCGGATGCCGTCGTACTTGGGTTCGTAGAGCAGTCCCGGCCCCTCGAGAGGTGGTTCCGGGGCGCCGCCAACCGCCAGCATCGGTCTCAGATCGCGGGCGATGAACAAGATAGATCCTGTGTCGCGAATGTGGCGATGTCTCGATTTGGCGATCTGGTGATCAAGTGTTGATTGGTTGATCTGGTGATCTATCTGAGGATCTATCTTGCGATCGTTCAGCCGCACCTGTCCGCACCCGCCCGCACCTGTCCGCACCCGCCCGCACCTAGAAAGAATACCGATCGTCGAACCACGGCTCGGCCGTGTTGGAGTACCCGCGCGTTTCCCAGAAGCCGGGCTGATCCTCGGCGTGAAGGTCGATGCGCCGAATCCACTTCGCCCCCTTCCACGCGTACAGCTTGGGGGTGATCATGCGACAGGGGCCGCCGTGCTCGCGGGGCAGCGGCTGACCCTCCCACGTGTGCACGAGCAGGACGTCGTCTTCGACCGCGCGCGCGAGTGGCACGTTGACCGTATAGGGAATCCGTGTGCCGGGCATGTGGTCGTAGCCGGTGCAGAGCACGAAGCGTGCCTCGGGCGAGGGAACGGCCAGTTCGGCCAGGGTACGGAACCGCACGCCGCCCCAGCGGTTGTCCATGCGGCTCCACGTGGTCACGCAGTGGAAATCGCTGACGTCTTCCACCTGCGGCAGCGCCATGAAGGCGTCCCAGTCCAGCGAGATCGGGTTCTCGCACAGCCCGCCGAGCTCGAGGCGCCAGTCGGCGCGGCTGACAACGGGAACGTCGCCGAGGTCCAGCACCGGCCAGTTGTTCACCTCCCGCTGTCCCACCGGCAGCTTCGGCATGCCGTGGCGATTCGCCGCACCCGACCCATCCGGCGCGCGGTGCACGAAAGCGTCGGGTGTGGCCGCCCTCAGGGCGCGTTGGCGTTCGATGTAGCGGAGACGCTTCTCGACGAGCGAAATCGACATGCGTAACCCAATCAGTGTACTTGCGACCGCCCTGGCGCCGATTCAGCGCGACCCGGTCGGCCTCCGTGACTGCCAAAGTATCGCCGGGCTCTTATCGAAACCTCCGATACGGCTGGCTACTGCCGGATCCAGGTGCTCGGCCGTGTAGAAGAAATGTGGTGGGTCGCCATCTCCCGGCACGACCTCGACTTCGTAGGTCGTGGTCGCGTCGCTCATCCGGCGGGCGTAGTAGCGTGCCGAGGAGTAGAACATCCAGTCAACGCCGACGCGAACCGTCCGCGGTGCGGATCGGTCGACCCGCGCCGCCACTTCGCGTAGCATCGCGGGCGTCGCCGCATCGTCCGGCCAGTCGAGGGTTCTCTCGACGTTCACGACCGAGAGCGCATGCCAGACCGACGCTGACGCGATCAGCGCCATGACGGAGGCCACGATGATTCGGGCGAGGGGGCCGAATCGGGCCAGCCCATCAGCGCTGACCGCGACGAACGTCAACAGCAGCGGCAGCAGGAACAGGGCCGTGCGACCGGTCAGCCACGGCGTGCCGAGCAGGGCATGCTGTGCGACGACTTCGAGGGCGGAGAGCGCCACGACGGCGAGTACCACTACAGAGCCGGCCAGAGTCGCTCGGTGACGCGGCGCCAGTATCCAGGCGAGCACGAGTGCCGCCGCGAGGAGTGCCAGGCTGGCCAGGCCGAGCTGCACCTGATTGGGCGAATACACCGCACCGTACGCCGTCCGGTGCAGCAGCGACCCGATGGTGTCGGTCACGAGCCCGGAGGACCCTCCGAAGTACAACTGCGCATCCCGCCGAAGGAGGTACAACGGCGCCGCGACCAGGCCGGCAACGCCGAGGAGCGCCGAGACCAACAGGCGCGCCTCCGCGTAAGCGAGGGCGCCCGCGCCGACCGCCCACGATGCGGCCACGGACAGCGCCGCCGCGCCGATGGCCAGCAGTGCTACCAGGATGGCCGTATACCCGGCGCCCAGCCGCCACTGGCCCTCATCGCCGCCCCAATTGATAGAGCCGGCCACCGTGCCGATGCGCGAGCGCGGCGCGGAGAGGGCGGCGGTGGACCGCAGGGTCCGCTGGGTCCCCGCATCCCAGACGGTCCACGGCCCTCCGTCGTGGCGGTCGCGACGGAACGCCTGCGTACCGATGGTCACCTCGAGACTCGTCAGGTTGCGGTCGACCGAGCCTGGCAGCTCGATGCGAAGCCCCCAGGCACTGCGCGCGACATCGGAGCGCCATATCCCGAGGCCGTCCCTCTCGAACGGGCGCACGCGCCCCGTCGAATCCAGCCTGAATACCTGGATCTGGTCGTTCTCGCCCTCGAAAAGTCCCACCGTACGCACGACGATGGGTGTGAACAACTCCGGCGAGAGGACGGCGTGGCGCGAAAACACCATGAGGCTGAAGCCCGCGGCAAGGAGCAGCCAGCCAGCGAGGAATTTCCAGCCTGCACTCGGGATGACCGTCTCCACCGCGTGCGGTTGCCGGTACCTTGCCGTCCAGACCAGGCGCGCGGTCACGACCGCGAGCACCGCGAGGAACGCCGGCAGGGTCGTGAACGTGGCGAGGACGGCGCCTGCTGCGAGCCACACGATACGAGCCAGCCGGCGACGTGCTTCGCCTGTGCCGGACGGACGATCCCACCAGGACAAGAGGTTGTAGACGCTGGCCGTCACCAGGCACAGCGCGAGACCGTAACCGCGGCTGAGTGCCAGATAGTCCAGGACATACGGGTTGCTGACCATCAGCACGAAGCCCGCGAATCCCACCACGGGACTTGCCGCTCGCCGTCCGATCGCGGCGGCGTAGACGATGAAGGCGATCCCGGCGACCAGGGAGGGCAGGCGCAACGCCCAGGGCGCGCCGCCGAACACGCGAGAGGACAGCCACGTGAGGCACGTATTCAGGAAGTGGTTCGTCGCGACGTTGAAGTCGAAGACGGACGTCACGCCCGTGTCGATGTAGCGGGCGAACGTGGCGGCTTCGTCGTAGGTGAGGGGCACGAGGACGGCCCGCGCCACCAGATAGGCCGCGACGGCCGACCCGATCAGGTCATAGGGCAGGCGAGCCCTGAGCGTGGGGCCTCGTGGCGCGCCAGGCATCACCGCGCGGTCCAGGAGGGCGCGCGGTCGCTGCCCGCGCCGGTCGTGAGGCGGAACGCCCGGCCCGGTGTCTCGACGTCGAGGAGCACGAGATCCCAATCCGCGGCGTCACCCGCCTCGGGCGCACCCGCGGCCACGAGAAATCGACCGTCGGGTGACCATTCGGGATCGCTCAGCGTGGCGAGCCCCTCGACACGGATCGGGACGGCGTGGGCCGATGCGACGTCGAGGACCTCGACGTATCGCCCTGAGTTCCCCAGTCTGTAGTACGCGAGCCGCGAGCCGTCGGGCGACCATCTGGGCCGCGCCGCGCCAATCGGTCCGCCGGTGAGCGCACGGTCGGTGTTCGACTCGCGATCGTGCAGCAGCACCTGGAGGCCCTCGGCCGTGCCCTTGGTAAACGCGAGGCGCCGGCCCCCGGGCGCCTCGGCCGGCATCAGTCGGCGTTCGACCCCTTCGGACAGCCGCGTGACCGCCGTGCCGTCGAGGCGCGCCTCGAAGACGGCCTGGGTGCCGTCCTGTTCGCTCGAGAAGAGCACCTTCCGGCCATCGGATGCCCATGTCGGATGCTGTTCGAAGGCGGCATGAGTGGTCACGCGACTCACCGACGCGCCTCGCCGGTCGGTGACGGCAATATCGAACGTCGCGTGGTCGAAGCGGTTGGTCGCAAACGCCACCATCCTTCCGTCGGGTGACCACGACGGGTCTTCGTCGCGATGGTCGGCGCCGCTCGTCAGTCGCATCACCGCACCGGTCGCAACGTCCAGCGTATACAGCTTGTTTCGCCCCTCGCGGCTGGAGTGAAAGACCACGCGGCCGGTGAGACCCGGTGGCGGCGAGAGGCCAAGCGTCGCAACCACGACATACGACAACCCGTCCCCGACGGCCGCCGGCGCGGCGACCGCGCCGCTCGACGCCGCATCGCGGCTGGCAGAGTCGCGCACCCAGATCGAGATTGGTGGGCTGGTCTTGGCGATATTGGAGAACAGCGAATCGACGGTCAGCCCACTGGCCACAATCCCGCCCAGGCCGACGGGCGGGCCAGTTCGTCCGGTCGCTAAGGCCCTCCGATAGCGCGCCTCGCCGAGCTCGCGCTCGATCGTTTCGTCAGAGGGCTGCCCAGGGCGCTCCAGCCAGTCCTCGTTCAGCACCAGTACATCGGCGTCCCATGTAAGGATCTCGGCGACGGACGCTCGCTGCACGATGCGATGTTGATACGGGTAGAGGTTCGGCAAATAGAGTTGGCTGCCGACCGCGAGCACCGATGGGTCGTTGGTGAGGTGCTCGCGCATCCACGCCTCGACGCCGAATCTCGAGTCGCCGGCGAGCCGCGCATTCAGTGCCACCGCCGGGTAGAGGAGCGCGCCGATCGCGATGACGGTGATCGTGCCCCTCCACTCGGGCCGGCGAATCTGGCTCAGTGTCCAATCCAAACCGCGCGCGGCCAGCAGCACGACGAACGGAACCACGGCCAGCAGGAACCGATCGTAGACATAGCCGACCACGCCGACAAAGGTCACGAGATACCCGAGCGGCATGGACATCAGCAGCAGCTCGGGGCGGATCGGCCGTTCGCTTGCGCTGAGGCCCAGCCCGATGATGGCCGCCAGGCCAACCACGGGGCCGACGACGAGGCCGAGCAGCATCATGGTGGTCCAAGCGAGCTCCGCCGTGCCGGCAGCGGTCGCCGGAAACATCCGGAATGGCGCGGACGCCTGGCCGGTGATCAGGTGGAAGTGCTGCCGAACACCCTCCGCGTTCCACCACACCCCGAGCAGGAGCGTGTAGAAGGCGGCGAAGGCGACGAGTCCGGCCCACAGCGCCGGACTAGTCAGCGTCCGCCGCAGGCGTAAGGGCAAGGCGCCACCGGCGTGCCGCCACGTGAGCCACAGCAACACCACCGCCGCTCCCGGGAAGAAGCCGTACGCCTGATCTTTGGACGCGACGGCCGCGGCCGCCGCGACGCCCAACCACACATGATCGCCGACCGTGCGGGTGGTCACCGCGCGAACCAACGCCAATGCTGCGATGACGATCCAGAACATGTAGGCCGCATCGACGTTGGTGGTCTTGCTGTAGAAGGCGACAATCGGGACCCCGATCAGGGCGTAAGGCGCGAACACCGCGGCCCGCGCGCCGATGAGGCGGCAGGCGAGCAGCAGCAGGGCCACACAGGTCAGGATCGCGAAGCCGAGGATGACGCCGCGGTCGACGAGGTGCACGTCCGCATACACGAGCGGATCCGTGAAGCTCAATCGTCCCCAGTGCTCGAGGACCGTGAAGGGAGCGTTGACGATCGCGAACAGATAGAACGGCAGCGGCGGATACTGGTGGTACCAGCCCCCGCCGAACGCCGAGGCGCCCGCGAAGTAGACGTCCCGCGGCTGGACCTCGTCAGGCGCCCATCCCTGAAAGGGCTGCAGGCCGACCTCCAGGTTGGCACCGAGCAGCGCACCCGAGATGACGATCAGGACGACCGCGTTCGGCCAGGAGAGCAGTGCCGCAAGACGGGCCTGCGCCGCGAGCTCAGCCAGCAGGACGCCGGTCAACATCAGCCCGGTGATCAGCCAAGCGCTCCAGGCAATCGCCAGCTGACGTGGGTATCGAAGGGCCTTGTCCATGCGCCGGAATAGCGGCGGCGGGTCGGTTTCGACGACCACTGGAACCGCATGGAACTCCTCACGCGACGAGGGCACGGCCCAGGACAGCCTGATGAGGCCCTCGCCGCCTTGCTGGATGTACCGCAGCCGGAACGGGTGAAGTCCCCTGGTAAGGTGCACCGGTGCCGTGACGTGCTGTTCGCCGAGGTTCTTCACCTCGTCGAGCACCTGCTGGTCACCTACCCACATCGCCACACCATCGTCGGCGCGGACCCTGAGCCGATGGGTGCCCTCGTCTTCCACCACGAGCAGACCCTGCCACTCGACCTCGAATGGTGCCTGGGGGTCGAGGCCGGCGTCGCTCGCCAGCTTCAGCGGATCCAGGGAGGTGACAATCCGCTCGGCGATGGGCTCCTTCCCCGCGCGATACACCTGGGCCGTCATCGCTGTGACCGGTCGCCACCGTTCGGCGTACCCCAGTGCCCAGACGGACACGATCAGGAGGACGAGGCCCGCCAGCGGCCAGATCGTCAACAGCGCCGCGCGCGCGGGACGATCGCGGAACGCGACGGACATGGCGGCCCGCCAGTGGCTGGCGGAGGACGGCGGAGAAGGCAGGTGATCGGGCGAGGGCACGCCAGAGGCAGTATACGAGGACCTCAGCCGGCCACGGCCCTCACTGGAGGCTGCCGCGGACGGGGAAGATTTGCGACACGCGCTGGTGGAACACCTGGGCCATGCGCTGGTACCCGGCCGGCGAGGGATGGAGGCCATCGCCGCCAATCAGCGAGCGGTCGCTCCCGAAGGCGCTGAAGATGTCCACTATGTGAACGTTCTGCAAGCCTGACACCAGCCGGCGCACCTCGTCGTTGAAGGGTCTAATCTTCTCGGTCGAGTTGTAGCGGATGCGACCGGAGGTGGGATCCACGGAGTAGTAGGTCTGCGGCATCGTCGCAACGAGGACTGTGCAGTTGAACAGCCGCGCTGTCTGCACGAGGGTGAGCACGTTGCCGGCCACCTGGGTCAGCGGGACGTCGAAATTGAGGTCGTTGATGCCTTCAAGGAGGAGGACGACCTGCGGCCGGTGTGTGTTGAGGACGCCGGGCAAGCGGTCGACGCCGACGCGTGCCGTTTCGCCGGGGACGCCCGTGTTGACAACCGCGAACACCTGCGGGGCGTTGTACTGGCTCAGCATCGACAGCAGCAGGGTGGGATACGCGTTGGCACTGTCCCCCATGATGAAGCCGCCGTCGAACTCCGACAGGGCGCCGGCGGTGATGCTGTCCCCAAAGGCGAGGAAACGGGTCGCCCCGAGTGCCTGCGGGGGAGTCGGAATGAGCGAGGCCGGCACCGATGGGGTCTCCTGCGACGCCGCGCCGACGATGACGCTGGAAGGCCCCGCGGACGGCGAGGTTGGCGTTGCCGTGGAACATCCGGCTGCGATCGACGCGCTCACGAGCACCGCCAGGGCCACGCGTGCGGTCACGCTGCGGTGCTCTGTGCCGGCCCGTCGAGAAAAGCTCATCCGATCATTCTAACGGATCGCCCCGGGCGCGTAGATAGTCCGCAGTTTCGTGAGGGTGGGCGTGAGCCCGGCCGCGAGCCCGAGCCGTCGAGTCAGTGGTGGCGGATCCAGCGTGAGCGTCCACGTATCCGCTCGTGCTCCGCAGGCCGCGAACGCCGTGGACCACTCCGGCCACCAAGGCGCCGCCCGGCCCGACAGCGGCTCCAGCACGAGCAGGTCCGAACCTTGGCGGATGGCACGGGTCAACGTCCGCAGGAGGGCGGCGCGATCATCCTCCGTCAGCTCGTTGGCGACGTAGCCGGCCACGATGAGCGCCGGCGAGCCGGGCAGATGGATTCGGGCCACGGTGCGGCGTGTGACCGCCCCGTCGAGGCCGAAGCGCGCGTAGGTGGCTCGGGCCTCCTCCACCGCCCATGGATGGATCTCGACTCCCTGGATGCGGTGGGCCCCGATAGAGGTAGCGGCCGCGGCCCCGACGGCCCCGGTGCCGCAGCCGAGGTCGATCACGGGTCGAGGTGACGCCTCGTGCACTCGGGCTTCGTCAAGCGCCTCGAGCACGTGCCGGGTTGCGAGGAAGTGCAGCGGCCCGTAGTAGAGCGCGAACGCGGCGCGCTTTCCAGCCGTGTCGAGCACGCGCCCTGCCGCAATCGCGGTCTGACGCCGCTCGACATAGGCGGACGACAACGCCCGCAGCGCGCGCGACACCTCCGGGAATTGCAGCTCCGCGAGATGACGCGCTTCGAGCCACGTCATCCATGCATCCAGCTCGACGTTGACACGATTCATGCGTCCGCGCCCTCCATTGGTCCTCGAGCGCGGTCGATCCGCATCCGTGTCAGCGGTCCGTCTGTCACAATGACTCGCCGTGTCCCGTAATCGCGTCCTGTTGGTTCTGGCCGCCATTGTCCTCGTACTGGCGGCCGCGTCGAGCGTGATCATCGCGCGACTCGGTCCGCGGCTGCGTGCCGAGGTCGTGCGCGCACTCGAGTCGCGCATGGACGCGGCGGTCACACTCGAGGCTTTCGAAGCGCACTTGTGGCCTCGTCCCGGCGTTTCCGGCGGTGGGCTGACCCTCCGCCATCGTCAACGGCCGGATCTCCAGCCGCTCGTGAGCGTCCGCCAATTCTCGGGCGATGCATCGTGGCGAGGCATCTTCCAGGCGAGGCTGAACGCGGTGGCGCTCGACGGGCTGGAAGTGACGATTCCGCCCAGGCGGCGCCAGGACATGCCGTCGCTCGTGCCGCGAGGCAACGAGATCGAGGAGCCTCCGACCGATCGCTCCTCGTTTGCCATCGCCAGGCTGACCGCCACCAACGCGAGGCTCAGCATCCTGCCCCGCAATCCGGCGAAGGATCCGATGATCTTCGACATCTTCGCGCTCGAGATCCTCGACCTCACGCTGCTTGCGCCGTCTCAATTCACCGCCTCGCTCACCAACCCCGTGCCGGTAGGGTACATCGAGACCAGCGGCCGTTTCGGGCCGTGGAACGGCGAGGAGCCGAGCGAGACTCCTGTCGATGGACGCTTTCGGTTCGACGCCGATCTCGGGTCGATCAAGGGGATTGCCGGGGCGCTGCACGCGGCCGGCGACTTCGACGGGATCATCGATCGCATCGCCGTCTCGGGCACCACCGACACGCCAGACTTCCGCATTCCGAAGCTGAAGGCCGCCGCCTTGCCGCTGGCCACCCGCTTCCACGCGATCGTGGATGGCACCAACGGTGACGTGCAACTGGATCCGGTGGAGGCGCGCCTGGCGAAGTCGCGCTTCGTGGCCAAGGGCTTCGTCGTCGGCACCAAGGGCATCAAGGGCAAGCGCGTTCTGCTGGACGTTACCTCCAAGGACGCCCGGATGGAGGATATCCTCCGGCTGACGGTGCGCGGCCAGCCCCCGGCGATGACCGGCGCCGTCACGCTCTCCACGTCCTTCGATCTGCCTCAGGGCAGCCAGGACGTGATCGACAAGCTGCGGTTGTCGGGCTCGGTCACGATCGCGAACGCGCAGTTTGCCAGCGACTCGGTTCAGGGGAAGGTGGACGAACTGAGCCGGCGGGCCCGCGGACGGCCCACGGACGGAGGCGTGGCTCGCGTGCCGTCCACGATTCACGCCGGGTTCACGATGGCGAGGGGGACGATCAGCCTGAACAACATCGCCTATTCCGTCGATGGTGCGACCGTCGATCTCGCGGGTGCGTACGCGCTCGAATCCGGAGTACTGGACTTCACGGGCACGGTGCGGCTGGCGGCGTCCGCGTCCGAGACCCAAACCGGCCTTCGCCACTTCCTGCTCAAGCCCTTCGACCCGCTCTTTCGGAAGGGCGGCGCCGGCACCAGGCTGGCGGTGCGAATCGTAGGCACGGTGGACCAACCGAAGATCGGTCTGGATCTCGGCCGAACTCTGAAGGGACGCTGATCCGAACGAAACTGTTGAAGATGGGGTGAGTGACGGGGATCGAACCCGCGACAGCCGGATCCACAATCCGGAGCTCTACCGCTGAGCTACACTCACCGTACGGAAGAGAGACCGAGAATTTTAGCATGATCCCGTTTCTCGCCCCGGGCGCGAGGTTCCCGCCGGTCGAGCGGGCGCTGCGCCGCCCGGACGGCTTGCTGGCTGCTGGCGGCGACTTGTCGGTGGCCACGCTGGTCCGCGCCTATCGGCAGGGCATCTTCCCGTGGTTCAACGAAGGCGACCCGATCCTCTGGTGGTCGCCAAACCCCCGGATGGTGCTGCGCTGCGCCGAGTTCCATGTTTCCCGGACCTTGCGCCGCCGGCTGAACCGGCACGACGTGCGGGTGAGTCTCGACGAGGCGTTCACCGACGTCGTCGCCGCCTGCGCGGCGCCGCGTGACGAGGAGGGCGGCACCTGGCTCGTCCCGGAGATGCAGGCAGCCTACCTCGCGATGCATGCCGAGGGGCTGGCGCACTCGGTCGAGGTCTGGCGCGGCGACCAGCTCGTCGGCGGGCTCTACGGCGTGGCACTCGGCCGGATGTTCTTCGGCGAGTCCATGGTCGCGCGTGAAACCGATGCCTCCAAGATGGCGATGGCGTGGCTGTCCGCACAACTCCTCGATTGGGACATGCCGCTCGTTGACTGTCAAATGGCCACGCCGCATCTGGCTTCGCTCGGCGCGCGGGCGGTGCCCCGCCGGCAATTCACCGCGTGGGTGACCGCCCTGGCGAATCAGCCCGGGCCCGCGGAGTGGTGCTTCGACGCCGGCCTCGACCCTGTGGCCAAGTTGGGAATCGCCTCGACGGAGCTGGCAAGAGACTGATCGCCCGCCGGTTACCGCTTCGCCCGATCCTCGCCTCCAGCGGGCCGGGCCCGGCGCTACACTGACCGGATGATGCTGGCCCCGATTGGACAGATCTCGATGACCGCCCACGACATCGCGCGGGCGACGACCTTCTACCGCGACACCCTCGGACTGCGCTTTCTCTTCTCCGCGGGGACGATGTCGTTCTTCGACTGCCAGGGTGTGCGGCTGATGCTTGGCCTGCCGAGCAGCCCGGAGTACGACCATCCCGGATCGGTTCTCTACTTCACGGTGCCGGACATCAACGCCGCCCATGCCACCCTCGTGGGTCGCGGGGTTCATTTCAAGGGTGTGCCACACCTGGTGGCGCGGATGCCGGATCACGAGTTGTGGATGGCCTTCTTCGACGACCCCGAGGGGAACACGCTCGCGCTGATGAGTGAGGTGCGCTGACGGCCGGCAGCCGGCAACCGGCAGCCGGCAACCCTCAGTCGGCAACCGGCAGTCGGTAACCGGCAGTCGGGCAGCCAGCAGTTTCTTGGTGCGGTTCCCGGTTCCCGGTTGCCGGCTCCCGGTTCCCGGCTAAAATCAATCCGTGGCCGACGCGAAGCTCCGGGAAGACCTGCTGAGCGACTCCCGCATCGACGAGCGTGTGGAGACGCCGCGCCTGTGGCGCGTGCTCCTCCACAACGACGATTTCACGACGCAGGAGTTCGTGGTCTGGGTGCTCGAGACGGTGTTCCGGAAGGATGCGGCCGAGGCCCGAACCATCATGCTGCACGTGCACCACGCCGGGGTCGGAGTGGCCGGGCTGTACACGCGTGATGTCGCCGAGACCAAGCAACGGGCCACGCAACGTCTGGCCGAGCAACAGGAGTTCCCGCTGCTCGTCACCGTGGAGCCAGAGCCTGAAGGGGCCACGCTGTGAGCCGGCAACCCGTACCGTTCGCACCCGAAACGCTCGAGAGCATTCGCCGGGCGTTCCGTCTCGCCGCCGATCGGCGGCACGATCTCGTCAGCCTGGAGCACCTGCTCGCGGCGCTGCTCGAGGATCCCCTGGCGCTCCGCCTCCTGCAGGCGTGTCGCATCGACCTCGCGGTCTTGCAGCAAGATCTGGACGAGGTGCTGCAGCGGGCGTTCTCCTCCGTGCCGGGCCGGCGGGCGGTGAAGCCCGAGTCCACAATCGGCTTCGATCGCGTCGTGGAACGGGCTGTGGTCCACGCCGCGTCCTCCAGCGCCCAGCAGGTGGAGAGCGGGGCGCTGCTGGTGTTCCTGCTGCAGGAAGACGACAGCCACGCGGCCTACTTCCTCCGCAAGCAGGGCCTCGATCGCCTGAGCCTGCTCCGCGCGCTGTCGCACGGGCCCGGCGACCCGAAGGCGCCAGTCACGCCGTCGGACCCCGAAGCCGGCCCCTCGGCCCCACGCGAGCCGCTCGAGGCCTACGCCACGGACCTGGTGGCCAAGGCCGCCCGCGGGCAAATCGATCCGCTCATCGGCCGCGAGCTGGAATTGGAGCGCATGGTGCAGGTGCTCTGCCGCCGTCGCAAGAACAACCCGCTGCTGGTCGGTGAGCCCGGTGTGGGAAAGACGGCGCTGGCCGAGGGGCTGGCCCGGCGGATTCAGGAAGAGACGGTGCCGTCGGCGCTGAAGGGCGCGCGGGTCTTCGCGCTGGACCTGGGCGCACTCGTGGCCGGGACGCGATATCGCGGCGATTTCGAGGAACGCGTCAAGCAGGTGCTCGACGCACTCGAGAAGCAGCCGCGCGCCATCCTGTTCATCGACGAAATCCACACCCTCGTGGGTGCGGGCTCCGCCTCGGGCGGGACCATGGACGCCGGCAACCTGCTGAAGCCGGCCCTGGCGGCTGGCACGCTGCGCTGCATCGGCTCCACCACGTTCAGCGACGTGAAACAGTCCTTCGACAAGGACCGCGCGCTGTCGCGGCGCTTTCAGAAGATCGAGGTGCTGGAGCCGTCGGAGCCCGAGACGCTCGCGATCCTCAAGGGGCTTCGCGGCGCCTACGAACAGCACCACAATGTCTCGTATTCCGACGAGGCGCTGGAGGCCGCGGTCACCCTGTCGGCGCGGCACCTCCGCGACCTCCACCTGCCCGATAAAGCGATCGACGTGGTGGACGAGGCCGGCGCCTCGGCGCGCCTGTCGCCCAGTGCTCCGGCCAGCGGCGAGCGCGTGCCGGTCACGGCCGCGGACATCGAGAAGGTGGTGGCCAAGATGGCCCGCGTGCCCGTCCAGGCCGTCTCGAGCGACGACAAGACCGCCCTCAAGCAGCTCGACGCCGAGCTCAAGGCCGTCATCTTCGGCCAGGACCAGGCCATCGACGACGTCACGTCCGCCATCAAGCTGGCGAGATCCGGGCTGCGGTCGGCGGACAAGCCGATCGGCAACTTCTTGTTCGCGGGCCCGACCGGCGTGGGCAAGACCGAGCTGGCGCGGCAGCTCGCCCGCGTGCTCAAAGTGGAGTTCCTGCGCTTCGACATGTCCGAGTACATGGAGAAGCACGCCGTCGCCCGCTTGATCGGCGCCCCACCTGGGTATGTCGGCTACGAGGAGGGCGGCCTGCTCATCGACGCCATTCGCAAGGCGCCGCATGCCGTGCTGCTGCTGGACGAGATCGAAAAGGCCCATCCGGACCTGTTCGCCATCCTGCTGCAGGTCATGGACCACGCGACCCTTACCGACACGCACGGCCGCCAGGCGGACTTCCGCCACGTCATCCTGATCATGACCACCAACGCCGGCGCCCGGGACCTCTCGGGCCGCAAGATGGGCTTTGGCGAGCCGGGGGAGGGGAGCCGCGCCACCGGCGCGCTCGAGCGGATGTTCTCGCCGGAATTCCGCAACCGGCTCGATGCCACCGTGCATTTCCACGCGCTTGGCCCGCTCGAGATTGGCCTGGTCGTCGACAAGCACGTCGCCGAGCTGTCGGGCATGGTGGCCAAGCGCCGGCTGACCATCGAGCTCACGCCGGCCGGGCGGGCGTGGCTGGCCACGAACGGGTTCGATCGCGCCTTCGGCGCGCGCCCCATGGCCCGCCTGATCGAGCGCACGATCAAGAAACCGCTATCCGAGCTGCTCCTGTTCGGCGACGTCCCGGACGGCGCGCGGATTGTGGTGGATGTCGAGGGCGCGGCCCTCGGTCTCCGCCTGGCCACGCCCGAACCCGCCGCCAGCTGATCGTCCGTACGCACGAAGGGCCGCCAGTCCTCAGACTCGCGGCCCTTGCAGCACCAGATAGATCAGAAGATAGATCAGCAGATAGATCTCACGACCACCAGATCACGAGATCTATCACCACATCACCACATCAAAAGATCTCCAGATTCACCTTATTTGACCGTGACCTTCACCAGCACGGAAGTCCAACAACACTGGAACCCGCCGCCTCCCTCGCCGGACAGGTCCGTGCCCTGGGCGCGCAGGATGTACTCGCCTGGCATCGAGAAGGTGGCGGTGGTGGATGCCTTGCCTTCCGCGTCCCGATCCACCTTCGGCCGGTCCTCCGCGAACTTGACCTCGCCGCCGGCCGGCAGACGGTGCAAGACCCAGCGGACGTTGAGCGGCTTGGTGCCCCGCTGCGGGAACCGCGGATCTTCGATTCCATCGTCGCTCGCCCAGACGGTCAGCTCGGTCGCGACGTTGACGGCAGCGGTCCTTTCGAGGCCAATCCCGATTGGCGGCCCGGTGAAGGTCTTGCCGGTCGGATCGAACTTGAGGATCGGCGGCGTGTTGCCCATGCCGGTCTCGCGGTACGGCTCGACGATGTAGTCGATGTTGAGGCCCATCGGGATGGCGGTGGTCTTGCCATTGGCGATGAGCGTCCAGGTCATCTTGTCCTTCTCGGTGAAGGTCTCCGGCAGGACGATGCTGAACGTGCCCCAACCGCGACGCGGCTCGAAATGCGTCGGTTGACCGTAATCCGGACCACCGGGCTCGATCCGGTTGTTCGGGCCGACGGGAATATCGAGCACCTGCTTCGTGTTGCGGTTCCAGAAGCCGATGAGGAGGGCCTTCTTCTTGTCCGGGGTGTAGAACCAGCCTTCGTAGGCGGCGGTCACCGCCTCTCCGTGTTCCTTGATCGCGTCGAGGGGCAGCAACTGGGCGGATACGAGCCCGGTTCCGACGAGTGCGCAAGCCCCGACGAGCGCAGCCATGCCGGCGCGCGTGAGAATCGATCCTGTCGCGTGCATCCGAGGTTCTCCGAAAGCAGAAAAGATGAAGGGGACCTGATTCGACGGGAGAAACGACAAGGGGGTGCCTGGTTCGGCACCCCCTTGTTCACAACCGGCTGTTAGTCGCGTTCCTGCCGCTCGGCCGCGGTGGTCGTGGTCCCGAGCTTGGCGTTCCGCTTCTCGACTTCGACCTTGAAGTCTTCGTCTTCCATGTAGGTCATGTTGATCCAGGCATGACCCATCTCGTCGACGGTACGGTCGCCCCAGCCGACCCACTGATTCGGATCGGGGTTGTTCTTGTTCGCAGTGGTGTTGTCGTACCACGACGTGATGCGGAGGATCGTGCCCTTGGGCAGCAGGGGCGCGTAGTCATCCGCGTACACGTAGTTGGACATCCACTGGAAGTTGTACTCGCTGACCATGCTGATCATCTGGATCTTGCCGTCCGGCATGATGGCCTCGAGCGACATCGCCTTGCCGCGCAGGTGCATGTGCGGCTGGTAATTTTCGAGACGGCCCGACTTCTTGAGGACGTGGAAGTTCTGGGTTATGACCACTGAGTTGGGCGGAATGTCCAGCGCGCGGTTGCCGCCCTGGATGGTGCTCCAGAGCGCGAGGGTCTGCCGGTACTTCGGCTCCTGGCCCTTCGGGTAGAGGTAGATGCCGAGCTCGACGTTGTCGCTGATCTCCTCGCCGACCGAGTGGTAGTGGATGTCGAACACGATGCGGGCGCCCGGCAAGAGCAGCTTGCCGCTGTTCTCGCGCATGATCTCGCCCTGCTTGCCGACGGCCCATTCCATGAAGAGGCCGGCACCGGACTCCTCGGCGTTCACGCCGGGCTCCTCTTGTTGGAGGTGCGCCAGGGCGTGATGAGTCATGCGGCGGCCCTTCTTGGTGCCGGGACGGATCTCGATGCCGCGCACCCAGCGGGGCTCGGTCAGGCCGGTTTCGACCACGGGCTTGTACCAGGCGTCCTGGCCGACGGCGGGCTGGGTCCAGTTGGGCGACTTGATGATGAGGTCCGGCTCACCGAAGAGGCTGGTGAGGTTCCACGCTTCCTCGCTGGGCCACTTGACGGGCGCGGGCATGTCTTTCATGTCGCCCTTGGGCGCGCCCGCGTCGACCCACTTGACGATCGTGGCGATCTGGTCGTCGCTCAGGGAGCGATCGTTCTCGAAGTGCTGGATGCCCACGCTCTTGTCGATGTGCCAGGGCGGCATCTGACGAGCGGCGACGCGCGTCTTGATCGACCGCGCCCACGGGCGAGCTTCCTCGTAGGTGACCAGGGACATGGGCCCGAGCGAGTCCTTGCGGTGGCACGACTCACAGGCCTTCTGAAAGATTGGAGCGATATCCTTCGTGAACGTCACCTGGGCGGGCTGGCTCTGTGCGGCGGCCGGAGCGGCTACCAGTGCCAACCCCATCGCGCCGAACCAAGCGCCCCAGCGGAAACGAGCATCTGCCATAGCTCAACTCCCCCGTTAGACAAACGGCTACCGGACAGCCTCTAGTTCTGCCTCACCCATTCCCAGCCGGGAGCGGCAGGTAGGGGATTCTAACCCGCGTCACAGGCCCGTGTCACCAGCAAACAAAACATCTGTTCGGCTTATCGAATCGGCGCCGGAGGGGAATGGCCGGAGTGCCAACAAGGGTAGAGTTGGGGGATGGAAATCGCCCGGGAGCGCTTCCTCGACCTCACCCGAGACTACCATCTGACCCTCGCGATCCGCAGCCGGACCACCCCGATGCACAGCGCGCTGACAGCGCTGACAGCCAAGGAGCGCGAGCAGGTCGCGACCGCGCTCAGCCGTGCGCTCGATGAAATCGTCGAGGTCGTTCGCCCGCACCTGTCGAGCCGGACCGACTGACGACTTCAAGCCGGGCCCGGCAACCGCGAACCGGCAACCGGGAACCGGAAGGGGCACCCGGCACCCGGCCAACGGAAACCGCAGCCGCGCTGAAGGCTCCCGGCTGCCGACTGCCGGCTCACGACTACCAGCTCAAGCCCCAAGACCCAGGACCCAAGACGTCAAGACCCTGACGTACTGTTAAGATCTCGTCACCAAGGGTGTGAACACATGACGTTCAGACGTGCAGTACTCGGTGTGGGAATGCTTTGGCTGGCGGCCGTCGCGATTGAGCGCGGCGTGGACGCGCAGGGCAAGACCGTGTGGGACGGCGTCTACTCGGAAGAGCAGGCCACGCGGGGACAGGCCGCCTACGAGGCGGAGTGCGCCAGCTGCCACCAGCCGGATTTCGCGGGTGACGGATTTGCCCCCGGACTGGCCGGTCCCGAGTTCGCCTCGGCGTGGAACGATCTGTCAGTCGGCGATCTGTTCGATCGCGTCCGGCAGTCCATGCCGCCGAGCAATCCCGGGTCCGTCCCGCCGGCATCTTGTTGCCCTTCAGCAGGTAAGCGAGGATGTCGACCTTGGTGGCCGGCGGGACGGACCCGGGATTGCTCGGCGGCATGGACTGCCGGACGCGATCGAACAGATCGCCGACTGACAGAT